>NZ_JAJVKW010000003.1:329979-659958 GCF_024198255.1 Myxococcus guangdongensis
AGGGCCAGCACGTACTTCGTCTTCGGCATGAGGTGGGTCCTCCCGGGGATGTGGGGGGAACCTACTCCACGTCCCCGGTCGGTGTGGATGGCATTGGCGTGGGGGTGTGTTGGCGCCCGCACGACTCGGGGGCCCGTGGGGGTCTTCGGCCTCGTGGCGGATGGGAGCAAATCGATGGCCGATGCGCGCAAGCAGGCCAACGGCCGCTGGCGCATCTTCCGCATCGTTCGCCGGGCCCTCGGGAGGGTCCGGCCTTTCGGCACGAGGTGGATGACGATGCGTGGGTTCGAGATGAGGTCGGTGGTGTGGATGTTGAGTGCGCTGTTGGGGATGGGCTGCGCGGGGACGAAGGCGGGCCTGGGGGACGCGCGGCTCGAGCGCTACACGAGTGACGCGAGCGGGTTCGACACGCACTCGTTCTTCTATGACACGGGCGCGGAGGTGGTGGTGTTCGACGCGCAGTTCACGGAAGGGGAGGCGACCCAGGTGCTCGAGCACATCCGCGCGCGCACCGCGCATCCCATCCGCTACGTGGTCATCACGCATCCGAACCCGGACAAGTTCAACGGCGCGGCGGTGTTCCAGCGCGTGGGGGCGAAGGTGGTGGCGAGCAAGGCCACCGCGGAGGCGATTCCCGCGGTGCACGCGTACAAAAAGTTCTATTGGGTGAACGTGGCGAAGGCCTTCACCGAGGAGACCTATCCCGCCGAGGCCACGGTGGACGTCACCTTCACGGGGACGTACTCGCTGCCGCTCGAAGGGGGCGCGAAGGTGGAGCTGACGGAGCTGAAGCACTCGGGTGTGACGGTGACGCAGACGGTGGCGTACGTGCCGGGGAGCGAGGCGCTCATCGTGGGGGATTTGGTGCACCACGGCGCGCATGCGTGGCTGGAGGGCGGGGTGCGCGAGGGCAAGGTGGTGCCGGACGTGGCGTCATGGAAGGCGGCGCTGGGGGAGTTGTCCGCGTGGCCGCGCGCCACGGTGCATGGTGGGCGGGGGGACAGCGCGCCGGTGATGGATGTGATTGAAGCGCAGCGGCGCTACCTGGATGGAATGGTGACGCTGGTGGAGGGGTACGCGGCGGAGCTGGGGGCGCGCAAGCCGGAGCTGTGCGGTGAGCAGGCGTCGACGCACTACGGGCAGCTGGAGAAGCGCGCGGTGGCGGCGTTCCCGGAGCTGAAGCTGCCGTACCTGGTGGGCTACGGCGTGTATGGTCTGGTCAACCGCGTCGCTTGCGGCGGGTAGGGGAGGGGAGCGGGGTGGTGCCCTTGGCGATGCGCTGACGGAAGTCGCGGGGGCGCTCGCGGGTGAAGGCGGTGAAGGCGTGGGTGAAGGCGGCGAGGCTCTCGAAGCCCACGGCGTAGGCCGTCTGCGTGACACGGGCGCCGTCCTCCGCGAGCAGCTCCATGGCGCGCAGCATTCGGGCGTCATGGAGGAAGCGGCGCCAGGAGGTGCGAGCCTCGTCCGTGAAGCGGCGGGCGAGGGTACGTTGGGACAGGCCCGCGGCCTTCGCCGCGCCCGCGAGGGTGACGGGGCCTGCGAGGTGGGCCAGGGTGTAGGCCATGGCGCGCTCGAGCTCGGGCGTGCGGGCGCGAGGCAGCCGCCAGTCGCGAGGCTCCGCGCTCCATTCGGACAGCAGGTGCGCGAGGGTGGAGAAGAAGCTCTCGGCGATGGGGTCGCGAGGTGAGCGCTCGGGGCCCCATCGGGTGGAGTGGAGGAGCATCTCGCGCGCCAGGGGTGGCAGGACGAAGACGCGGCAGTCACCCGGGGGCGCGGAGGGGACGCGCGAGGGCTTCAGGTAGACGGTGCAGAGGGTGGCGGGCTGGGTGGTGCGGACGCGGTGACGGGTGCCGGCGGCGAGCCAGGCGGCGCGTTGGGGAGGCAGGAGCCACTGGGCCTCGGCGACCTCGAGGTGGAGGGCGCCGCTGGCGGCGTAGAGGAGCTGGTGGCGACGGTGGGTGTGCCACGGAGAGGTGGAGGGAGACAGGGCGTCGGTGAGGCAGAAGGCGGACGCGGGCGCCGAGTCCACGTCGACCAGGGGTCTGGGCACGGCTCCTCCGTGCTCGGGCGCGCGGCGTCACGAGCGGGCCCGAGCATACGGTGGACGGTGTATCAGGCGGGCTTCGAGTTGGAGTGGTCGGTGGTCTTGCTGACCAGGTAGCCGCCGTGGCTGATGGCGAGCAGGGCGATGAAGCTCTGAGAGAGCGCGGGCAGGCTCATCGGCGGACTCGTGGGCTTATTAGAGGAGGGCGAGGGTGAGTAGCCAGAGAGGCCGACCAGGGTCCACGTGCTGGCATGGAGGCGCGACAGACTCATGCGGGTGTTGGCTGAGGCGTTGCTCAACCTAAATCTCTAAACTAGCGAATGGGAATCGACACGATGGTCGCAGTCAACGCCAAATCGATGTTGGCCACTTCAGACGCAGTAGCGGGAGAAACCACGATGTTGAATGTCGACCACCATCCGGGCTGAAGTTCTATGAAGACAGTCTCGGTCTTCGTTCGCCGAGATGCGGTCCATGTTTCGTACGCCTTCGCGTAGTCTTCGGACTCCGTGACTTCTGGAGCAGCGGTCGACCATGTCACGGTGATAGTGGGGTTTTTATATGTTATGCTTTGTGTGTTGGCGACTTGGAATGTCAAGCGCTGCCCGTTTGCGTACGGAGCGACCTTGTCGAGCCTGACGAGGAATGTGCCAGTCTTCGACTGGACAAGTTGATATCCAGCAGAGCCAGGAGTGAAGGATGCGGTTTTCGCACTCTCGGCGGCACTCGCTGCGAAACGCATCTCGGCCTGCATTTGCGTGTGGGCTGCCTCAAGCATATCGATGCGGCTTCGCAGCAGATCCAAATCTTTCTTCGCCTGTATCTCCTCTGGAGTGGGGCCTTTTTTAGCGGTATGCGATGCCCAGGCTGATTTGGCCCCCAGGAAGGCGAAGTAGCCAATCCCCAGAACCACAGCCAGCACGGTGATGCAGCCGATGGTGTCGGAGATTGGGGTAGATTTTCCAGTATGGGTGTTGTCCATGGGCGCACGCGATATCGGTCTCAAGCCTCCTGCACCCTGAACGGGCAGGTCAACAGTCAGGCCGGGCAGTGGACAAATGCCCTACCTTGACACGTTGCCCTTAGGCTTTGGATGCGAGTGTTTGTCAGCTCAGCCTGGTTGGGCTGCCTGTACCGCCGCGTGTGTCATGGAAGCCGAGCCCGCAGCATCAGCCAGTCCTGCAGTTCGGGGTGCCGTCGTGTGAGGTCTGGCTCGGCGATTCGAGACAGGATGTTGAGTGCGTTCTTGATGTCCCGAAGCAGGAGCAGCTTCTCTCGGGGGAGCGCCTGGAGGTCTGGCGAGGCCAGCAGGGTTTGTGCGTCTTGTGGGGACAAGGTGGCCACGCGCTGGAACCACTCCCTGACGATTTCAGGGTCCAGGATGGTGTCCCCTTGGCGCGAACCCAGGTCCTCGATGAGGCGTGCGCGCAGGTTCATGGCGGAGAGCCAGAACGAGTGCGCGGCGCGTGCCCGGGCACGGTGGGCGAGTGCTTCGTATGTCCGCAGTGCAATCCGAGCCCACGGGAGACTCCGCTCCTCGCCGGCCCGTGTCGCCATCGTGAAAGCGAAGACCTCCCAGTTGAAGGCCTCTTGGTCGACGGGCTCGCCAATCGTCACACCTTCGAGCCACGCCGCGACCTCCTGAGTCGGCTTGGCCAGAACGGCGTCGAAGAGGTCGCGAGGGTGACTCATGGCTCTCACCATCAAGGGAAGATGATTCCGGCCTCGGCGAAGGCCTGCTTTCCAAGCTCCAGGGCCCGGGCGCTCCGAGCCGAGGATGCACCATACAGAAAGTGCCCGCTGTGGGGCGTAATCTCGATGCCCATGCGAGTAGAGCCGTGCACCGCGATGTCTGCCTCCCCTGCGGCCAGGACAGGTCGGCCCTCACTGGCGACGGCATGTGAGATCTCAGTTCTTCGCCAGGTGTGTGGGACGATTCGCAGTGTTCCTTCCTGCGTGACCACCCACTTGATTCGTCCCTCGTTCACATAGCGGAGGAACTCGAGGCTCGTGACGCTCGTGGGGTGGACGCCAAGTCGCTGCGCAAGCTCCAACTCGGCGGCGAGGAGCTGGGGTTTCTGATTCTGCAGGAGGTCGGTCGAAGTGGACTCGCTTGCTCGGGGCCCGCCCCGACTCTCCGGGCCGCGCGCCACCATGGCGACGGCGTGAGGCGCCAGCCCGACCGTCATGACTCCCTCGGCAAGGGAGATGGACCGAACACCCCCAGCGAATGTGGCGGAAAGCTGGATACCCGCGTTCGTCTCCGCCGCGAGGGTTGCACGCGCGAAGCCAGGCAACATGGGCCCTTTCGACGCCATGTTCGCCGCGCCACCGCCCAAGGCCATCGTCAGCGCCATGATGATGACGCGAGCCCCGTTGCTTCCCATGACCTTGCCGAAGCGGTGTCCCGAGTCCTCGAGTTCCTCGAATGACATCGCCTGCTCCGACTCCATGGACAATCGTCGCCATCCATCCACGAGGTCGAAGAACGATTCCAGACCCAGGTACGCGACGAAGTAGGTGGTCAGTGCGAGCGCCACGAGCTTCGTGACAGGTTCGGGCATGACGACCAACAGCATGTAGGCCGCGAGTGCGGAAGTCAGCATCGCCTTGAGGGCCAGTGGATGTACGACCTCCTTCACGGAGTGCTGGACTCCCTCCCAGACACCGTCCCAGGCAAAGCTGAGTGCCAGGTCCCGACGGGCTTGTTTGTCCAAGAGGTTCAAACCTCCGCCGAGAAGCGTCAGGCACTCGTCGGGACTGCCCTGTTGGGAGCACCAGCTCTGATAGTCGCGGTGGGTTCGCTCAGAACCCGACGCACCGTTCTCCCAAGAGGCCCATCGGATGCGAGGGCGTTTCACTTCATCCGAGGCAACGGAGAAGCGCATCTCCAGAATCAACCCGAGTAGAGCCTTCTCGAAAGACTGTTCATCGATGGCGATGGGAGTGACGCTCCTCGGTGGAGCGTAGACAATGGGTTCGCCTTCTCCTGTATCCAGCCGTACCACCCTTGGCGTTGCGCACCCGATGACAAGGTGCCCCACGAGCAGCAGCGCTCCCCACCTTGGCGACATTCAGGCCTCCAGGTCCGAGTGCTCGTCTGCAGGAGCACTCGACTGGGCCTAGCACGCAGGTCCGACAGGTCCGCGCGTGTCTGTCGTAATGCACAACCTCAGTTGCCGCCGCGAGTCTCTGGCGTCCCACGGGCCCGGGTCTCCGGTCGCTGCGTGGTGGCGTGTGTGTCCGCATAGCCCGTCAGCTCCACGTAGCCGCGTCCCCGCACGGCCAGGCCCGCCCGGGTGCCATCCAAATCCACCGTGCCCTCCCAGTAGCGCACGCTCACCGGCAACTCCTGGTCCGCGAGCTTCGGCGTCACCGTCAGCTCCAGACCGAGCTTCGCCACCCGCAGTCTCCACCGCGACGGATACTCCCCACCGCGCGGGCTCTTCCACGTGCCCAGCACCGACAGCGCCACATCGTCCCGGGTCAGATGCACCGACGCGCTGTCCGCCGCACCCACCGGAGGCACCCACGTCCCCGAGCTGAACGGGTCCACCGAGCCGTCTTTCTTCCTCAACTGGTAGTACATCAGCTCGCTGCCGTCGGAGAGCTGCAGCGAGAACCAATCCCAGCCCACCTGGTCCGGACCCAGCGCGCTGGTGCTCCACTCGCGGTCCATCCAGCTCTCCCCCGTCACCGCGTACGTCTGCCCCTCCACCTTCACCGTGCCCCGCGAGGGCATCCGCGTCATCGAGTAGTAGTACGACGCGTTCCCCGGCTCCGCGCTCTTCTGGCTCAACCCCCGCTCACCCTCGAGCACCGGCGGCTTGCCCGGCTCCAACAACAACTCCAACGTCACGTCCTCACCCTGCGCGCGCAGCCGCACCGGCCACATCGACTCGCCCGCGCTCGTGGCCTCCCAGCTCTCCAACCACACCTTGAACGGCCGCGCGCTCGAACCCGCCAATCCCAGCGCGGCCCGGCTGTAGCGCTCCGCGACGTGGAACCGCCCCGCCGCCACGTCCGTCACCGTGAAGTGCCCCAGGTACACCTGCCGCGCTCCCCACGCGGAGTCACGCTGCGACTCCGTCGGCGACAACGCATTGCGGAACAGCGTGAACTGATACCCGAACGCCCGTCCGTCCGCTGTCTCCAGATTCCCCGTCCAGTACCACCACTCCGTGCGGAACTCCGGATGTGGACCGTGGTCCTCGGGGAAGTGGAACTCACGCGGCTCGAAGGCCCGCGCATAACCCTCCATCCCACCGTCGCTCCCGCCGAGCGCCGACGCCACCGTCAACGTCCCGCCCCGCGCCAGGGGCGGCAGCTCCGTCTCGCGCGTCACGAAGTACGCCGCCACCGCCAGCGCCACCAGAACCACCGCTGTCCCGATGACGAGCCCTCGGCCGTTGCTCATGGCGTCACTCCTCCCTCAACGCGAGCGCGGGATTGGCTCTCGCCATCCTCCACGCCGGGTACAGCCCCGCCAGCGCCGAGGCCACCAGCGCCAACAACATCGCCTGACCCAACGTCTCCGACGTCACCGCGAGCCGCAGCGTCCAACCAAAGGAACGCTGGTTGATGACGTGCACCAGGATGTACGCCAGCCCCACGCCCAGCGGCATGGAGAACAACCCCGCCAGCAACCCCAACAGCCCCGTCTGGAGCGACACCAGTCCCCACAGTTGTCCCGGCGTCAGCCCCATCGCGCGCAGCACCGCGAACTCGCGCGAGCGCTCCAGTTGCAGCGACATCAACGCACTGAGCACACCCACGAACGCAACGCCGATGGCCAACAGTCGCAGCACCTGCGTAATCGTGAACGTCCGGTCGAACACCTCCATCGACGCCTGTCGCAGCGAGCGATTGGGCCGCACCAACAGCGCCTGCTCATCCCCCGCGCGCGCTCGCACCACGTTCACCAGCGCGTCCACGTCCTGCCCTGGCGCCGCGTACAGCGCGACGCCGCTGACGCCCCGGTCGTCGAACCAGCGGTCATACGTGGCGCGAGGCATCAACATCGTCCCCACGTCGGAGCCGTAGTCGAAGTACACGCCGGCCACCTTGAAGTCATGCGGCCCACGGTCCGTGGAGAGCCGCACCGTGTCGCCCACCTTCACGCGCCGATGGAACGCGAAGGGCTCGGACACGACGAGCGAGTCCGTCGACGCATCCAGCTCGCGCCACACCGCGGCCTCGTCGCCACCCTCCTTGAATCGATAGGGCCGCGCCGGGGATTGGCTGAAGTCGACGGCGATCAGGTCCGTGGGAATCTCATCCGCACGCACCAGCGCCACGCGCAACGTGCTGCTGCCCGCGATGCCCGGTGTCGCGCGCAGCTTCTCGGCGAGCCCCGGCACCATCGTGGCGCCACCCCGCCTTGCCACCAGCGACGGCGGCGAGATGAACACATCCGCCTGGAGCGATGTCTCCAGCCACGACAGCACCGTGCCCCGGAAGCTGGACACCATCAGCCCCACGCCCACCGTCGTCGCCACCGCCACCATCAGCGCCGCCAGCGCCACCGCCGTGCGGCTCAAGCTGGTCCTCACGCCGCGCGCGGCCATGCGCCCGAGCAGTCCGAATGAAAGTCCCAGCGGTAGCGCCGCGTACAACGACAGCCGCTCCGTCACCCACGGCACCAACAGCGCCGCGCCAAGCAGCACGGCGAACAGGCCCACATACGCGGGGAACAGCGCCGGCGTGGACCAGCTCAAGAGCCCCACGCCCACCGCCAGCACCGCGATTCCAAGCAACGCGAGCCGAGGCGCACGAGTCCTCGACACATCCTCCAGCGTCGAGCGCCGCAGCGTCGTCGCCGGAGCCGAGCGCGCGGCCTCCCACGCCGGCACCAGCGCCGCGAGCACCGTCGCGCCGAGCCCCAACGCCATCCCCTTGGCCAGCGTGAAGGGCTCCAGCGCCAGCCCGCGCACGCTCACCACGAAGTAGAGGTCATTGATGGTCTGGGTGATGAGCCCCACCAACCCACGGCCCAACAGGATGCCGAGCAACAGCCCCGCCACGGTGCCCACGATGCCGAGCACCAGCGCCTCACCGAGCACCAACGCGAACAGCTCGTTCCGCGTGATTCCCACCGCGCGCAGCCGTCCCAGGAGCCCACGTCGCTGCACCACGGAGAACGTCATCGTGTTGTAGATGAGGAACATCCCCACCACGAGCGCCAGCAGCGACAGCGCGGTGAGGTTGGTGCGGAACGCCCGCGTCATCTGTTCCACGGTGTTCGCCCGCGCTGATGAGCGGACTACCTCCACGCCCTCGGGCAGCGTCGCGCGCAGCGCCTGCGCCTGTTCCTCCGTCAGCCGCAGGTCCACGCGCGTCAGCCGGCCCATGCGCCCCAGCACCTCCTGCGCCGTGGACACGTCCGTCAGCACCAGTGCCTCCAATGCTCGCGCGGTGTCCTCGTCGGCGGGGGCGAGCAGCGCGGCGATACGCAGCGAGACCTCACGTCCCTCCACGCGCACCGGCAGCCGCTCTCCGGCCCGGACACCCAATGCCCGCGCGGCGCGCTCGCTCAGGAGCACGGCGCCGGGCTCGGTGAGCAGCGCGCTCACGTCACCGACGGCTTCGCCTCCCGCATACGCGCGGAAGGGAGACTCCATGAACGGGTCCACGCCCAGCACCGTGAGCGTGCGCTTGTCACCTACGGCGGCCTGCACGTAGCCCTCGACGACAGGCGCCGCCACGGGCGCGTCGGGCCGCAGCCGCAGGTCCCGATACACGTCCTCCGAAAGACCCGACGTTCCGCCCACGAGCTGATGCGTGGCACGCCCGGCCACCGCGTCCGTGGAACGTTCGAAGGCGCGGAGCGCGCTGCCGCTCGCCAGGTCGATGGACACCACCACCGCCACGCCCAGCGCGATGCCCAGGAGCGACAGCGCCGTCAGCCACGGATGCCGTCCCAGGTGACGCAGGCTGGAGCGCACGAGCAGGTTCCTCACGGGCGCCTCCCAGTCCGGGCTTCACGCTCGCCGCGGCTTCCATCCTCGATGCCCGGACCGCTTGCCCACTCTCGGGCGCCCGTGCGTGCGACGCACCGTCTTTGGATGCGCCGATTCACGGGCGCTCCCTTCGCGGTGCCTCTCGCTCCATCCACCTCGATGCCCAGTCGCCCCGCCCACGCCGTGGCGCCCCTGTGTGCGACGCGCTGTTCCGAACCGCACCGGTTCACGGGCGCTCCCTTCGCGGCGCCTCGCGCTCCGCCAATCTCCCGCCCACCATCTCCAGCACCCGGTCCGCGCGAGCCACCAGTCCCGGCTCGTGTGTGACGACGAGCGCGCACGCCTGTCCCCGCCGCGTGAGCCCCTCCAGCAAATCCAGCACCTGCCGGCCCGTGGCCTCGTCCAGGTTCCCCGTGGGCTCATCCGCCAACAGCAACGGCGGCGCATGTGCCAGCGCCCGAGCCACCGCCACGCGCTGCTGCTCGCCTCCAGACAGCCGGTCCGGAAAGCTGCCCGCGCGATTCCCCAGCCCCACCTGCTCCAACAGCTCGCGCGCCCGCGCCCCCGCCTTCGCCGCGTCGCTCCCGTTGAGCTCCACCGGCAGCCGCACGTTCTCCTCCACCGTCAACGTGGGCAGCAGGTTGAAGGCCTGGAAGATGAACCCCACGCGCTCACGGCGCAGCAACGTCCGCTCGCGCTCGCTCAGCGCGCCCAGGTTCCTGCCGTCGACGTGCACCTCGCCGCGCGTGGGCAGGTCGATGCCGCTGATGAGGTTGAGCAGCGTGGACTTGCCCGAGCCACTGCGGCCCAGCAGCACCACGAACTCACCGCGCCAGAGCGACAGGCTCACCCCGGAGAGCACCTCGCGCGCGGTGTCGCCTTCGACATAGGACTTGGTGACGTCTCTCAGCTCGACGACCGGCGGAGTGTCGGACATGGGTGGGCCCTTGATACACGGGCGCCCGGCTTTTCGCCGCGCCCCACGCCCGCGTCATGCGCCCGCGGGTTGTGGCTCCCATTCCCCGAAGTCACGCCACTGCCCCAGGAAGTCCGCCACCTCCCTCGCGAACAGCCGCCCGTCCGTGTCCCGCGGAATCACATGGAAGCCGCGCCGCAGCGACACCACGCGCACACACGGCGACGCGGTGAGCCGCCGCGCCAGCCACCGTCCCCCCTCCGGGTCCACCACGTGGTCCTGCTCGGACACCGCCACCAACACCGGACAGCGCACCTGGTCCACCCGCCGCGCCGCCTCGTCCTGCAGCGTCACCAAGTCCCTCAGCCGCGCCACCGGGAACGCCGACAGCACGGGCGCCTCGGCCAGCGCCGCCGGGTCCGAGATGTCCGTGCCCGTCTTCTCCACCCACGGCCGCGCCCACTCCAGCAGCGGCGTGCGCGACAACTGTCGGATGAGCATCATCCGCGGCCCCCGGAAGCGAATCGCCGGCGCCGCGAGCGCCAACGCCCGCACCGCCTCCGGCCGCTCCGCCGCCAGCCCCAGCGCCAACAACGCCCCCATGGACAGCCCCGCCACGGAGACGCTGGAGTGCCCCCGCAAATCGTCCAGCGCCTCCAGCGCCGCCTCCCGCCAGTCCCGCCAGGTGACGCTCAAGAGCGCCTGGGGCGTCGTGCCATGCCCCGGCAGGAGGGGGGCCACCACCCGCATGCCGCGGGCCGCCAGCGCCTCGCCCAGGGGCCTCACATCCCAGGGACTGCCGGTGAAGCCGTGCAGCAAGAGACACGCCTCCGGGCCTTGCCCCAGGTCGAAGGGCCCCGTCTTCGCCGCATCCATGGGGAGCGAGGTGTCCATCATGAAGACACGCTGGTCACGCGAGGGCCCAGGCGCTATGCCACATGCCTCATGGCGGACACTCCGAAGCCCCCGGACATGCAGTTGCAGATTCAAATCGACGAGGACGTCGCCAATGGTCAGTACGCCAACATGGCCCTCGTGAACCACACGGACACGGAATTCACCCTGGACTTCATCTACGTCCAGCCGCAGCAGCTGCGGGCCAAGGTGCGCTCGCGCATCATCACCAGCCCCAAGCACATGAAGCGACTGATGCTGGCCATGCAGGACAACCTCAACCGCTACGAGGCGAAGTACGGCCCCATCGTCCTGCGCGAGGACGACGGGGGCATGCACTGACGCACGTGGCGCCCCGGCGCGCTCACTCCTCCGTGGGCTCGCTGGGGTCCTTGCCCAGCGCCAGGTAGTGCTGGGCCCGCGTCTGCAGGAACGCGGCGAAGCGCGGCTCCACCCGCTCGAGCACCTCCCACTCGAAGTCCGGCGCCCTGCGCACGATGGGTCTCGTCGGCGACAGCGGCTCGCCCAGGACGTACGAGCCCGTGGGCGCCTGGGCCAGCTTGGAGTCGCGGTCCCCCGCGCCGAAGCTCGGGTGCGCCATGGCCCGGCCGTTGGTCGTGTAGGTCATGCGGTAGGCGCGCACCACCGCGCGCCCGTCCGACGTGGGGTGGACCTGGACGAACACCTTCGACCAGCTGGCCCCGCTGTCCAGGTTTCCCTCGATGCGCCAGGTGGTGTGGACGTAGAGCGGGTCCACGCTCGGCAACAGCTCGTAGTGCTGCTCCGCCAACAGCTGGCGTGTCGCGTCCAGCAACGCGTCCGGAGGCAGCTTGTAGATGGCGTTCGCGCTGGTGGTCTCCAGCAGCTGCCGCCGAGGGTCCCGGGTGACGGCGCAGCCACTGGCCCCCAGCAGGAGCCAGGCCGTCACCCACGTCGAGAGGCGTGAGCGCATGAGGATGTCCGGAAGTGGCCCCGTACGTGGAGTGACGTGAAGCACGTCCCTGCGCCCGGGGCGATGGCGTGGGATTCACGAGTGGGAACGCGCCAGGCGTCGTCCCCATATCGCCTGGGCCCGGGAACGGATTTGGCATCCACCCCGCGGGGGCGCAGACTCGGCCGCACCGTGCTCCGATTCCTCGTGCCGTTGTTCGTGCTGCTCCTCGTCCGTGACGCCTCCGCCCAGTGCCTGGGGGACGGCGTGCAGGTCTTCCCCACGCCGGGCGCCATCGTCCCCATCAACAGCCGCTTCCTCCTGGAGGGCGTGGGCACGGCCCGTGAGCCCGTGGTGGCGCTGGTGGGCAAGAAGCTGCGGCTGGTGGCGGATGGCCACGAGGCGGAGGTGAAGGCGCAGCGCGGCTGGGAGAGCAGCCTGGGCCGGGCCACCATCATCCTCAAGGTGGTGGGCAAGCTGGAGCCGGACAAGCGCTACACGCTGCGCATCGACGAGGCGCTGCCCAACGTGGCGCTGCTCAACGGCCGCGGCGGCGCGGTGCTGCCCGAGTGGCACACCGGCAAGGGCGCCGACACCCAGCCGCCTCGCTGGCTCAAGCGCCCCGCCGTCTCCGAGGGCTTCCTGCGCCGCACCGCCCAGGGCACCGCCCGCTTCGTGCGCCTCAACCTGTCCCTGCGCGAGGAGAGCCCCGCCTACCTGGTGGTCAAGCTGGAGCCCCGGCGCCCGGGCCCCAGCGTGCAGCAGTACGTGGTGCCGGTGACGAACAACGCGGCCTTCATCGGCCACGAGGCGTGCAGCGGGACGTTCGCCATGGAGGACGGCCGCAGCTACCGCGCCCGCATCGAGGCGTTCGATGCCGCCGGCCACAACGCGCCCCCTGTTCCTCCTGTGGACTTCGAGGCGCCGGCCGACTAGTCCGCGTCAGAGCGCATCGCCGGGAGCCGAGCATGACGAAGGTGGACGTGGAGAGCCTCAAGGAGCGGATGACCGCCTTCACCCAGTCCCTGCAGGATGAAATCTGTCAGGCGCTGGAGACGCTGGATGGCTCGGCCCGCTTCCGCGAGGACCCGTGGCAGCGGCCCGGCGGCGGCGGCGGACGCACCCGCGTGCTGGAGGACGGCGCCGTGCTGGAGAAGGCGGGCGTCAACACGTCGGTCGTCTTCGGTGAGCTGGAGGACCAGTTCGCCAAGAAGCTCCAGGGCGAGGGGCGCACCTTCTGGGCGGGTGGTATCTCCCTGGTGCTCCACCCGCGCAATCCGCACGTGCCCACCGTGCACGCCAACTACCGCTTCATCCACCAGGGCGGCAAGGCGTGGTTCGGCGGCGGCGCGGACCTGACGCCGTACTACCTCTACGAAGAGGACGCGGCGCACTTCCACCGCGTGCACAAGGCCGCGTGCGACAAGCACGACCCCGCCTACTACCCGCGCTTCAAGGCGGCGTGCGACCAGTACTTCTTCCTGCGCCACCGCGACGAGACGCGCGGCGTGGGCGGCGTCTTCTTCGAGAACATGGGGGGCGAGCTGGAGCGCGAGTTCGACTTCGTGCGCGACTGCGGCCGGGCCTTCGTGGACGCGTACCTGCCCATCGCGCACAAGCGCAAGGACACGCCCTACACCCCCGAGCAGCGCGTCTGGCAGGAGGTGCGGCGCGGCCGGTACGTGGAGTTCAACCTCGTCTACGACAGGGGCACCGTCTTCGGCCTGGAGACGCGCGGGCGCACCGAGTCCATCCTCATGTCGCTGCCGCCCCAGACGCGCTGGCGCTACGACTTCCAACCGGAGCCCGGCACCTGGGAGGCCCGGCTGGTGGACGCGCTGCGCGGCCCGCGGGACTGGGCCGCGTGGACGAAGGAGGGCTGAGGCGCCATGCCGACGACCCCCGCACCGAGCGGCATGGGCCGCAAGTGGCCCTTCGCCATCGTCGGGCTCGTGCTCGCGACCGGGGCCGCCTTCGTGTTCGCGTACCGGCTCTCGCCGCATCCCCCCGAGCCGCTGACGGACCGCGAGGCGCGCCTCAACGTGCTGGCCTTGTGTGACGCGGTGCAGGCCTACCGCGACGAGCACGGCAACTACCAGCTCGCCGGGCCCACGCCCCGGGAGGTGCCCCGGGGCGGCCGCGCGGTGCCCTTCCCGGCGGATGAAGCGTTCCACCGGCTGGGCTTCGAGCCGCAGGACGGCGTGCGCTTCCAGTACGAGGTGGTGCTGCAGGAGAGCCCCGTGGGCGAGCCCGAGGTGTCGTGCCTGGCGCGCGGCGACTTCGACGCGGACGGACTCAACTCCGTCTACCGCGTGCGCCTGGACGCCAACGGCATGACGACGCCCATCGAAGTCGAGCGCGAGGGCGAGTAACCCCAGGCGCAACCGGCCCCGCGCCTGGCGCGAGAATCCGGGAGATGGGCCACGTCGGAGACATCCGGGCGCCTCGCGAGGGTCCCCGCTCGGGCAGGGGTGACGGGCCTCGGGGCGGGCGCCCGGGTTCTGGGACGCCGCCCGCGGGCCTGCCCGTCTTCCTGGCGGACGGCCCACCGCGCGCGTCCGTGGCGGACACTTCGTTCATCTCCCGAAACGGTTCCCCGGAGCGACCCGCGTTAGGCTCCGGGAGTCTCGAGCCACCGCCGCCCCACTCGACGGCCGATGAGGAACCACCCATGGCCTCTTCCTCGCGCATCCCCTCGGCCTTCGCCCGGCTGGCCCAGCACATCCTCAAGTCGCCAGCGGGCGCCATCCCCCGCGTGGGCCTGAAGTCCCCGGAGGTCGGCCGCTTCCCTGTTGGCAACAGGGATGGCTTCAAGAGCCAGGCGCCTGCCACGGGCCACCCGACGCTGGGCGGCCAGGAGCGCGCCCCGCCGCGCAGGGTGGCGGAGTTGGTGCCTCCCGGGCTGGAGAAGCTGGTGGGGCAGGACGAGTTGGGCGTGCGCTTCGGCTCGGACGCGGCGCTGTTGATGGCGCACCTGCAGCCCTCGGGCATGTCCGGCTCCGAGCGCGCCACCCGGCTGTGGGCCTTCTTCGCCGCATACGCCGAGACGGCCGCGGCCCAGCCTCCCCACCAGGACGGGAAGGAGGCCTTCCGCGAGTCGCTCGAGGGCCACGGCTTCGCGGAGCTGCGCGACGCGCACACGGGGAAGGACGGCGTGACGCAGGGGCTGTGGGTGCTGGAGGCCCGCACGCCCGACGAAGCCCGCGAGCGCGTGGCCAGCGTCCGGCTGGAGCCGCCGCCGGAGGTCCGCCACTCGGAGGCCGCGGTGCGCGCCGAGAGCGCCGTCGACCCGGGGCTCGCGGCCCAGGCCCGGGGCCCGGATTCGCTGCGGGGGGCGCCCGCGCCCGTGGCCATGCGGCCGGCGGAGTCCCAGGACCGGGACGGGAGCGAGGCGGACGACGAGGCCCGCCCGCGCCGCACGTCCAACAAGAAGCTGGGCGCGATGATGCTGTGGAACGTCCTGCACCGCTTCCGCTCGGACCCCGAGGACGGCTCGGTGGCGCAGGGGCAGTGGGACCGGGTGGCCTTCGGGGCGGTGCTGGCCCTGGTCGGAATCGCACTCGTCGTGTTGGCGCTCGTCAGCCTCTAGGGCGGGCGGGCAGGACTCGCACGGGCCGCGTGCGAAAAGTCTCGGCACCCGCCGGCTTGTGGTACGTTGCCGCACCCATTGGCAACCGACGACCTCACACTCGTCAAGCGCGTCCGGAGCGGCGACCAACGCGCCTTCAAGCTCCTCGTCGAGCGTTACCAGCGCAAGGTGTACGCAGTCGCGCTCGGTATGCTCAAGGACAAGGAGGAAGCGATGGACGTCTCCCAGGAGGCGTTCGTCAAGGTCTACAAGTACCTGGACCACTTCAAGGGAGACTCGTCCTTCTACACCTGGCTCTACCGCATCACCGTGAACATCTGCATCGACGTGCTGAGGAAGCGCGGCGGTGGAGGCGAGGCGGTGGAGTTCGACGAGAACCAGGCCATGGACCTGTCCGAGGCGCGCATCGGCGCCCTGGGCAGCCGCCTGGGCACCAACCCCCAGAAGAGCGCCCTGCGGCGTGAGCTGGCGGAGAAGATTCAGGAAGCCCTGAGCACGGTGCCGGAGAAGCACCGCGCCATCCTGCTGCTCCGGGAGATCGAAGGCATGTCCTACGAGGACCTGGCCCGCACGCTCGATATCCCGAAGGGCACGGTGATGAGCCGCCTGTTCCATGCCCGGGCCAAGGTCCAGAAAATCCTGAGTGAATACCTGGAGTTGGACGAATCGAAGAGCGGCGTGGGGAACGAATGAAGGGCCCTCGAATATCTGAGGGGACCCGGCGTCACAGCCACAGCATTCGCAGCTTCCACCACCGAGCAGGGTGAAGGTTATGGCCGGAAATCCCGCATGTGAGCGTTTCGTCCCCATGCTCTCTCCGTATGTCGACGGAGAGCTGACGCCCGCGGAGCGGGTGAACGTGGAGCGGCATCTCACCGCCTGCCGAGACTGCACGGGGCGCGCGGCGGACCTGCGCGCCGAGTCGGGCCTGCTCCGGGTCGGCCTGGACATGGCGGTGGACGACGTCGACTTCAAGGACTTCGCCCAGAAGGTCATGGCGCGGGTGACGCCGGAGAAGCCGCCCCTGTTCGAGCGGCTCAAGCTGGCCCTGTCGGAGATGTTCCTCTACCAGCGCACGGCCATGGTCTCCTCGCTGGCCACCGCGGCGGTGCTGGTGGCGGTGGGCCTGCCGCTGCTCCTGAGCGACAGGGCCCCGGTGGGCTACGGCGCCGAGCGCATGACGGTGAAGTCCATCCAGCCCTACCAGGACGCGCGCGTGGCGCCCGTGGTGATGGAGACGGACAATGGTGGCACCATCATCTGGCTGGTCGACGAGGAGACGCAGGACGGCCCGTCCCAGGACGATGAGGAGCAGGGTGAGGACATTGGGGGCGGCCTTCGCAACGGCAAGGGAGTAAAACCCCTCGGCAAGCCGAAGTCGGAAGTGGAGCGGCCCTCGGGAGGTCCCCTGTGATGAGACACATGTCGTCCGGCCGCGTGTTGCTGGCCGTGCTGGGCCTGGGCGTGCTCATGCCGCTGGTGAGCCAGGCCCAGGAGGAGCAGAAGGTCAGCATCCAGGTGGAGGTGGTGCTCGCCTCCAAGAAGGGCTCGGAGGTGGACCCTCCGGAGCTGGCGAAGATGAAGGAGCAGTTCCAGAAGCAGAACTTCAACTTCACCTCCTTCAAGCGGCTGTCCAACGACAAGCTGGACGTCACCGCGAAGCAGTCCACCGAGGTGAAGCTGCCCAACGGCAGCAACGCGTCGCTGCAGCTGGTGGGCATGAAGGACGGCACCGCCACCGTGCGCGTGGCCATCCCCCGCCAGCCCACGCTGGACGTGGAGCTGGGCCGTCAGGGTGCCGTCTACCAGAAGGCCGGCAAGCACGTGGGCGGAGAGCTCATCCTGGTGCTCTCCCCGCCCTCGAAGTAACCCGGGCCGGCGTGTCAGGCCGGGCCGGCCGGGTCTTCGTCGGACTTCAGGCCGCCCGGTCCACCGCGAGCGCCACGTCGCTGAAGTCCGCCTCGTCCACCTCGAAGGGCTCCTCGACGCGCGGGGGCACCGGGGCCACCGTCGCCTGACGGGGCTCGGCCTGGTCGGCGCGCTCGTGCTCCAGGTGGATGCGCAGCCCGTCGAACATGGTGTCGAACGCGCGGTAGACGCGCTCCACCATGGCCAGGGCGTCGCGGCGCACCTCGGGCCCCAGCTCCATGGCCTCCAGCTCCGCCGCCAGCTCCTGCTCGAACATGGCGTGCTGCGCCTCGGCCTGCATGTGGTGGTCGGAGAAGTACTTGAGCCGGTCGTCCGCGCCCTGCGCCGCGCTGACGATGGCGGTGCGGCTGAAGAACACGTGGCTGGTGGACTCCAGCGCCCACAACAGGACGATGCGCAGCCGGTCGTCCACCGGCCGGTACACCTCGCTGATGATGGCGTAGGCGGCGTCGCGCGTCTTCGCGTGCGCCTTGCCGTAGAGCGCGCCGATGCTCAGCGAGCCCCCGGTGAGCTGGGCGATGTCGTCCTCGAACCACTGGTCATGACCGCCCTCCTCCGCGTGGTGGCGCGTGGCGAGCATCTTGAGGTGCGCGTCCTGGATGAAGTGCGCGTTGAGGCGCAGCACGTCCTGGAACGTCATCACCCAGAAGGTCAGGCGCGGCGCGAACGCCATCACCTGCTCAATCGGGCGGTCCTGTCTCAGGTCCGAGAAGAAGGGGTGTGAGGCGAACCGCTCCTCGCACACCGCGATGTGTTGGAGCACGGCCTTCATGGATGTCCCTCCCAGATGCGGATGCTTGGACTCCGCTCGGCCCTGGCGGAGTGTCTTGTCAAAGCGCCCAGGCCCACTCAGGGGAGATGTGTGGGCTTGGAGGCCAGCGGGTGCGCTACCAACTGATGTTGTACGTACAGGCCCCATCTCCCCGGCGACGGCAACTCTTGGGGTCATGTTCAATACGCACCCAAAGCGAATCCTTGGGGCGGAATCTGTCGGTGATGGCCTCCAGGAGGCCGTAGTCCAGGTCGCACGGATAGGGATTGTCGCAGCGCATCCTCGCGTTGCGCTTGTCCACGGGCTCGTAGTGGTAGCCGCCGATGTTGCCCTTGCCGCGGTGGTTCATGCCGTAGGCCATGTTCACCGCGCGCAGCCCCTTCTCCAGGGTGTCGATGTCCGGCGGGAAGTGCGCGCTGTCTGGAATCTTCCGGCCAATCGTTCGCACCGTGCTGGGGCCAATCTTCTCGAACACCAGGCTGAAGGACTTCAGCAGGGCGGACATCGGGTACCAGGTCTTCGCCTCCAGCGGGGTGATGCCGTTCTCCGCGAGGATGCGCAGCGCCCGCGCCTGCGCCAGCTCCATCCCGTTGACGATGGCGAGGATGGACTGACCGATGACCTCGATGCCCTGGTACGACGCGAAGGCCGGAGGGGTGGGATGGACGGAAGGGGTCTTCAATTCCATACGTGGATGACCTCGCGATTCGGTGCCACGCATTGAACCGGTTTTCGCAGGTATTTTCAAATTGACTGATATGTTCAAACTTTTCCGTTGCGGTGGATGTTTTTGATTGGGGCGGGCCTGACCCATGTCTCAGTGTCTCGTGTCTGATTCCAGACACTCACGTGGGACCTGGGAAGTGGGGATGTGTGGGCCCATGCGGGGCTGGGGACATTCAGTGCGGAGATCGCCGCACGGACTGAAAAAATGGCAGTCCTTCCAGCCCTCCAGGAGGGGGCGAATGGTGCAAACCCGCGAGAGGACAGGGGGAGGCGGGTCGGCACGTGGGTTGCTCAAGGGCAGGGGGCAGTCGGGCGGCGGCGGTGGCGGGGCGGTACGCGGTAACCCTTACCTTGGAGAAGAACCATGGCGAAGACTCAGCGGCGTGGAGCGGTCATCCGGAAGGCTCGGCAGGTCAAGGCGACGACGGCCCGTGCGGTGTCGGGGGCGGGCAAGAGCGCTCGCAAGGTGCAGGTGACGCTGGGAGACCTCATCGCCGCGGCGTTCGACACGGTGGGCGGCGAGGTGAAGAAGGTGAAGCAGGTGATGTCCTCGCAGGACATGGTGCTGGCCACCGGCAAGCACATCGTCTTCGTGGGCTGAGTCCGAGGCCTTGGCGGCGAGGGCGCCACGCGCACGTGGCGTCGGTGGAGGGCGGCGAGGGGGTTGGGTGTGTGAAGCGCATCATCATTCCCGGACGCAACTGCTGGACGGTGGAGGAGACGAGCGACGCGGGCGTCCTCGTGGATGGACGCGCCTACTACCGTGAGCTGTACCGGGCCGCGAAGAAGGCCCGGCGCTACATCGCGATGACGGGCTGGCAGTTCGACAGCGACGTGTCGCTCCTGAGAGGCGAGGACCTGGAGGAGGCGCGCGGCGGCGAGGTCCGCCTGCTGCCCATGCTGGACGCGCTGTGCCGGGCCAACCCGGAGCTGCACGTGTACATCCTCGCGTGGGACTTCAGCCTGCTGCTCGCGATGGAGCGCGAGTGGATGCAGCACCTGCTGTTCAACTGGACGACGAACGAGCGCGTGCGCTTCCGCTTCGACCCGTCCAGTCCCTTGTATGGCGCGCACCACCAGAAGCTGGTGGTCATCGACGGCGTGCAGGCCTTCAGCGGCGGCATGGATGTCTGTGATTGTCGTTGGGACGACCGCGACCACCGGCTGAGCTCGTCGCTGCGCTGTGACAGCGGCAGGGACCCGCATGGGCCCTACCACGACGTGCAGGCGGTCTTCACCGGGCCCGTGGTGGGCCGGCTGACGGAGCTGTTCGAGGCGCGCTGGGCGCACTCGGGCGGCGGCGAGCTGCACCTGCCGAGCGTGGCGCGCGACGACGTGACGTTCAGCTCGAGCGTGCCGGCGCCGCCGGGGCCGGTGGCCATCAGCCGCACGTTCGGCAAGACGTTGCTGCCGCCCCAGGAGGCCGTGCAGGAGGTGCGCGCGCTGTTCCTGGACGCCATCGAGGCGGCGGACCGGTTCATCTACATCGAGAACCAGTACTTCTCCTCCCGCGCCATCTTCCAGGCGCTGGTGCGCCGCTTCCGCGAGCCCGGCCGTCCGCCCATCCAGGTGGTGCTGGTATTGCCCAAGCAGCCCGAGGCGCTGCGCGAGCAGCTGGCCATGGGCATCGCCCAGGTGCGGCTCCTGCGCGCGCTGGAGCGGGTGGCGCGCGAGACGGGCAACACCTTCCGCGTGTACTGCTCGGCGGGCCGAGACGAACAGACGGGCGAGGACGTCTACACGTACATCCACTCGAAGGTGATGGTGGTGGACGACCGCTTCCTCACGCTGGGCTCGGCCAACACCACCAACCGCAGCCTGGGGTTGGACTCGGAGCTGAACCTGAGCTGGGAGGCGGAGTCGGACGGGGACGAGGTGTCGCGCGCCATCCGCCGGGTGCGCGTGTCGTTGATGGCCGAGCACGCGGGGCTGTCCGGCGCGGAGACGCTGGCGCCGCTGATGCGCGCGGACGCGGGGCTGGTGGACTGGCTGGACGCGGTGGCGAGCGCGGGGCTGCACCGGCTGCGTCCGCATCCGATGGAGACGGTGTTCGACCAGAGCCCGCTGCTCAAGTCGCTGGAGCCCGAGGACCTGGTCATCGACCCGGAGGACTCCGTGCTGGACGAGTCCCTGTTCGAGGCGCTGCGCGGCGGCGAGGACGGGCTGTTCGCCTCCGGCATCCGCCTGCTGTCGCGCTGGCTGGTGGGCGCCGCCGAGGAGCGGCCCCACCGCGCCATCCTCCCCGCGGACGCGGACTCCGAGGGGGGCCAATACGGCGGCGGGTGACGCGCCCGTCACTCCCGGGGTGTCACCCGTCGGGTGGGTGTGCCGAGGCTCGGCAGTGTCACCCACACGAGAAGGCGGCCGAGCGCTTCGCGGGAGGGCGGGGCCGGGTAGACTCGGGGGACGATGACTGGCGCCCCCCTCCTCGTCCTGTTCGCCCTCGTTACCCACCAGAGCTCCACCATCTCCGAGGAGGGGCCCTCGGATGAGGGCTCCATCTCCTCCGGGCAGGAGACGCCCGTGTCCAAGGCGCGCCTGGACGAGCCCGCGCCCCCGGGCAGCCGCAAGGGCGGCGACGGCTTCGGCTTCGGTGGACAGCTGGAGGTGGGCGGACTGAGCCTGCCGTCCGGTACGCCCGGCGGCGGGCAGGATTTGTTCATCCGCGTGTACCCGTCCCTGGGGCTGACGAAGGGCGACTCCTTCGTGCTGCGGCTGGGGGCGAACCTCCGGATGCGCATGGTGGACGAGGAGCCGAAGCAGGCGGACGGTGACTACGGCGCGCGCCTGCGCCGCGAGGACTGGGACGAGCTGAGCGACATCGGGCAGGTGGTGCGCATGCTGCGCATCGGCCAGGAGGGCCAGTCGTTCTTCCTGCGCGTGGAGCCCTTCGTCGAGGAGTCGCTGGGCCGGGGCTACCTGATGGGCCGCTACAGCAACGTGCTGTCGCCCGACTACCACCCGGCCGGCGGCGCGCTGACGGTGGTGAAGGGGCCGGTGCGCGCGGAGGTCGTGGCGAGCGACGTGCTCGCCGCGCGCATCTTCGCGGCGGAGGTGATGTTGGACCTGGGCCGCGCCGCCAGCGAGGACGCGAACCGCTTCGACCGCTACCTGCTGCGCCTGTCCGCCGCGCACGACGCGGGCAAGGCCGGCGGCGAGTCCCCCAACATGACGCTCACCTCGCTGGGCGGCGACATCGCGCTCTACAAGGGCGAGCGGCTGCGCGCGTGGGCGCTGCTGGGCGGCGGCGCGCGCTTCGCCGAGTCGCACTCGCCCGCGGTGGGCGGCCTGTTGGGCGTGGCCTTCGAGGGGCAGATGGCCAGCGGCACGCAGCTGAGCGTGACGGTGCAGGGGCGGCGGCAGGGTGGGCGCTTCCGCTTCGGGATGTTCGGCCCGGACTACGAGCTGGGGCGCTTCTCCGGCACGGGCCTGGCGGAGCAGCCCATCGCGGAGGAGGAGCTGCCGACAGGCTTCTCCGGCTATTTGGAGGCGTCCATCGCCAAGGGCAGCGCGGACACCACGCTGCTGCTCGGCAGCGTGGCCGCGCAGTACTACGGCTTCGGCCGCACGGACCTGGATGTGTCCGCGGGCTTCGAGCTGCCCGGCGGGCGCACCCGCGTGCTGGGTCGCGCGGTGCTGACGGGGCTGGGAGACCGTCCGCGCTACTCGGTGAGCGCGGAGGTGCGTCAGCGCCTGATGAACCACCTGTACGCCTGGGGCTCCGGCGGCACGGTGCACTTCCCCCAGGCGGACAACGTGCTGGTGCGCGGCGTGACGATGGGCGCGGGCGTGGGCGTGGACTTCCAGCGCTGAGGGGTGCGGCTCAGGGCGCCAGGGGCAGGGTGAAGTGGAACGTGGAGCCGTGGCCCACGCGGGTGTCCACCCAGATGTGGCCGCCGTGGCGCTCGACGATGTCACGGCAGATGTAGAGCCCCAGGCCCAGGCCTCCGAAGCCGGAGATGGGCGCGTTGCGGGCACGGAAGAAGCGCTGGAACAGGTGCTCGCGCTGGTCCTCGGGGATGCCGATGCCGGAGTCCCTCACGGACACGTGGGCCATGCTCCCGTCGCGCTCCAGCTTCAGCCGCACGGAGCCTCCGGTGGGGCTGTACTTGAAGGCGTTCTCCAGCAGGTTCGACAGCACCTGCGCGAGCCTGCCTCGGTCCCCCAGGACGACGAGCGGCTCGGGTGGGGCCACGAGCTCCAGCGTGTGCTGCCCCGTGAGCGGACGTGCCTCCGCGAGCACCTCGTCGGTGAGCCCCTGGAGCTCCACGGGGCCCCGGCGCAGCTCCAGCCGCCCCGCCTCGATTCGCGTGGCGTCCAGCAGGTCATGGATGAGCAGCGACAGGCGCGACACCTGGGAGAGCGCCTTGTCCACGTGGTGGGCCTTGGGCGCGTGGCCCTGGGTGGCCTGCTGCTTCATCATCTGCAGGTGCAGCTTGAGCGGCGTCAGCGGCGTCTTCAGCTCGTGGGCGGCGATGGACAGGAAGTCGTCCCGGACGCGGATGGCCTCCTGGGCCTCCTTGAGCAGCCGCTCGCGCTCCTGTCGGGAGCGGTGCTCCTGCGTCACCTCCACGACGACGGCGCCCAGGCCGACGATGCCCGCGCTGGGCGTGCTCACCGGGTAGTAGCTGACGCGCCAGTGGCGCAGCTCCTCCGGCGTCGCGGGCACTCTGCCGGACATCTCCATGTCGCTCATGGGGAGGCCCGTCTCCATCACCTGGAGCATCAGCGGCGCGAAGTGCGGCGCCATGAGGGGGTTGGCCTCCCACACCGTCCGCCCCAGCTCCCACTCTCGGCTGTGGCCGTGCAGTGAGGCGAGCGCGGTGTTGATGCGCAGGTAGCGCAAGTCCCGTCCGACGAACGCGAGCCCCACGGGCGCGTGGTTCAGGAAGGTGTCGAGCAGCGCGAAGGACTCCTCGGTCCGCTCGCGCGCGTTCTGCTCCGCGACGAGCAGCCGCTCCCGCTCCACCTTCGCGCGGCGCTCCTGCGTCACGTCCCGGTAGCTCCACACGCGGCCGATGATGGCGTCCCCCATCCGCTGGGGCAGGGACGTGCTCTCCAGGACGCGGCCGTCCTTCATCTCGATGACGTTCACGCTGACGGCGGCGGAGGGGATGAACTGCGCCTGGACGTGGGCGATGAACGTCGCCGGGTCCACCGTCAGGGGCGCGGCGTGACGGAGGGCCGCCTCCGCGATGCGCGAGTCCATCATCGCGTCGCTCAGGCCCCACATGTCCTGGAAGCGCTTGTTGTAGGCGATGATGCGCTGGTCCGCGTCCACCACGATGACGCCGTCCGCGATGGAGTCGAACGTCGCGCGCAGCACGGAGTGGGTGTGCTCCCCGTGCTCGCGCGCGCGGCGCTGCTCGGTGACGTCCACCATCAGCCCGCGCAGCCTCACCGGCTGACCGTCCACCGCGGAGGCGGTGACCTGCGTCCGCATCCACACGCTGGCGCCGCTGTCGGTCATCATGCGGAACTCGAGCTCGTGGGTGTGCCCCCGGCGGAGCGCGTCCAGGCAGGTGGCCATCACCCGGCTCCAATCCTCCGGATGGACGTGGCGCGACCAGAAGTCGGGCTCGCTCAGCCAGCGCCGCGCGTGGAGCCCCAGCAGCCGCTCCGCCTGACGGCTGACGAAGGTGAAGCGGAACTCCGCGTCCGCCTCCCAGACGATGCCGTCGATGCTGTCGATGAGGCGCTCGTAGTGCTCGCGCACGTGCTCCGCGCTCGGGGCCGGGGGCTCGGCGCGCGCGGTCTGCTTCGGCTGGAGCCGCGCGCACGCGCCCACGAGCGAGCCGTCGTCTCCATACACGGGGAGCACCACGGCGCAGAGCCGCTGTCCCTGGCCGCTGCCCTCACCCAGCCCCTGCTCGCCCGACAGCGCGGCCCGCACCGCGGTGAAGAGCCAGGGCAGGCGCGCGAGCGCTTCCCTTGAGGAGCGGCCCTGCTCTGCGCCGTCCTCCCAACCGGCCGCCAGCGCGAGCACCCGGTCCATCCACACGACACGGCCCTGCGCGTCGACCACGAGCGCGGCGCGCAGGCCCCGCCCCACCTCCAGCAGCCGCTCGTGGGGCGCCACGGGGCGCGAGGCGGCCTGGGCGTCCGGGCCCGCCTGCCCTCGCCGCATGTCGCCCTTCGTCACGCGCTCCACCTCCATGCCCCACGCCGCCTGCTCCGTCCCGGACCTGGGAGGGCTGTGTCGCAAACATGGGACGCGTCCCTTGCCCGCGAAAGGGCGCCGCTCCCCTGGAGCCTCGCGCTTGACTACGTTTGTAGTCACGCGTACCTTCTTCGTGACTACAGTTGTCGTCACGGGATGGCCATGAAGAAGCCGGTGGGTGAGCAGGAGCTGTCGGTGCTGCGGTACGTGGCCGAGCATGGGCCGGCCACGGTGGGCGAGGTGGCGGAGCGCTTCGGTGAGGCGCAGGGCCTGGCGCGCTCCACCATCCTGACGGTGATGGAGCGGCTGCGGCAGAAGGGGTACCTCACGCGGCGCAAGGTGGAGGGGGTGTTCCAGTACGCCTCGCCGGTGCCGGAGGGGGAGCTGCTGCGGGGCGTGGTGGACGACTTCGTGCATAGGACCTTGTCCGGCTCGCTGTCGCCGTTCGCCGCGTATCTGTCGGAGGCAGAGGATGTCTCCGACGCGGAGCTGGCGCAGCTCCAGGACGTGGTGGCTCGGCTTCGCTCGAAGAAGAAGAAGGACTAGCCCATGCGAACGGAATGGCTCGGAGATGTGGCCGCGTGGCTGTCGTCATGGCCGGAAGGTCTGTGGCGCGCGTCGTGGCAGGGCGCGCTGTGCGCGGGGTTGGTGTGGGCGCTGACGCGACTGTGGACGCGGATGCCGGCCTCGGTGCGTGCGGGGCTGTGGTGGCTCGTGGCGCTCAAGTTCGTGGTGTCGCTGGTGGGGCCGCATCCGCTGGCGCTGCCGGTGTTGCCCGCGTCGCTCTCGTTCCTGGGAGGCGCGTCGGCGGAGCCGGTGGCCGCGCTGGAGGAGGTCGAGCCCTCGCCGCGAGTCATGCACGGGGTGGACGTGGAGGTGGCGGGGCCGGTGCACCGCGGGGTGGGCGTGAGGGATGTGCACGTGGACAAGCGCGAGGTCGCGTCGGAGGGGTTCGGCTCCGCGGTGCCCGCGCCGGTCGTGTCCTCGGTCGCGCCTCGGGGTGAGGCGGCGGCGTGGATGCGGGTGCTGGCTTCGCACTGGAAGGAGCTCCTGCTGTGGGCGGTGCTCGTGGCGTGGCTCGGAGGGGTGGCGTGGCGGGTGCGGGCACAGGCTCGCAACTGGGTGACGATGGCGCGGCTGCGTCGGGACGCGCGCCCCTTGAATCATCCGGACCTGGAGGAGGAGGTCCGCGAGCTGGCCGCCAGCGCGGGACTGCGGCGCGTGCCCGCGCTGCTCGTGTCGGACCAGGTGACGAGCCCGCTGGCCACGGGGTTGTTGGAGCCCGTGGTGGTGCTGCCGACGAGGGCGGTGCGACGGCTGCCGCTCGCGGGGCTGCGCATGGCGCTGGCGCATGAAGTGGCGCACCTGCGGCGCGGAGACTTGTGGCTCGGCTGGGTGCCGGCGCTCGCGGAGGCGCTGCTGTTCTTCCATCCGCTCGCGCGTCGCGCGGTGAAGGAGTACGCGCTGGCTCGCGAGGAGGCGTGTGACGCGGAAGCGCTGCGTCTCACCGGCGCGGAGCCCGCGGATTACGGCGAGCTGCTGCTCGCCTTCGGTGTCGCCCGTCCCCATGGAAGCGCCGCGGCGCTCGGCGCCTCGGACCACGTTCACGCGTTGCACAGGAGGTTGAGCATGCTGGAGCACATCGACATCGGTTCCTCCCACTCCCGTCGTTGGTTGAAGGTGACGCTGTCCGTGCTGGGCCTGGTGGCCCTGGTGCCCTTCCAGGTCGTCGCCCGGCCGGAAGGACAGGACGCGTCGAAGGCCCCGGCTCCCGCCGCAGCGCCCGCTTCGGCGTCCTCCGCCCAGACGCCCGCCTCGGCGTCCCGCAAGCAGGGCACGACGCGCACCGGGGTGATGCCCGCGCCGACGCCGGCCGCGCCCGCTGCTCCGCGCTCACCGGCGCCTGCTCCTGGCGCCGCTGCCCATGCGGTCCCCGCGACGCCGCCGAGCCCCGCGGCGCCCGGGGCCCCCGTGCCCTCGCCGAGCCCCGCCTCTCACGCGGCGCCGCCGAGCCCCGCGGCCCCCGGGGCGCCCGTGCTCTCCGTCGACCGTGCGGCGCCGCCGAGCCCCGCCGCTCCCGAGGCGCCGTCGGGTTCCACCTATGTCTCGGGTCGACTGGTCATCGCGAGCTCCAGGACGACGCGGACGACGGTGACGTCCACGACGCCGCCGGCGCCTCCGACGCCGATGATGGGGAGCGCGCCGCGTCCGCCCGCGCCTCCGACGCCGATGATGGCCATGGCGGGCGGGCCCACCCCGCCGAAGCCGCCGCGTGCTCCCGAGCCGCTCGATGACGACTCCGGCTACGTGCTGCTGTCCGGCGACAGCGCGACGATGAACGGCAGCATGGTGGACCTGCAGCTCGCCAAGATGTTCAAGGACAAGAAGGGCGGTGAACTGCTCTACGTCCGCCGCAAGGGCGAAACCTTCATCATCCGCGACGAGGCCACGCTGAAGACGGTGCGCGAGGCGCTCAACGACGTGCGGGCCGCGGGCGAGGCGCAGGGCAAGGTGGGCGAGCGCCAGGGCGCGCTGGGCCGCGAGCAGGGCGCGCTCGGGATGAAGCAGGGGGCGCTGGGCATCAAGCAGAGCGAGCTCGGCCTGCGGCACGCGGAGCTGGCCCACAAGCGCGCCGGGCTGCGCTTCGAGTCGAACCGGGCGGACGCCCTGCCCGACGCCGAGCGGGACCGTCGCCAGGCGGAGCTCGACAAGCAGGAGGAGGAGCTGGACAAGCAGATCGACGCGCTCGACGAGCAGCAGGATGCGTTGAGCCGTGAGCAGGAGGTGCTCGGCCGCGAGCAGGAGAAGCTCGGCGAGCGTCAGGAAGCGCTCGGTCGCGAACAGGCGAAGGTCAGCGAGAAGGCGGAGGTCTTGCGACGCGAGGCCGAGCGCAAGGTCCAGTCCCTCATCGACGAGGCCCTGCGGAAGGGCCTGGGCCAGCCGCTGCCCACCTGATGACGGTTGCCGGCGGGCACCTGTGACGCGGGGATGAGAGCTCCTCTACCGTGAGGAGCCACCCGTCCTGTCGCAGGAGGCCCCTCCGATGAGTCTCGCCGCAAGCCCTCGAGAAACCTCCGCCGGAGCGCTCGAGTCCGCCATCCAGCGCGTGAAGTCGGGCTCGCTCTCCTGGGTGAAGCTCACGCTGCCGGAGCGAATCTCCCTGCTGGAGGAGCTGGGGCGTGGCTATGTCGCCATCGCGGAGCCGAGCGTTCGCGCGGCGTGCGAGGCGAAGGGCATCGACCCCGACAGTCCGCTGGCCGGTGAGGAGTGGCTGGCGGGGCCGATGGTGGTGGTGCGCAACCTGCGCCTGTTGGCCGCCTCGCTGCGGGACATCCAGCACCACGGTGTCCCCCGCATCCCCGCCTCCCGGCTTCGCACGCTCGAGGACGGGCGGCTCGCGGCCCGCATCTTCCCCATGGATTCGCTGGAGGGGATGTTGCTGCCGCGCAACCACGGCGAGGTCCACTTCCAGCCCGGCGTCACCGCCGCCAACCTGCGCGAGCACCAGGCCTCGTTCTACCGGGAGCCACACGGCGGTCGGCTGTGCGCGGTGTTGGGTGCGGGCAACGTCAACTCCATCCCTCCGGCGGATTGTCTCTACAAGCTGTTCGTCGAGGGCACCGCCTGCGTGCTCAAGATGAACCCGGTGAACGCCTACCTGGGGCCCTTCCTGGAGCAGGCGTTCACCCCGCTGGTGCGCCGGGGTGTCTTCGCGGTGGTGTACGGCGGAGCGGAGGAGGGCGCGGCGCTGGTGTCGCATCCCGCCGTGGACGAGGTCCACATCACCGGCAGCGATAAGACCCATGATGCGCTGGTGTGGGGCCTCCCGGGGCTGGAGTCGGACGCGCGGCGGGCGCGCAACGAGCCGCTCCTGAGGAAGCCCTTCAGCAGCGAGCTGGGCAACATCTCCCCGGTGGTGGTGGTGCCGGGGCCGTACTCGGACGGTGAGCTGCGCTTCCAGGCGGACAACATCGCCGGCATGGTGGCCAACAACGCGTCCTTCAACTGCAACTCGGCGAAGCTGCTGGTGCAGCCGAAGTCGTGGAGCGCGCGCTCGCGGGTGGTCGACGCGGTGGAGGCGAGCCTGGGCAGGGCGTCCGTGCGACGCGCGTACTACCCGGGCGCGGACCAACGCTGGCGTCAATTCACCCAAGGCCGCGCGCACCTGCGCCAGGTGGGGCGGGCGGCGGAGGGCGAGCTGCCCTTCGCGTTGATTCCCGACGTGGACCCGCTCCAGCCGGAGGACCGCGTCTTCCGACACGAGCCCT
The DNA here is from genome assembly GCF_024198255.1 of Myxococcus guangdongensis. Lineage (NCBI taxonomy): Bacteria > Pseudomonadati > Myxococcota > Myxococcia > Myxococcales > Myxococcaceae > Myxococcus > Myxococcus guangdongensis. The sequence continues at coordinate 359,168 of NZ_JAJVKW010000003.1, forward strand.
GGTGCACGGTGTTGTCGGAGACGGGGCTCGAGGGCTCGGACGACCCCGTGGCGTTCCTGTCACGCGCGGTGGCGTTCTTGAACGAGAAGGTGTGGGGCACGCTGAACGCCACGCTCATCGTCCATCCGGGCTCGCTGAAGGACGCGGAGGTCTCGCGCGCGGTGGAGAAGGCGGTGCGCGAGCTGCGCTACGGCACGGTGGCGGTGAACACGTGGCCCGCGGCGGCGTATGCGCTGGTGTCATTGCCCTGGGGTGGGCATCCGTCCTCGGCGCCGCGAGACATCCAGAGCGGGCTGGGCTGGGTGCACAACACGTTGATGCTGGAGCGGGTGGAGAAGTCGGTCCTCCGCGCGCCGCTGACGAGCCTGCCTGCTCCGCCGTGGGTGCCGGGGCACCGTGGGGTGGGTGAGCTGGGACAGCGGCTGGTCCAGTTCGAGAAGTCGCCCTCGTGGTTCAAGGTGCCGGGCATCGCGGCGGCGGCCCTGCGTCGCTGAGTGTCACGACCCGCTCTCCCAGCGCAGGGTGGGGGGCCTCGGGGTGTCGGGGCGGCGACGCCGTGATAAACCCGGCGCATGTCATCGACGCATGCTCGGGAAGGCGGACGGCTGCTCCAGGTGGGGCAGCCGCAGGAGGCGGTGAAGAGTTTCCAGAAGGGGCTCGCCATCGACCCGGACGACGTGGAGTGTCTGCTGGGGCTCGTCCGGACGTACCTGAGCACGGGCGCGGCGGCGGACGCGGAGACGGCGGCGCTGCGACTGTTGAAGGTGAAGCCGGACCACGCGGAGGGCCAGGCGCACCTGGCCATGTTGCGGGCGCAGGCGGGGAACGCGGAGGCGTTGGAGGCGCTCAAGGCGTTGGCCTCGGCGCCGACCGCGGGCTACTTCGAGCGCTTCAACCTGGGTGGGCTGCTGCTGGACCGGGGTGATTTGGAGGGCGCGAAGGCGGCGTACGAGTCCGCGCTCCAGGTGGCGCCGGGCAGCGCGCACGTGCACTTCGAGCTGGGCCGCATCGGCATGGCGCAGGGGCAGGCGGGCGCGGCGGTGACGCACTTCCAGAAGGCGTCCGAGAACGCGCCGCAGGAGGCGATGCCGCTGTTGATGCTGTCGCGGGCGCACGCGGCGCAGGGGGCGCTGGGGCTGGGCATCCAGGCGGGGACGCAGGCGCTGGAGAAGGCGCAGGGCGGGCTGCGGCGCGCGGTGCTGGAGGATTTGTTCAAGCTGTACCTGTCCGGAGGCAGCCCCGAGGGGGCGAAGCGCACCGCGCAGGAGCTGCGTCAGTTCGACCCGTCGCACGTCAATTATGTCTACATGCACGGCCTCGCGATGATGAGCGCGGCGCAGTTCCCGGAGGCGAAGGCGCTCTTCGAGGAGGCGCTGCGGTTGGCGCCGCGGAGCTGGCAGACGCTCCAGGCGCTGGCGCAGATGCATGGCGCGTTGGGTGAGCGCGCGGAGATGCGTCGGCGGATGGAGGAGGCGGTGGCGCTGGTCCCCACGGAGCTGGGTCCCGTGAACGACCTGGCGCTGCTGCTGATGCAGGAGGACCAGCACGCCGTCGCGAAGCCCCTGCTGGAGCGGGCGTTGGCGGCGCATCCGGACGATGCGACGACGCACCTGAACATGGCGGTGGCCACGTTCCTGACGGACCGGCAGGCGTGCATCCACCATGCGAAGAAGGCGCTCGCGTTGGGTGAAGGCGTCGTGCGCGAGCAGGCCGAGCGGTTGTTGAAGACGCTCAACGCCGGCTGATGCGTCCGAGGGACGGGCATCGCGGCGCCCCGTCCGCTCCTGTCCTCGAGGGCAGAAGGCGCTCGCGTCAGGCGAGGGCTTTCGTGCGCGAGCGGGCCGAGCCATCGCTGGAGACGCTCAACGCCGGATGAGGGGTGGGGCTTCGAGGGGCCCGCGCCGCCCGGCGGCGCGAGCCGTGTGATGCCGCCATTGAAGCGCCATCGCCTCGTGCTCGAGGGCCAGTCGCTACCGTCCGAAGAGCCCCCACCGTCTGGGCGCCTTGCCGCCCTGGGCCCGTGACAATCGCTCGCCCAGGATGCGGCTCATCTCCAGCGCCACGCCGGGATTGGCCATGACCACGCTGCGGAAGTCCTCGCGGCCCACCGCGGCCAGCTCACAGGCCGTCGCGGTCACCGCCGTGGCCGTGCGCGGCTCGCCCGTGAGCAGCGCCAGCTCACCGAAGAAGCCCCCGGGCTTCACCAGGGCCACGGCCTGTCCACCCGTGTCCTTGAGCTGCACCTCTCCGGAGAGCACCACGTAGAAGCTCTCGCCCGCGTCACCCTGGCGGAACAGCTCCGTGCCCGCCGGACGTTGGAGGTGCTCCGCGCCGCGCGCCACCGTCTCCAACTCCACCGGGTTCAACGGCGCCAGGAAGTCCACCTTGCGCAGCGTGGCCGCCAGCGCCGCCGCGCCCGTGGTGCCCACCGGCTCCGCCGTGAGGAACGTCACCGCGTCCGCCAGATGCGCTCGTCGCGCCACGAGGATGATGGTGTGCCCCGCGCGCAGCACCGTGCTCCCATCCGGCAGCGTCGCCCGCCCCTGCGGGTCCACCATGCCGATGAACACGCACTCGCGCGGGAACCCCTCCATCCCTCGCACCTGCGCCACCGTCTGTCCCGCCACGCGCGCGCGCAGCGGCAGCTCCAGCTCGAACAACACCGTGTCGCCGTCACCCAGCGGCAGCGAGCCCGCCACCTGCGGGAAGTCGATGGCCGTGGTCATCTTCGCGACCACCACCTCGGCCTCGGCCACCAGCTCCTTCACGCCCGCGAGCCGGTACGCCTCGCGATAGCTGGTGTCCAGCATGCGCACCATGATCCGCGCCGGCGACATGCTGCGCACCAGCATGGCGAACGCCAGGTTCTCCGGATCTCTCGCCAGCACGCCCGCCGCCACGTCCGCGGAGGAGACTCCCGCCGCCTCCAGCACCTGGGGGCTCGTCGCGTCCCCGCACACCGCCACCACGCCCACCTCGTCGAAGAGGCGCGCGCAGATGCCCGCGTCCCGCTCGATGACCGTCACCGTGTGCTGCTCGGCCACCAGCCGCGCCGCCAGCACGCTGCCCACCCGTCCCCCTCCCGCGATGATGATTTTCACGACGCCTTCCTCCCGTGCTCCGCCGTCGGCTCCTCGCCGTGCGCGCCGTGCAACATCTTCTCCAGATTCAACGTGCGCTCATCCAGCTGCGCCAGCATGTGCTCCGCCGTCGTCTCGGGGATGAGCCCGCTCCTGCGCGCGTTCTGCAGCGCCGTGCGCTCCGCGTCGATGAGCCGCCGCCGCATGGCGATGAGGTCCTTCGCTCCCTGCGCCAGGTGATGCTCGTTGAGCCGGCGCAGCTCCCGCTCCGCCCGGGCGATGCTCACCTGGTACTCGCTGCGCAGGTGCTCATACGCGGCCCGGGGCACCAACCCCTGCTCGTGCAGCGTCGCCAGCTCCTGGTGCGCCGCCCGACTGGCGATGAGCCGGCCGCGCTGCTCGGACATGGACAGCGCCACCTCGTCCTGCTGGAACAACCCCAACCACTTCAACGCGCGCGTGAGCGCCATGCCCTGCCCCAGGAGCGACACCAGCGTCACGCCGAACGCGATGGCCACCAGCTTCTCGCGCCCCGGCGTCGTCGGCGGCAGGCCCAGCGCGAGCCCGATGGACAGCGCGCCCTTGATGTTCCCCACGATGAAGACGTGCTGCCACCGGGGCGGCACCGCCTCCGCCGGCCGCGCGAGCTTGAGCAACAGGAAGGGCAGGTAGATGGCCACCGCGCGCCCGGCGAGCACGCAGCCCACCGCGATGAGCGTCTCCGGCACGTAGTCGCGCAGCGTCTCCGGCTTGGTGGTGAGCCCCACCGCGAGGAACAGGAAGGTGTTCACCCCGAAGGTGGCGTACTCCCAGAAGGAGTGGATGGCCACCTGGCTCTGCGGCGACGCCTCCTTGCGCAGGCTGACACCCACGGCGAGCCCCGCGACCACGGCGGCGATGGCGCCCGACAGGTGGAGCTGCTCCGCAACCACGAACGACGCGAGCGCCACGGCCGTCGTCACCATGATTTCGGCGAGCGGGTCCTCGGTGCGACGGATGACGAAGCCGCCGAGCATGCCCACCGCCAGCCCCACCACCGCGCCCCCCGCCGAGGCGAGCAGCACGCGCGCGGCGAGCATGGGGATGGAAGGCGCCGCCGCTCCCGCCACCACGCTGGCGATGGCCGCGTAGGCCACCAGCGCGGTGCCGTCGTTGAAGAGGCTCTCACCCTGGATGATGCCCGACAGCCGCGAGGGCACCGGCGCGCGGCGGAACGCGTAGAGGATGGAGACGGTGTCCGTCACGGCGAGCAGCGCGCCCAGCAGCAGCGCGGGCCAGATGGCCAGGTCCACCAGGTAGTGCAACAGCGTGCCCGTGGCGCCGATGGCCAGCACCATGCCCAGCGTGGACAGGATGAGGATGGGCAAGGCATTGGCGCGGATGCCATTGAGGTCCGCGGTGATGCCTCCCTCGAAGAGCAGCGCCGGGAGACAGACGAGGAACACCAGCTCCGGGTTGAGGGGCGGTACGCCGGGAAGCAGGTTGCCCACCGAGATGAGCAGCCCTCCCACCACGAGCGCCACGTTGTAGGGCATGTTCGCCCGTTTGGCCGCGATGGCCAGGACGATGGCTGCCACCATCAATCCAATGACGAGGGGCATCTCCAAGTGCACGGCGCGCAGTCTTCCAGAACGCGCGAGCGCCCGTAAATCCCCCGTGCGTCAGCGCCGCACGCGCAGGATGAGGTCCTTGCGAGCCCCGCAGTCGCCTCGGCCATCGCAGTTGCTGGTGGTGACGTACAGGTGGCCGTCCGGGCCCATGCTCACCTCGCGCAGCCGGCCATACGTGTCGCGCAGGTACACCTCGTGCCGGGCCACCCGGGCGGGGTTGCCCTGCTCGAACTCCACCCGGTGCAGATGCTTTGAGCCCAAGGTTCCTATCAACAGGGAGCCAGACCACTCGGGGATGGCGGTGCCGGTGTAGAGCGCGGCGCCGCCGGGTGGCATGGCGTCCGCGAAGGTGAGCGACGGCGTCACCCAGCCTTCGTGCACCTCGCATGAGTAGATGCCGGGCCAGCCCAGGTTGCTGCCGGGACGCGCGAGGCTCACCTCGTCATGTCCGCGGCGCATCGTCTCGCCGCTCGGGCCGTGGTCGGTGACGTACAGCGTGGTGGCATCCTTCCAATCCCATCCCTGGAGGTTACGGATGCCCGTGAGGAAGGCGGGCGAGTTGGGGAAGGGATTGTCCTGGGGGACCTGGCCGTCGGGGGTGAGGCGCAGGAGCTTGCCGGCCGAATCATTCACATCCTGGGAGCGGTCCGGTGAGCGGGCGTCGCCGGTGCCCGCGTAGAGCATGCCGTCCGGGCCGAAGTGCAGGCGTCCGCCGTCGTGGTACGTGGCGGAGGGGATGCCGCCGAAGATGACGCGCTCGAAGGTGGCGGTGGCGTGGTCCTCGGAGAGGGTCCACCGCTCGATGCGGTTCTCGTCCTGTCCGCCGGCGTCGGTGGTGACGTAGACGTAGAACTGGCGGTTCGTGGCGAAGTCCGGGTGGGCGGCGATGCCGAGCAGTCCGCCCTCCGCGGCGCGGGTGATGCGCACGGTGGCGACGGGTTGGGGTTGGAGGACGCCGGCCTTGAGCAGGCGGATGCGGCCGGGGCGCTCGGTGACGAGCGCGTCACCGCCGGGCAGCCAGGCGATGCCCCACGGGACCTCAAGTCCCTCGGCGACGACGTCCACGGTGACGGGGACGGTGCCGTCCGGGCCCCAGTCGTCGGCGACGCGCACGCAGTCCTGGGGGTTGGCGGTGCCCTGGGACTGGCTCTTGCGGCAGGCGGAGGCCGACAGGGCGAGCACGACGAGGCTCGGGGCAAGCAGGCGAGAGACGCGCATGGGGCGATTAATGTCCGGCGGTGAGCGTTCGCGCCAGCGGTGAGGGTGCTCGGGTGCGGAGGGGTGGACGGTTCATCGGGTGAGAGGGTCCCTGAGGGGAGGGCGGGCAGGCGGACGGGCCGGGGCTGGGGGCTCTCCTTCTGGGCCGTGAGGCGCGTGGGCACCTTGAGCGCACGGGACAACCCACCCGTGTGGAACAAGGAGACGTTCTATGGCTCGCATCGCGTTCATCCTGGCCGACGACTTCGAGGACGCGGAGTTTCGTGTGCCCTATGACCGCGTGAAGGAGGCGGGGCACGAGGCGGTCATCATCGGCCTCGAGGCGGGCGAGCCGGTGAAGGGGAAGAAGGGGCTGGAGGTCACGCCGGAGAAGGCCGTGCGGAACGTGTCCTCGCGGGAGTTCGACGCGCTGGTGATTCCCGGGGGCTATTCGCCGGACCACCTGCGCATGGACGTGGACATGGTGGGCTTCGTGCGGGGCTTCTTCCGGGCGGACAAGCCGCTGGCGGCCATCTGTCATGCGCCGTGGCTGTTGGTGGAGGCGGGCATCGCGGAGGGACGGACGCTCACCTCGTGGCCGTCGTTGAAGACGGACCTCCTCAACGCGGGCGCGCACTGGGTGGACCGGGAGGTGGTGGAGGACGGCAACGTCATCACCTCGCGCAACCCGGGGGACCTGCTGGCGTTCAGCGAGGCGCTGCTGCGACAGGTGGAGCAGGGGAGCGCGCGGCGATTGGACGCACCGCTCGTCCCCGTGGCTGCGTGGGAGCAGCCTTCGACGATGCACTGAGCCACGGACCGCGCTCAGGGGCGTTGTGTCTGTATGAACGCTCGCAATGACTCGGCACAGGTCGCGCAGCGCTCACGGAAGGGTTCGCTGAGCGCGGGCTCCAAGGTGAGTCGCTCCCAGTAGGCGAGGGCTCGTTGGGCCGCATCGGGCCAGACGTCCAGCGTGGCCGCGTTGGGGGGCTGCGGTGTGTACTCGCGCTCGACGAGGTTCGTGCCCACGGGCGCGAACATCATGGGCAGCATGTCGTACGCGGGCGCGAGTCGGAACCGCTTCGGTCCTTCCGTGAAGAACGCGAGGTTGCCGAAGTGTCGGTCGGTGTTGCCGATGAGCTGGCCGAAGACATCGAGCCACCGGGCCTGGCGTGCGTCCTCCTCGGAGATGAAGCGGGCTTCGTGCAGCTTCCGCGTGGCTTGGGTCCAGGTGCCACGCACGCCGAGGTACTCATTGTCGATGGCGCCGAGTGAGAGCAGGCCGCGTCTTCCGCGGAGGCCGACGCGGTCGAAGCGTTCGACTTCGAGGAAGCGATAACCCTCCGCATCGAGCCAGCGTGTCGACGCCGCCGCGTGACCGGCGTCACGGATGGCCTCGAGCGCGAGGTGCTCGGTGACCAGGAGGTCCTTCCATCGGGACACGGCCGCGCCCTCGTCATTGCCCGCGAACTTCACGATGACGTGTCGGCCCTTCACGCGCGTCGCGAACTTGGGGTGCTTGCCTCCCACCGAGGAGCCGGGATGTCCCTGCCCCGAGGCCCGAGCGAGCCGGGGATAATCCTCGGGAGTGGAGTGGGCATCGGGCGTCGCGAGATACCGGTCGAGTGCCTCATCGCCGAGGATGAACTCCCCGATGCAGTCCTCGCCGCGGAGCGCGAGCGCGACCAGACAGTCATCATCCGTCCAGTCCGCCACGCGCTGGGGCAGGGCGAACTCGGGATATCGGAGGGAGAAGGTCTGACCGATGTAGCCCTGGGGACTCATGTCCGCCGCGAAGGGGGGCAGTCCCTCGAACAGCTCGGATTCACCCTCCCCGCGTTCGAGCCAGTGACGGCCTCCCGCGAGCAGGTAGAGCGTGCCGTCTCCATGAACGGTGCCTGACTCATCGATGCGATGGAGGCTCAGTCGCGTGCCGAGTGAACGGAGTGAGCGTGTCCGCGCATAGCGTGTCGCAGGGTCCTTCCCCATGCGGCACAGCAGGTCTCCCGCGGTCGCGAGCAGACGCGTCACCGTGGGACGAGAGACCTGGAGCCACGTGGCGAGTTCGCTCGCCTGCGCATCGCCGCGACTGCCGAGCACCGCGAGAAGCTGTTCCACCGAGGCCATGGCCCGTGCTCTCTGTACACCCCCGAAGCCCGCCTCCGTGAGCAGAAGGGTGATTCGATTGGTGAGCAGAACACAGGGCGCGGCTTCTGTGCTCTGTAGGTTCTATCTGTTTGGAATCACGGTGGAAAATCAACGGGCCGGCCCGCCCTGGAGGCGGAACCGGCCCGTGAGATGCGTCGATTTTCGTCCGTGGCTCAGTGGTCGCCGTAGCGCTTCTCACCGGCCTCCACGCGCAGGGCCAGGCGGTTGCCGCGCGGGGGCAGGGGGCAGGTGGCGAAGCGGGTGAACGCGCAGGGCGGGTTGTAGGCGCGGTTGAAGTCGAGCACCACCTGTCCGTCCTTCGGCATGTCCGCGTACAGGAAGCGGCCCGCGCCGTAGGTCGAATCGCGGTTGGTCTCGTCCGCGAAGATGACGAAGAGCTGGTTGGAGCCGTCCTCCACGGGCGTCAGGCGGTACTCCTTGCCCGCCACCGTGAAGACGAGCGTGCCCGGGGCCTTCATCTCCTCCGTGGTGCCCAGCACGTTGGGGACCTGGAGCATGCGCGGCGTCTCGGCGGGCTCGAAGCGCGCGGTGACGCGCCACGTGTTGCTCGCCGGATAGGTGGGGATGCCGTGGAACCCCGTGCGCGCGGGCGACTGCGAGTCCTTCACCCGCACGCCCACCTTGTCGCCTCGCTGGATGACGTGGAAGTTGAGGCTGCCGAGCTTCAGCACATCCGGTGAGCCCTGCTCGTCGGTCTTCAGCGCGCCGCCGGTGAAGGGCTCGCCGTTGCGCGTGAACTGCACGCCCTTCTCGGGCTGGAAGGAGACCTCCTTCCCCTTGCGCGTGAAGGTGCCGAGCTTCGGCGGCGTGCCGGCCGGGAAGTCCAGCGTGTTCTCCGGCGCGGAGCCGGCGGTCTGCGCGCCCTCCTCCAGCCAGAAGAGGCCCACGAGGGACAGCCAGCCGTCCTCGGACTGGAGTCGCTGGAGGCGCTGCTCGTGCCACGTGCGGGTGGCGGCGGTGACATCTTCGGGCGTCGTGGGGGCGGACACGTTCTTGGCGGGGGCGGCGGGTTTCGGGGGCGCGGCCTTGGGGGCCGGCGCGGCGTGAAGGGCGAGGGACAGGGCCAGGGCGATGGGCGTCATGTCGGGGGCCTCGGTGAAGGGCTTGCTGCGGACGACCTGTCTAACAGGGTGCCCTCCGCCGCGCAGGGTGGGGTTGCAGGAGCGTTGGACTCCATGCGAAGCCCGGGCTCTTCGTGGACCTCGACCTGAAGCCGGCGCCGCCTCCGGGTGCCTTCCGCAAGCTCGCCCTGGGGGCCTGGGGTTCGCCTCGGGACCCGACGTCCTATGCCGCACTCGAAGTGCGCATGGAGCGCGCGCTCGCGTTCCTGGAGGCGTGGCGCGAGCGGACCGGGCAGCGGCTCACCGTGACGCACCTGGTGGCCAAGGCCGCCGCGGACGCGCTGCGGCTGTACCCCGAGGCCAATGTGCTCATGCGCTGGGGCAGCCCGTCTCTTCGCGTCGACGTGGGCGTGTGCGTGCTCGTGGTGCAGCCCGAGCCGTCGGGGCGGGTGGACTTGACGACGGCCACGGTGCACCACGCGGACAGGCTGTCGCTCGCGGACTTCGCTCGGGCGATGGAGGGCGTGGTGGGGCGGGTGCGCTCGCGGGAGGACGCGGTCATCGAGCGGGGCAAGCGCCGCTCGTATCGAATCCCAGGGATGTTCATGGGGTGGGCGCTGCGGCTGTTGTCCTTCGTGTGGTTCACGCTGAACGTGGACCTGCGCTGGGTGGGGATGCCGAGAGACCCGTTCGGCTCGGTGGTGGTGACGAGCCTGGGCACGCTGGGGTTGGAGCGGGGGTATGTGGCGACGGTGCCGTACACGCGGGTGCCGTTGGTGCTGGCGCCGTGCTCCGTGCGGACCGAGCCGGTGGTGGAGGCGGGGGCGCTGGTGCCGGGGAAGGTGATGACGCTGACGTGCACGTGGGATGCGCGCGCGTTGGACGTGGAGGTGGTGGCGCGGGTGCTCCGTCACGTCGGGGAGGTGCTGGAGTCGCCCGAGGAGACCCTGGGGGCTGCGAGCGGGACGCGGGTGGGGTAGAACGGGGCGTCGTCACCGCTGGAGGTCTCGTCATGCCCGTGGATACGAACCGCCGTGTTGCTTCCGCTCGTCCCGTGGGACGCGCGCTCGGAGGGCAGGACCGCTACGAGAAGGAGGCCATCGAGGGCCCCGCGGAGGGTGGGCTGGCGATAGCGCGGCGGCAGCGGCTGGCGGGTGGTCCCAACCGGGCGGAGGGGGAGAGCCCCTTCGCCGCCAAGATGCGTCAGCTCGCCGAGGGCAAGTCGTCGAAGGACGGCGAACGCTGACGCTCCTGGGGTGACGCGGTGAGAGTGTATCTGGATGACGAGCGGCCCACGCCCGAGGGCTGGGTGGCCGTCCGTTGGCCCGAGGAGGCCATCGCGTTGCTCGAGGGAGGACAGGTGGTCGAGCTCAGCCTCGACCATGACCTCGGGGATGATGAGCACGGCACGGGGTACGACGTGCTGCTGTGGCTCGAGGAGGCGGTGGCCACGCGAGGCTTCGCTCCTCCGCGAGTCCGCGTGCACTCGGCGAACAGCTCCGCGCGCCAGAAGATGGAGTTGGCGATTCTCCGCATCGAGCGGTTCGCGCGCGAGCAGCGGTGAAGGTCGCTTCGCGCGGAAGCTGGTGACGTGAGGCGCGCAGGCCGTGCGCGGAGGTCCGATCCTCGCGCGAGCAGGGTGCGGACTCGAGCGGCTCACGCTCATGCTTCGAGCGTGGGCGGTGAGGGGCGCTTCGATGGTTTCGCGCGTGGGCTGGCGACACGAGGCAGGCCGCGCGCCGAGACCGCAAAGCCCGGATGAGCAGGCCGCGGACCCAAGCGGCTCAGGCTCATGCGTTCCGAGCGTGAGCCGCTTGCGCCGAGCGGCTCAGCGTGAGCGCGGCGTCACCTGGATTCGGGTCGCGTCGGAGGTGCCATCCGCGATGAGATTGTAGGCGGCCTGGACGGCAGTGCCCTGTCGCAGGCCCTGCGTGGAGATGCGCTGGCCGTTGCGGACGATGCGGGTGTTCTCACCGACGCGCAGGTCGTAGAGGTCTCCGGTCTCCGCGTCCTTGATGACAATGCGCTCCTGGGTGGCTGAGGTCACCTGGCCGCGCATGACGACGTTCGCGACGATGGTCTTCTCTGGGTTGGCGTTCACGTCACCCGAGTCGTCCTGTCGCGGTGCGCTCGCGGGGCCCGAGCCTCCCGTTCCGTCTTGTTGCTGCTTCGGGTCATTCGCATGTCCGCCCCGGAGGGCGTTGACCTGTCGCTGGAGTCGCAGGACATCGCTGCGAAGCATGGCGACCTCTCGAGTCAGGTCTCCCTGGCTCAGTGCCTCGCCGGACCCCGCTGCCTCCGCGCTGCCGCCCTTTGCCTCACCCGCGGCGTCTCGCGGCTCGGTGCCCTGGCGCGTGGGCTCGGGGCGACCGGCGGGCACGGGGTCCTGGTTTCCATCCGACGTGTTGCCCGAGCCTCCGGTTCCGCGCGCATCCGACGCGTTGTTGCCTGTGTCCCCGCCGCCAGTGCCGTTGTTCGTGCCACCGGCGTTGGTGTTCGAGGTATTGCCGGAGCCACCGGTCCCCTGCGTGGTGGTCGTGCTCGAGATGTCTTCAGCGCCCGTGGACCCATAGGGCACGACCGAGAAGGTCCCGGACGGATAGGTGCCCGGTTCCTGGTTGGCGCCGATGCCCGACTGGGGTTGAGAGGACGTCCCTGCGCCCGCTCCACTGCCTGCTGATTGGGCGAGGGCGACAGGAGTCATCAGGAAGCTGAACGTCAGGGCCGCGGTGCAGAGCGCTCGTCGCATGGGTGGGGTCCTTTCCTCGTGCTCAAGGTTGAGGCGTGGACCGCCAGCGACAAGCGAGCGCTACGGAGGGCTCGGACCCGTGGCTACTCGGGGAGCGGCGTGGTGACCCGAGACTCGAGGACTCGTGTCAGTGCGGGTTGCCCACAAGTTCCCCAGTCGATGGGGCGTACCGTGAGGAACAGCGGTGCGCGGAGGGCCGTCGCCAGCTCCATCTCATCGAGCCCGCCGCGGTCATGCAGCGTCCTCAGCAGCGCATCGCGGACAGCGTGAAGTTGTTCCCGATCGCACCACGGGTCCGCTCGCCACGAGAGCTGATTCATCGCCATGAGCAGACTCAGGTCCTCGACAGGGAGCTGGGTCCAGCTTCGTGCGAGGAACACGGGGACGCCGCGCTTCACGCTCGACAGGTGCCACTGTGACTCGATGGCCTCGACCCTCCACTCCTCCTCGCTCCAGTGACGCGTGAGCCAGATGGCCAGGGCAATGCGCTCGACCCCTCGGAACGGGACCGTCGTGCGTGCATTCAGGACGTTGAGCCAGCGGCTCGCCGCATCGAGCGCATGCTCGAAGCCCTCGGGTAGGAACTCATCCTCACAAGCATGTCGGGAGAGCGTGAAGTCCAGGAGGCCGTGGACCACGGTCCAGGACCAGATCGGCTGAATGTGCCGCGTGGAGGAGTCCAGGTCCCGCCACCAGGTCGCCCGCAGGCGCGCGGCGGTGGAGAGCGCTCGCGTCGGAGAGGGGGGCAGCTCCGGGAGTTGCGAGAGCGTGTACCGATAGACACACTCCACCGTGGCCAGCGGCGCCACGAGGATGAGGCCCAGCAGCCACAGGAGGGACCGCGCAGTCAGGAGGCGACGCATGGCCGGCCCGCTGTGCAACGCGCGGACCAGTTCGGGCCCGCACGTCGTGCTCAGAACGCGTACCGTGCCCCGAGCCGCACCTGTCGGGGCGTCTGGTAGGCGGGGCTGACGGCGGCTTCATGGCCCGAAGTGAGCGAGTCGTCGGCCTGGGAGTCGAAGGCGTTGAGGACATCGAGGTGGAACTCGATGTCCTGCCTCCGCTCCACGTTGTAGCGGACGGCCAGTCGAGCATCTACGTTGTGCATCCACGGTCGTCTTTTCTCTGCGCCTTCTCCGTGTGCCCCAGCAATGCCGAGATAGGAGAATCCCACGGAGGCCCCCCATCTCCAGTCTCGATGGAAGAACCCGCGGGTGCCGGAGAGTTTGAGGACATGCGGTCGATTCAATACACCGCGCTGCTCCTCGAGAGTGGCCCCCTGAAGCCGCGACCACGTGTAGGCGAGCAGCATGGACCAGTTGTCATTGAAGTTGCGATCCACCTCGAGTGTCACCGAGTCATGTCTGCTCCGAGGTGCCGGGAGGTTTGCGCCCAAGCCTCGTCCCGGATTGACGAGCACGGGGGCTCCTCGCTCGGTGTCCTGAATGAGCACGAGTCCCGTGGTCCTCATGCGGCGCGCATGGAAAACGCTCACGGAAGTATCGGAATCGGCTGCGAACTCGAGCCCCGTCACGAACTCCGTGGTGGAGGGAGGTGTCAGCGAAGAGTCCAGCCGGACATTCGCTACGCCCCTCTCGGTGCTCAGATGGGGGCGCAACAAGCCGAGTGGAACACGCCCGTGATACCTCGCGTAGCTCCCGAAGATGCGCAGTTGGTCCCATCCCGTGGAAGCCATCGTGACGCCAAGGCGTGGTGACAGCAGATGTGATATCGCGTCTCCGCCGTGAATCCGACCGCCTACGGACTGGGTGTCGTAGCGGAGCCCGGCATTGAAGGTGAGCCAGTCCGAAGGGCTCCAGGTGTCCTGGACATAGGCGCTCGTGAACCCACTGTGGGTCTGAAGACGTGACGTCGCCTCCTGGCCTCCCCTCTCCCAATCATGGATGAGCTGCTCGACCTCCATACCCATCTTCAGCAGGTGGGATCCACCCGGGAACTGGCCGGGGTACCAGAGATGCACCACCTCGGCCGAGGCTTGATAACGGTTCGTCGCCTGGTCGCGAGCATCGCAGTCCATGGTCCAGTCGTCGAGAGGACCGCCACACGCCGACAGTGGGGCTTCATTCTCCCGGTACTCACGAGGCAGCCCCAGGTTCGTCACGCTCTGCCCCATCCATGCGGCATGGGCATCCACCAACAGCTTCTTTTCGAAGAATGCACCTCTGTAATCGAGCGCCACCCGCGAAAGCTCGCGGTCCACCTCTTGGTTCGTCGAGTCGACGTCCTGCCATCGGGAAGTGGAGGGGGCAATCACAGCCATCAAGGAGAGGTCGTGGTCGTAGTTGAAGATGTAGGTCAACCTTCCCAGCGCCTGGACCTGGCGATGGTCGATGAAAGACCGGCCTCCGCCAGCTTGCTCCGCGGGTGTCCGCTCCACCCGGGTGAGAGCAGGGACCGCCCCCATGAAGAACCAGAGGCGGTCTTTGATGAGGCCGCCCCGGAGCGTCGCTCCGAACTCTCCTTGGTTGAAGACGGAGTGTCGCGAGGGGCGCTCCCCGGCCCTGCTTTTGACGGGGCCCCGCTCCGTCAGCACGCCAGGAACCCACTCCGCGAAGGCGGTGCCGCTGTACTCGTTGGAGCCAGAGGCGGAGCTTTGTTCGACGACGACTCCTGTCGCACGGCCGTACCGCGCCCTGATTCCATGGGTGAACACCGTTGTGTCCTGGAGGAACTCCAGGCTGAGTGGGAGCGCGTTGCGTCCAGTCACGGCGTCCCGCGTAGACAGGCCATCCAGGAGGTACTCATTCTCCCAGGGGCCCGTGCCCAGCAGCGTGCTACCCCGACGTGTCTCCACCATGTTCGATGCCAGGACGAGAAAGCCATCCAGCGTTCGCATGGCTTGTCGTCCCATCACTGGGCGTTGTGTCAGGACGCCGGAAATCAGCTCCGAGAACAGCTCTGTCGACATCCCAGCGCTCGTGACGTCGGAGACGAGGAAGTAACAGCCTCCTCTTTCGTCGCTGGGTGGCTCCTTCTCAATCAGGACATCGACCCGGAGTTCCTGCTCCGCGAGTTTGTGGACCTCGGTTTGACGGAGGGGGCGATACATCTCCGTCTCGAAGAGAAGGGTATAGGTCCCTGGCGGAATCGACCCGATGCGGTAGGTGCCATCCACTCCGGTCACGACGGTCTGCTCGCCTGCCAACTCCGGCGTCGTGGCCGTCACCACCACTTCTGGCACGGGCAGCTGGCTCACCGCGTCCACCACCTTGCCCACGATGACGTCCGTGGCCTCCGCTGCTCGCGCGGAAGGGGCCAACACCACACCCACCAGGACTCCGACGACACCGCACACCCGCGCGAGCCGAGACACCGCCAGGTTCTTCATCCGCGCGAAGATTCCACGCAGCTCGCGCGCGCATCCTCATGGTTCCCTCACGAAGCAGGCGAGCATCCATGCTGATTCCGTGATGTGCTGGGATGCACCTCGGGGGGAGTGGCCCAAGAATGGGCCGGGCGCTATGCGTAGGGCCGGGCGGCGCGAGGCAGCGAGGAGTCACCTTGAGCGGACGCGAGAGCGCGGTGACCACGGGAAGGAAGAGCGCGCGTGCTCCCGCCAGGAACACCCGCGCGCGCAGCCTCAGGCCTTGGCCCCTCACGCTCGCCTCCGCCGTCTCCCTGGGCCTGCTCCTCTACGTCGCCACCACCAGCCTGCCCTACCTCGTGTCCTCTCCCACGACGGACCCGAACTTCGGCGCCCTCAACCACTGCCTCTCCAAGGCCCACCCCGAGGCTCGGCTCGGCTGGACCGTGTCCCCCGATGCGTCCCGCGCCGCCGTCTTCGGCGCCCACTCCGTCGCCACCTGCGGCCCCAAGGACGCCTCCACGCGCCATGTCCTCACCGGCGCGCTCGCCATCGCCTTCGACGCGGACAACCACCTGTGGCTCTCCGCCGGAGGCCGCCTCCTTCGCGAGGACGGCGCCACCCTCATCCCCATGGGCGACTTCCAGCCCATCGCCCTCGCCGGACACGCGCACGGCATGCTCGCCCTGGATGCCTCCGGACAGCTCGTCTCCGTGTCTCCCACCGGCTCCGTGCTCGCGCAGACCGTCGTCCCCGCCTCCACCGCCCGGCTCACTGTCGGCGCCGGTGGCGTGCTGGCCGCCGTGCTCGCCGATGGCCACCTCCGCGTCTACGACACCCGCTCCCTCTCCCACCGCCCCCTCGACGTCCCCTGCCAGGTGGAGACGATGTGGTGGTTGGACGCACCTGAGCAATTGATGATCGGTTGTTCCCCGACCGGGGCGCCGTCGTTCTCGCTCGATGTGCGAACGGGGGAGCGCGCCGCCGTGCCCGAGGGCCGTGCGTTGGCCCCTGCTCGCCGGCTCTCCGGTCGGCCGCTCTATGTCCAGGGCTGCGACGGTTTTCCCTGCACGGCGCCGCCGCCCTGACATGTTGGACAGAGGCTGTGGGAGCCGCGTGTTTCACGCGCGGTATCCATCGTCGGGGCGCGAAGTCCAGTAAGCGACAAATCACCGGGAGTGGCGGGGCTTTGATTCGACAAGCCCGCGAACTCACAGGAGATTCGCTTTCGCCCGTCCGCCGCGAGGTATCGGCTCGCGGCGTTCATCCAGCTCAGAAGGGTTCTCCTCGTGGACGACACCAAGGTTCCCAGCTCCAACGGCAATGGCAGCAAGCGCGCCTCGACGCGCAAGCCGCGGAGCGAAGCGGCGTCCAGCCCGCAGCCGTCCGCCAACCGCGTCGAGTCCGAGCGCACTCGCGGCCGTGCCACCGAAGAGGCTGGCCGACAGACGGGCGGGCGTGGCGGCGGCGCGAGGACACCCGGCGGTGGCACGCGCATGCGGGGCGATGACCCGATGCAGACGCTGCTCTCCGCGCTGCGGGCCGTGCAGGGCGGCGACTTCTCCGTGCGCCTGCCGGACTTCTCCACCGTGCCGGTGATGGATGACATCTCTCGCGCCTTCAACGCGGTGGTGAACCTCAACTCCGCGATGACGCACGAGATGGTGCGCGTGGCGCGAGTCGTCGGCCGCGAGGGCCGCATGGGCGAGCGCGTGTCCTTGGGCGACGGGCGCGGCGACTGGGCCACGAGCATCAACTCCATCAACGCGCTCATCGGCGACCTGGTGCAGCCGACCACGGAAGTCGCGCGCGTGCTGGTGGCCGTGGCCGAAGGCGACCTCACCCAGAAGATGGCCCTCGAAATCGACGGCCAGCCGGTGAAGGGCGAGTTCCTGCGCATCGGCACCACCGTGAACGCGATGCTCGACCAGCTCAACTCGTTCGCCGCCGAGGTGACGCGCGTCGCGCGCGAGGTCGGCAGCGACGGCAAGCTGGGCGGTCAGGCCGAGGTGAAGGGCGTCTCCGGCGTCTGGAAGGACCTCACCGACAACGTGAACCTGATGGCCAACAACCTCACGGCCCAGGTGCGAAACATCGCCGAGGTGTCCACCGCCGTCGCCAACGGCGACCTGTCCAAGAAGATCACCGTCGACGCGCGCGGCGAGGTGCTCGAGCTCAAGAGCACCATCAACACGATGGTGGACCAGCTCAACGGCTTCGCCTCGGAAGTGACGCGCGTGGCGCGCGAGGTGGGCACCGAAGGAAAGCTGGGCGGTCAGGCCGCGGTGCCCGGGGTCTCCGGCACGTGGAAGGACCTCACCGACAACGTGAACTTCATGGCGTCCAACCTCACGACGCAGGTGCGCGGCATCGTGAAGGTCGTGACGGCGGTCGCCAACGGGGACCTCACCCAGAAGCTGATGGTGCCGTCGCAGGGTGAAATCGCCGCGTTGGGCTCCACGCTCAACAACATGACGGACACGCTCAACGTCTTCGCGCAGCAGGTGACGAGCGTCGCGCGCACGGTGGGCGTCGAGGGCAAGCTGGGCGCCCAGGCGCAGGTGCCCGGCGCCGCCGGCACGTGGAAGGACCTCACCGACAACGTGAACCTGATGGCCAACAACCTCACGGCCCAGGTGCGCAACATCGCCGACGTGACGACGGCCGTCGCCAAGGGTGACCTCTCCAAGAAGATCACCGTGGACGTGAAGGGCGAGGTGATGGAGCTCAAGGACACCATCAACACGATGGTGGACCAACTGCGCGCCTTCGCCTCCGAGGTGACGCGCGTGGCGCGCGAGGTGGGCACCGACGGCAAGCTGGGCGGTCAGGCCGACGTGAAGGGCGTTGCCGGCGTGTGGAAGGACCTCACCGACAACGTGAACTCGATGGCCTCCAACCTCACCACCCAGGTGCGCAACATCGCCCTGGTGACGACGTCGGTGGCCAACGGAGACCTGTCCAAGAAGATCACCGTCGACGCGCGCGGCGAGATTCTCGAGCTCAAGAACACCATCAACACGATGGTGGACCAGCTCAACTCGTTCGCCTCGGAGGTGACGCGCGTGGCGCGCGAGGTCGGCACGCACGGCAAGCTGGGCGGTCAGGCCGAGGTGAAGGGCGTCTCCGGCACGTGGAAGGACCTCACCGACAACGTGAACGTGATGGCCGTCAACCTCACCACCCAGGTGCGCGGCATCGCCAAGGTCGTGACGGCGGTCGCCAATGGTGACCTCACGCAGCGCCTGAAGATGGAGGCCAAGGGCGAGGTCGCCGAGCTGGCCGACACCATCAACGCGATGACCCAGACGCTGTCCATCTTCGCGCAGCAGGTGACGGACGTCGCGCGCACGGTGGGCGTGGAAGGCAAGCTGGGTGCCCAGGCGGTGGTGCCGGGCGTCGCGGGCACGTGGAAGGACCTCACCAACAACGTGAACCTGCTCGCGAACAACCTCACCGACCAGGTCCGCAACATCGCCGAAGTCACCACGGCCGTCGCCAATGGTGACCTGTCGAAGAAGATCACCGTCGACGCGAAGGGCGAGGTGCTGGAGCTCAAGAGCACCATCAACACGATGGTGGACCAGCTCCGAGGCTTCGCCTCCGAGGTGACCCGCGTCGCCAAGGAAGTCGGCACCGAGGGGAAGCTGGGCGGTCAGGCGGAAGTGCGCGGCGTGTCCGGCGTGTGGAAGGACCTCACGGACAACGTGAACTTCATGGCGTCCAACCTCACCAGCCAGGTGCGCGGCATCGTCCGCGTGGTGACGGCGGTCGCCAACGGTGACCTCACCCAGAAGCTGATGATGGACGCGAAGGGCGAAATCGCCGCGCTCGCGGACACCATCAACGCGATGACCCAGACGCTGTCCATCTTCGCGCAGCAGGTGACGGACGTCGCGCGCACGGTGGGCGTGGAAGGCAAGCTGGGCGCCCAGGCCGAGGTGCCGGGCGTCGCGGGCACGTGGAAGGACCTCACCAACAACGTGAACCTGCTGGCCAACAACCTCACGGCCCAGGTGCGAAACATCGCGGAGGTCACCACGGCCGTCGCCAATGGTGACCTGTCGAAGAAGATCACCGTCGACGCGAAGGGCGAGGTGCTGGAGCTCAAGAGCACCATCAACACGATGGTGGACCAGCTCCGCGCGTTCGCCGCCGAGGTGACTCGCGTCGCCAAGGAAGTCGGCACCGAAGGAAAGCTGGGCGGACAGGCCGACGTGAAGGGCGTGTCCGGCGTGTGGAAGGACCTCACCGACAACGTGAACGTCCTCGCCGGCAACCTCACCGACCAGGTGCGAAACATCGCCAAGGTGACGACGGCCGTCGCGAATGGAGACCTGTCACAGAAGATCACCGTCTCCGTGAAGGGCGAGGTGCTGGAGCTCAAGAACACCATCAACACGATGGTGGACCAGCTCCGAGGCTTCGCGTCCGAGGTGACTCGCGTCGCCAAGGAGGTCGGCACCGAGGGCAAGCTGGGCGGTCAGGCCGCGGTGCCCGGGGTCGCTGGCGTGTGGAAGGAGCTCACCGACAACGTGAACGTCCTGGCCGGCAACCTCACCGACCAGGTGCGAAACATCGCCAAGGTGACGACGGCCGTCGCGAATGGAGACCTGTCCCAGAAGATCTCCGTCGAGGCCCGGGGTGAGATTCTCGAGCTCAAGAGCACCATCAACACGATGGTGGACCAGCTCCGCGCCTTCGCCGCCGAGGTGACCCGCGTCGCCAAGGAAGTCGGTACGGACGGCAAGCTGGGCGGTCAGGCCGCGGTGCCCGGCGTCGCCGGCACGTGGAAGGACCTCACCGACAACGTGAACTCGATGGCCTCCAACCTCACCGCGCAGGTGCGAAACATCGCGCTGGTGACCACGGCGGTGGCCAACGGTGACCTCTCCAAGAAGATCACCGTCGACGCCAAGGGTGAGATTCTCGAGCTGAAGGACACCATCAACATCATGGTGGACCAGCTCAACTCGTTCGCCTCGGAAGTGACGCGCGTGGCGCGCGAGGTCGGCACCGAAGGAAAGCTGGGCGGTCAGGCGGAGGTGCGCGGCGTGTCCGGCGTGTGGAAGGACCTCACGGACAACGTGAACTTCATGGCCCGCAACCTCACCACGCAGGTGCGCGGCATCGTCAAAGTCGTGACGGCCGTCGCCAACGGTGACCTCAAGCAGAAGCTGGTGGTCGAGGCGAAGGGCGAGGTGGCCGCGCTCGCGGAGACCATCAACAACATGACGGACACGCTGGGCACCTTCGCCGAGCAGGTGTCCACCGTGGCCCGTGAAGTGGGTGTCGAAGGGAAGCTGGGCGGTCAGGCCCGCGTGCCCGGTGTGGCCGGCACGTGGAAGGACCTCACGGACAACGTGAACTTCATGGCCTCCAACCTCACCACGCAGGTGCGCGGCATCGTGCGCGTGGTGACGGCGGTCGCCAACGGTGACCTCACCCAGAAGCTCATCGTCGACGCGAAGGGCGAGGTCGCCGCGCTCGCGGACACCATCAACAACATGACGGACACGCTGGGCACCTTCGCCGAGCAGGTGTCCACCGTGGCCCGCGAGGTCGGTATCGAAGGGAAGCTGGGCGGCCAGGCCCGTGTGCCCGGCGCGCGCGGCACGTGGCGGCAGCTGACCGACAACGTGAACCAGCTGGCCGGTACGCTGACCAGCCAGCTGCGCGCCATCTCCGACGTGGCCACCGCGGTGACGAAGGGTGACCTCACCCGCAGCATCACCGTCGTCGCCGAGGGCGAGGTCGCCGCGCTGAAGGACAACATCAACCAGATGATCGTCAACCTGCGTGAGACCACGCAGAAGAACCAGGAGCAGGACTGGCTCAAGACGAACCTGGCGAAGTTCAGCGGCATGATGCAGGGCCAGAAGAGCCTGGACGCCGTCAGTCGCCTCATCATGAGCGAGCTGACGCCCCTGGTCTCCGCCCACCACGGCGCGTTCTTCCTGATGGACACCGACTCCGGCACGCCGGTGCTCAAGCTGACCAGCACCTACGCCTACCGGGAGCGCAAGCACATCGCCAACCGCTTCCGGCTGGGCGAGGGGCTCGTCGGTCAGTGCGCCCTGGAGCGCAAGACGATCCTGCTCACCCACGTCCCGCCGGACTACATCACCATCTCCTCCGGCCTGGGTGAGTCCGCCCCGCTCAACATCATCGTCCTGCCCGTCCTCTTCGAGGGCGAGGTCAAGGCCGTCATCGAGCTGGCCTCGTTCCACACCTTCAGCGCCATCCATCAAATCTTCCTGGACCAGCTCACCGAGAGCATCGGCGTGGTCCTGAACATGATCATGGCGAACATGCGCACCGAGCAGCTCCTGCAGCAGTCGCAGGGGCTCACCCAGGAGCTGCAGAGCCAGTCGCGCGAGCTCACCCAGCAGCAGGACGCGCTCAAGCGCAGCAACAGCGAGCTGGAGGACAAGGCGAAGCTGCTCGAGGAGCAGAACCGCCGCGTCGAGGAGAAGAACAACGAGGTGGAGCGCGCCCGCGTCAGCCTGGAGGAGAAGGCCGAGCAGCTCACCGTCATCTCCAAGTACAAGAGCGAGTTCCTGGCCAACATGAGCCACGAGCTGCGCACGCCGCTCAACAGCCTGCTCATCCTGGCGAAGCTCCTGTCCGACAACAAGGACGGCAACCTCTCCACCAAGCAGGTGGAGTACGCCAACACCATCTACGCGTCCGGTGGTGACCTGCTCAGCCTCATCAACGAAATCCTCGACCTGTCCAAGGTGGAGGCCGGCAAGATGCAGGTGGAGCCGCGGGACATCGTCCTCACGGAGCTCAACCAGTTCATCGACCGGGGCTTCCGCCCGGTGGCCGAGCAGAAGAACCTGGCCTTCACGGTGGAGGTGGCGCAGGGCACCCCGCGCGCCATCCGCACCGACCCGCAGCGGCTGCAGCAGGTGCTCAAGAACCTGCTCTCCAACGCCTTCAAGTTCACCGACGAAGGCAGCGTGAAGCTGACGGTGCGGCTGGCCGAGCCGGGCGCGCGGCTGGAGCACGAGGTGCTCCGGCGCTCGCGCTACGTCATCGCCTTCGCGGTGACGGACACGGGCATCGGCATCGCCAAGGACAAGCAGCGGCTCATCTTCGAGGCCTTCCAGCAGGCGGATGGCTCCACCGCGCGCAAGTACGGCGGCACCGGCCTGGGCCTGTCCATCAGCCGCGAAATCGCCAAGCTGCTGGGCGGCGAAATCCACGTGACCAGCGAGCCGCGCAAGGGCAGCACCTTCACGCTGTACCTGCCCCCCGAGTACGTGGGCCCCGAGGACGACGGGCTGCCTGTGCTGCCCCAGGTGCCAGCGCCGCTGGAGCCCATGCCGGCGCGGGGCGGCTTCGTGCCGCAGGAGTCGGCGCCGCCGCCGCCCGCGCCCGTGCCTCCCTCCGCGGCGGAGAGCGCCCACGTGCTGGACGCCGCGCTGCCGCCGCCGGTGGATTCATTGCTGCCGCCGCTCGCGGTGGAGGATGACCGCGACCACATCCGCGAGGGTGACCGCGTCCTGCTCATCATCGAGGACGACCTGAAGTTCGCCCGCATCATGGTGCAGCTGGCGCGCGAGAAGGGCTTCAAGGCCCTGGTCGCCACCCGCGGCGACACCGGCCTGTCCATGGCCAACGAGTTCCAGCCGCACGCGGTGACGCTCGACATCCAGCTGCCCGTGGTGGACGGCTGGAGCGTGCTCGACCGGCTCAAGCGCAACCCGCGCACGCGTCACATCCCCGTGCACATCATCAGCGTCATGGACAAGCACCTGGGCAACGCCCAGGGCGCGTTCGGCTACCTCACCAAGCCCGTCAGCAAGGAAGGCCTGGAGCGGGTGTTCAACCAGCTGGCGCGCTTCCTGGAGCGCAAGGAGCGCAAGCTGCTGCTCGTCGAGGATGACGACGTCCAGCGCAGCAGCCTGGTCAGCCTGCTCGCCGAGGGCGGTGACGTCGTCGTGACGGCGGTGGCCACCGGCCAGGAGGTCCTCCAGAAGCTGGAGGAGGGTGAGTTCGACTGCCTGGTCATCGACCTGCTCTTGCCCGACATGGACGGCATCAAGCTGGTGGAGGAGGTCAAGACCCAGCAGCGCTTCCGGGATTTGCCCATCGTCATCTACACGGGCAAGGAGCTCACGCCCAAGGACGAGGCCCGCCTGCGCCGCTACACCGGCAGCGTCATCCTCAAGAGCGGAACGAAGAGTCCCGAACAGTTGCTCAGCGACACCGCGTTGTTCCTGCACCGGCTGGACCAGAATCTGCCTCCCCGGGCGCGGGCGGCGCTGGCCCAGCGCAACGAGGAGGAGTCCGAGCTTGTTGGCAAGAAGGTGCTCGTCGTCGATGACGACATGCGCAACATCTTCGCCCTCACCAGCGTGCTGGAGAACCACGGCATGCAGGTGGTCTTCGCCGAGAACGGGCGGGCGGCCATCGAGACGCTCGAGCAGCACCGCGACGTGGACGTCGTCCTGATGGACGTGATGATGCCGGAGATGGACGGGTACGAGACCATGCGGGCCATCCGCAAGGACCTCAAGTACGCCAGCCTCCCCATCATCGCCGTGACGGCCAAGGCCCTGAAGGACGACCGGGAGAAGTGCATGGCCGCCGGTGCCAGCGACTACCTGCCCAAGCCGGTGGATACGGACAAGCTCCTGGAGCTCATCCGTCTGTGGGTATCGGCATGACGAAGAGAGGGTCCGATTGATGGCTAGCGCACGACTCGTCTCCGCCGGGCTTTTGACCGGCGGGGGTCGCGCCTAGCCTGTCCGGCCAGTAAACGGTCGGGGCATACCTTGCTCCTATTTCAATGACGCCTAGCGAACACATCTCCGCCGAACGCCCGCAGGACAGCAGCACCCGTTCCAGGGCGAGCATCCTGATGGTGGACGACCACCCGTCCAACCTGCTGGCGCTGGAGGCCATCCTCGAGCCGTTGGGGCAGGAGCTCGTCAAGGCGACGAGCGGCGAGGAGGCGCTCAAGTTCCTGCTACAGCGCGACTTCGCCGTCATCCTGATGGACGTGCAGATGCCGGGGCTGGATGGCTTCCAGACGGCCACGCTCATCAAGCAGCGCGAGCGCACCCGCACCATCCCCATCATCTTCCTCACCGCGCTCAGCCGCGACGCGGCCCACATCTTCAAGGGCTACGCGCACGGCGCGGTGGACTACCTGCTCAAGCCCTTCGACCCGGAAATCCTCCGCTCGAAGGTCAGCGTCTTCGTGGACCTGTTCCTCAAGGAACAGCAAATCCAGCGACAGGCGGCCTTGCTGCGTCAGCGCGACCGGGAGGCGATGGAGCGCCAGAGCGAGCTGCGCTACCGGCGGCTCACCGAGTCGCTGCCCGAGGTGATGTGGGCGGCGCGCGCGGATGGCTCGTTCACGTACGCGAACCGTGCGGGGCGTGACTACACGGGCATCCACGAGGAGCTGCCGCTGTCGCTCGGCACGTTCCTGGAGTTCGTGCACCCGGTGGACCGGGAGGAGATGCGGCAGGCGTGGGAGACGGCCATCCGCTCCAGTCAGCGGGTGGAGCGCGAGTTCCGCCTGCGCCGGTTCGACGGGGTGTATCGCTGGCACCTGGCGCGCGCGGTGCCGGAGCGGGACGAGACGGGCCACGTGGTGGGGTGGATTGCCGTGGCCACGGACATCGACGACAAGCGCCGCGCCGAGGAGGCGCTGGGGCGCTTCAAGATGACGCTGGACGCGACGCTGGACTGCGTCCTGATGTTCTCGCCGGACTCGCTGACGTTGACGTACGCGAACGCGGGCGCGGCGAAGCAGCTGGCGAGCACCACGGATGAGCTGGTGGGGTTGTCGGTGCTGGAGGTGGAGGGCGCGTTCGACGAGGCGGGCTTCCGCAAGCTCCTGGCGCCGCTGGTGAGCGGGACTCTGCCCAGCCAGACGTACTCCACGACGCACCGGCGGCGGGACGGCAGCGAGGTCCCGGTGGAGGTGGTGCTCCAGTTCGTGTCGGCGGCGGAGGGGCCCGGGCGGTTCATCTCCGTGGCGCGCGACATCACCGAGCGGCAGCGCGCGGAGACGGCGCTGCGGCTGGCGAGCGAGGCGAAGGACGCGTTCCTGGCGGCGGCGAGCCACGAGCTGCGCACGCCGCTGGCGGCGGCCAAGGGCCACGCGCACCTGGCGCTCCTGAAGCTGGGGGGCGAGACGGAGGCGGGGCCGGGCAAGTCGCTCAAAATCATCAACCGCCAGATTGACCGGATGGCGAAGCTGGTCGAGGACCTGCTGGACATCAGCCGGCTGCAGGCGGGGCGACTGTCACTGGAGCTGGAGCGGTTCGACTTCAGTCAGCTGGTGCACGAGACGCGCGACCGCATGGCGGTGTTGTCGCAGGGGCACGAAATCCAGGTGGAGACGCCGGAGCACCTGGAGGGCATCTGGGACCGGGGGCGGTTGGACCAGGTGCTGACGAACCTGCTCTCCAACGCCATCCGCTACTCGCCGGAGGGCGGGACGGTGCTGGTGCGGTTGACGAGCGAGGGGAGCGAGGGCGTGCACCTGTCCGTGAAGGACAGCGGCGTGGGGATTCCCAAGGACAAGCAGGCGCTCATCTTCGAGCGCTTCGGCCGCGCGCACGGCAGCAAGTACGGCGGGCTGGGCCTGGGGCTCACCATCAGCCAGGGCATCGTCGAGCAGCACGGCGGTCGCATCTGGGTGGAGTCCCCGGGAGTGCCGGGACAGGGCTCCACCTTCAACGTGTGGCTGCCGCGCGAGACGGAGTCCCCGGGCGTGCACCACACGCAGCCGGGGACGCGCACGGCGAGCTAGAGCGGGGCGCGAGGGACACGCCCTCGCGTCACAGGTTGAAGCCCACGTTGCCCACGGAGATGCTGGGTCCGAAGATGAAGGACCAGCGGCTCGAGTCGACGACGGAGCCGTCCGAGCGGCGGGTGATGTTGTCGCGGAACTCGCGCGCCACCCACGCCTGCGCGCCCACCGCCGCGCCCGGGCCGATGGGCACCCGCAAGCTCAGCCCCATCACCACCGCCAGCGTCGGCGGGAACTCGATGTCACCGGACTGGGGAATCAACCCCATGCCCATCAGCCCCATCTCGATGCCGAAGAGCCGCTCCTGGCCCTCGTCATTCAACAGCGCCAGGCGTGACACGACGCCGAAGTTGAGGATGAGCTGCCCGCTCGGCTCCGTCGCCCGGTAGAGACCCGCCGGAATCGTCGCCGTCGTGTAGAGCCGCAACCGCCCACCGCCGACGATGGCCGTCCACTGCGCCGACGGCAGCCCCGAGCGGTCCGAGGTGCTCAGCGCATAGCGCGTCTCGTCCGCCACCAGCGACACCTGCACGAGAATCCGGTCGAACTGTCCCAGCTGCCCCGGGACGGGGATGGTGCGCGCCTCCCCCTGCGGACGCAGCAACATGCGCTGCTCCACCTGGCTCTCCCCGCGCGCCGAACCATCCGGCTTGGTGACGCTGATGCGCAGCACCACCTCCTGCGCGCCCTGCTCGGGCTTGAGCCGCTCGCGGTGGATGACCACCCGACAGGAGTTGCGCATGGCGTAGTCGATGCGGTGCGGGCGGCTGGGCTCCAACACCCGGTCCTGGCCCTCCTTGTCCGCGCACACCAGCTCCACCACGCTCTCCACCCGGATGGGCACGCTCGCCTCGCGCACCGAGCGCTGCACCCGCTCGGTGACGACCACCAGGTCCGTGGTCGCCAGCTCCCCCGGCAGCGTGGAGAGCTGATAGCCGAAGCGCAGCGACACGAAGCCGCCCGCGGTGGGCTCGCCCTGCACGTACGTCGTCCCGTCGCGCGTGGTGACCGTGTACGCGCCCGCCACGGGGCGCGGCACGAAGCGGCCCTGCTCGCCGCTGGCCGCCACGTGCAGCTCCGCGGGCCGGTTGATGGGGATGAAGTCGATGGTGCCCTGGTCTCCCAACTCCAGCGACGCACGCGGCACCGGCAACGGCTGCGTCCGCGTCGTGTCCGACGCCACCACCGAGCCCTCCACCCGTGACGTCTGCGCGCTCACCGTGACCTGCTGCTCGGACGTGCCGCCGGTGCGCAGGAGCACGTAGGTGCCGTCGGAGCCCTTCACCACGCGCTCCACGCGGGCGCGCTGGTCGTTCATCGCCCAGAGCAGCTTGCGCGGGTCGTGCTGGCAGGACAGGTCCAGGCGGACCACCATCGCGGAGTTCTCCGCGTCGCGCAGCACCGTGCCGTCCACCGCCGTGAGCGGACACGCGAGCACCGGCAGCGTCTCCACCAACACCTGGTCCAGCGCCTCTCCGCGCGCGAAGTAGATGCGCGGCGCGAGCCTCAGCCGCAGCGTCACGCTGACGTCCACGCCCGGCACGTTGCGCAGCGACACCGAGCCTTCGTTCACCTCGCAGCGCACCGGGCCGCAGTCCACCGACGCCAGCGCCTCCGAATGGCTCAGCGCCACGAAGCCCGGCCCGCGCGACACGTCCACACCCGCCGACTGGATGAGCGGCTGGGTGAGCACCACGCGCCCGGGACGCAGGCGGAAGGTCTCCGGGTCCACCACGTTGCCGGACGCATCGAACGTGGTGACGTCCTTGCCGCGTCGCCCATGCGGCGGCGTCCAGTACAGCGCCGCGTCCGTGGGCAGCCCGCGCGCCACCGGCACCGTGCAGTTGGCCGGGCCCTTCTCCACCGACGGCGTCAGGCACACGTCCTGGCCCTCCATCAGCGTCGGCTCGGCCACCGTGCGCGGCGTGCCGCTCCAGGCGACGCCCACGTGGGCGAGGCCCGTGCCGCGCAGCTCCACGCGGCCTTCGTCCGGGAAGAAGTTGGTGCCCGCCGCGTCCACGCGGGGGAAGGCGCCGGTGGCGATGACGGTGACGCGCTCCTCCGTCGTCTCGCACTGGCCGCCCGTGGGCGCGACCTTCAACTCGAGGATGCGCGCGTCATCCTGCTCCACCCGCGCGGGGGGCTTGAGCGAGCGTCCGTCCGGCGACAGCGTCCAGCCGGCCCTCACGGGGCCACACAGGGTGCCCTTGGCGGTGACGGGGACGCTCGGGCCGCCCTCGGGGACCTGGATGACGGGGGCGGCGGTGGACACGCCCGTCACGAGCAGGCAGGCGAGGCAGAGCGCGCGAAGGGATTCCATCCCCCCGTAACAGCCCGAGACGCCACCAGCGTCAAGCGCCGTCTGCCCTCGCCGGCACGGGTTGACACCGCACGTGTGTCCCCCCGGGCACGGCGGGTCCGCGAACGTCGGCCCTCAGCGCTTGCGTGTCAGCAGCACCACGGCGCCCAGAATCGCGGCCATGGCCACCCACGCCATGGGGCTCAGGGACTCGCCGGCGAACACCGCGCCCAGCAGCACCGCCACCACCGGGTTGACGTACGCGTAGCTGGTCGCGAGCGAGGGGCTCGCGTGCCGCATCATGTACGCATACGCGCTGTAGCCCACCAGCGAGCCGAACGTCACCAGGTACGCGAAGGCTGCCCACGCGCGCGGCTCCGGCATCACGTCGAACGATTCACCGCGCAAGAGCCCGAAGAGCAGCATCAGCACGCCGCCGCACAGCATCTGCGCCGCGGGCGCCATCAGCCCCGTGGGCATGGGCATGCGCCGGCCCAGAACCGAACCCAGCGCCCAGCTCGCCGGCGACACCAGCAGCACCAGCGTGGGCAACAGACTGCCGCCCAGCTCACCTCCCAGGTTGAGCAGGACGATTCCGCCGAAGCCCACCGCCAGGCCCCAGCGCTCCAGCTTCCCGGGCCACTGCCCGAACAGCCCACCGAACAGCGCCGACCACATGGGCAGGCTGCCCACCACCAGCGCCGCCACGCCCGAGGGCACCCATTGTTGCGCGAAGACCAGTCCCCCGTTGCCGATGCCCAGGAGCAGGGTGCCCACCACCGCGCTCGCGCCCCACTGGCGTCCGGTGGGCACGGGTGTGCCCTTGAGCCACAGCGCCGCGAACATCAGCGTCCCCGCCAGCAGGAACCGCGTCCCCGACGCCAGGAACGGCGGCATGCCTCCCTGGAGCACCCAGCGGATGGCCAGGTAGGTGGACCCCCAGACGAGGTACAGCGTCACCAGGCACAGCAGGAGTCGGCCGCGCGGTGCGCTCGGGGAGGGCGCGTCCGCGAGGGGGACGGAGGTGAGGGTGGGGGCGGGAGGGGTGGACAGGGATGACGCGGCGGACGAGGCGGTCACGGTGGCGCGGCTTGTAGCGTCGGCACACCCCGTCGGCCATGTGAGCATTGCCATACCCCACAGTCGGCCGCTCTCCCGGGCGATACAGTGCGAGTGCACGTCCGCTCGGACGCTGGCGGGCGGGGGCCCGCTGTCGGCCGCTCGGCGGATGGGGCCTGGATTGAACCTCTCGGCGCGCTTTCTTAGACTTGGGTGTTGGAGCGGTGGCCGCGAGGTGGTGGGCCACGGGCTCCCAAGTGAGAGCGCCTGGATGTCCGAAGAGCTGGGTGAACGCGAGAAGGAAGTCCTGCGAGCCGTGGTGCAGGAGTACATCTCCACGGGCGGGCCGGTGGGCAGCCAGCAGCTCACCCGGCGCCCTGGGTTCGAGGTCTCCTCGGCGACCATGCGCAACGTGCTGGCCGACCTGGAGGAGCTGGGCTTCCTGGAGAAGCCGCACACGTCGGCGGGCCGGGTCCCCACGGATGCGGGCTACCGCTTCTACGTGGACACGCTCGTCAAGCTGAAGGACCCGACGCCCAGGGACAGGGAGCTCATCCACGCGGGCCTGTTCCACGAGGCGAACCTGGAGGAGATGCTGGGCGAGGCGAGCCGCATCCTCCACTCGCTGACGCGGCATGCGGGCGTGGTGGTGACGCCGCGGCCCGACTCGGCGGTGTTCCGGCGCATCGAGTTCGTCCGGCTGCGTGAAGACCGGGTGCTGGCCATCCTCGTCGGGCAGAGCGGGCAGGTGGTCAACAAGGCCATCACGGTGGACTTCCCCATCACCTCGGACGAGCTGATGCGGGCGAGCAACTTCCTGTCGGAGCTGCTGCACGAGGTGCCGCTCGAGGAGGCGCGTGAGCGCATCCGCGCGGAGATGGACCAGGAGCAGGCGCTCTACAACGCGCTGACGGCGAAGGCGCTCAAGCTGGGCGCGGCCGCCACGGACCTGCCGACGACGGAGCGCGTGCTCATCCAGGGCACCGGCTCGTTCCTGGAGGCGCCGGAGTTCGCGGACGTGGAGCGGATGCGCGCGCTCTTCAAGGCGCTCGATGAGAAGCACCGGTTGCTGTCACTGCTGGACCGGGTGCAGCGCGCGAACGAGATGCAGATCTTCATCGGCGCGGAGAGCGACTTCTCGGCCGCGGGTGACGTGACGGTCATCGCCAGCCCCTACGGGAACCAGGAGCAGGTGCTGGGCACGGTGGGCGTCATCGGCCCGACGCGCATGGACTACCGGCGCGTGATTCCGTTGGTGAACTTCACCGCGCAGGTGCTCTCGCGCGTGCTGGAGAAGGTGTAGCCGGACGCGGGTGGCGAGTCGCTCGTGGTGAGCACTCGCGCGTCCGCGGGAACGGCGTCACGCGGCTCACTCGGCGCGCGTGGCGAACACCTCGCGCTCCTGGCCCTCGCGTCGCACCTGGAGCCGCACGGGTGAGCCCGGCGTGCCCCGTGTCCTGGCCTCCGCCTCCGCGCGGTCCCTCACCACGAGGCCATCCACGGAGACCAGCCTGTCACCCACCACGACGCCCGCGCGCGCGGCGGGCCCGTCCGGCGTCAGCCACGCCACCTCCACCGAGCCACGCGCCTCGCTGAAGCCCGCGCCCACCGTGCCCGGCTGCGCGCGGCGTGGGGACACCGTCACGTCGCCCACGTCCGTCGTCTCGCCCGGCTTCACCTTCACCGCGCGCGTCTCCACGCGGCCCTCGAACGGCATCAAGCGCACGGTGTGTGGCCCAGGGCGAACCTCCGGGAGCTGGAAGCGCCCATCCGGTCCGGTGTGCGTGTCGGGCTTCGCGGACACGGGCTGGTCCAGGAACACCGCCACGCCCGCGGCGGGGCCTCCATTGCGCGCCCACACCGCGCGCCCCGTGATTCCCGCGGCGCCCGTCCCCACGAGCTCCACCTCCACCTCGCTCGAACCTCCCGGCGTCAGCGCCACCTGCGCGAAGCCCGTGCGTCCATCTCTCGTCCGCACGTGCACCTTCAGCGGCTGCCCCGGCGCATCGGGCAACTCGAACGTGTCACCCGTGAAGTGCCGCGTCGACGGCGCCTCGGCCTCCCAGGGCAGCTCCTCGCCGTTCGTCTCCGTCAGCGTCAACGTGAAGGCCTCCGGTGGAGCCCCCTCTCTCGCGACGAGCTTCCCGCGCAGGCGCGCCGCCGGCTTCAGTCGCAGCTCGACCAGACCCTGGCCCTCGCTCACCGAGGGGAGCCGCACCGTTCGTCCCGCGTTGTATGCCGCCAGCTCCGCGAGCGGCGGGGCGCCCTGGGGGCGCGTGGGCACCTCGAACGTGCCCTCCTCGTTCGCCTGCACGCGCAGGATGAAGGGCATGTCACCGCCCTGCACCGCCGCGACGATGGCGAAGGGACTGGGGGCGCCGGAGGGCTCGCGCACCGTGCCGGAGATGCCGCGCTCCTCGAGCAGCACCAGGTCCTGCTGCACGGCGCTCCCCGCGTGGACCGTGACGCTGGGGTCATCGTCCTGGAAGTAGATGAAGCGGGCGCGAGGCAGCACCGCGGTGAGCTGGTACACGCCCGCGGGCAGCTCCATCGAGTACACGCCCTGCGCATCCGTCTCCGCGTAGCTGATGTTCGCCACGCCACCCCCCGTCGAGGCGCGGGCCACGGCGCGCACCAACGCGGGCTCGGTCGGAGGCTTGCCAGACGCCTGCGTCACGCGGCCCTGCACCATGCCCGTGTCCGCCAGCACCAGCGTCGTCCAGATAGAGCGCTTCGGCAGCAGCGTCTCCAGCTTCTCCGTCCATCCCTGGACGCCCTCGCGCCGCGCGCGCACGCGCACCTGGCCGGGGACCAGCTCGCGGAACGCGAACCCACCCCTCGCGTCGGAGTGCGTGGTGCGCGCCGCCACGCCCGAGCGACGGCCCGCCTCCAGGCGCACCTCCGCGCCCTCCACCGGCGTCCCGCGCGCATCCTGGACGATGCCCTGCAGGCTGGCGCTCGCGGGCTCCAGCTCGAAGTCCAGCTGCGTGAAGATGCCGGCGCCGACCTCCACGTTCGTCTTCATGCCCCGCGAGAAGCCCGGTGACTGGACCACCACGTCGTAGCTGCCGGGAGGCAGGCCCAGCCGGTAGATGCCGCCACCGCCGAGCGTGGTGCGCGCGAGCTCTCCCTGGCTGTCCGCGGGGTGCACCACCAGCTCCGCGGAGCGCACCGGGAAGGCGACGTCGGTGGAGCGCACCTCGCCCGTCAGGCCCCCCTCGGCGCCCAGCGTGACGGTGATGCCGCGCAGCGTCTGTCCGGGGCCCACGAACAGCGTGCCGGGCGCGCGGCCGACCGCGTCTCCTCGCTGCGCCGTCAGCACCCAGTTCCCCATCCCCACCTCCAACGCGAAGCCGCCGCCCTCGCTCGAGGTCGTCTCCAGCGGCGTCAGGCCCCCGGTGGCTCGCACCCGCGCGCCGGGGACGGGCTGGCCCTTCGCGTCCACGACGTAGCCCTCCATCGTGCCCGCGCCCCACAACCCCACCACCAGCTCTCCCTGCTGCGGGACGTGGAGGAAGAGCAGCTCGCGGCGGCTGAAGCCGGGCGCCTGGGCGGTGAGCCGGTAGCGGCCGGGCGCGAGGCCGGACAGCTCGAACTGGCCACGGCCGTCGCTCGTCGCCGTCGCCGCCTCCTCCGTGAGCTCCACGGGCTGGGCCCAGGAGAAGGCCGTGCCTGGGTAGGGATGGAGCGTCACCTCGGCCAGGGGCACGGGCTCGCCGCCGCTCTCCTCCACCGTGCGGCCTCGCAACGTCACGCCCTCGGTCAGCGTCAGCTCGACCACCGTCTGGGTCAGGTCCTCCGGTCGGGTGGCCTCGCGGCGCGCAGGGGCGTGGCCCGGGGCTCGCGCCGTGACGAGATAGTCACCTGGGCGCGCGGGGAGCTGGACGGTGCCGTCCGGACCCGTGGTCCCCTCGTTGGTGAGCCGCCACGTGGGCTCGCGACGCTCATCCGGGGGGCGGCGGAAGGCGCGCACCTTCGCGCCCGCCAGGGGCCCCTGGGGCCCGGTGACTCGCACGAGGAAGGAACCCTCGTCGGGCGTCACCGGCGTGTCACGCGGCGTGGCCGGCGCGGAGCCTCCAGGGGCGGACCGCTTCGTCTCGCCGTTGAGAGGGCGAGGCGGAGCGGGCTCATGCGCGGGGGCGGCCTCGCCCTGGTGCGGGACTCGAAGCCAGAGCAGGAGCACGGCTCCGAGGGCCAGGAGGGCGGCGATGATGAAGGGACGGTGGAAACGCTGTCGCATGGCTCGTCCTCGCGGAGCGCCCAGCGTAAGCCACCCTGAAACATTTCGGAATTCAGGAGGGCGCGGGGGCGTAGACGCGCAGCGCCGCGGGGGCCACCTCGAAGCGCATGGGCGTCATCCCGATGAGCTCTCCGTCCGCGTTGACCTCCTGGGCGGGCGTGGCCTCGACATAGAGGCGCGCGGCGCGCAGCGAGGTGACGGCGGGGTTGTCCACATGTTCTCCACTGCGGAGCGACAGGGCCACGCGCGCCAGGGTGGCCAGGTCCTGGAGCTGGCCCAGGCCCGTGCCGTCGCGGCCCGAGGTCGCCGACGGGGCCTCGATGGCGTAGACGTGCAGTCGTCGGTCATCCAGTCGCGCGTCCGGCGCCACCATGATGCCCGCGCCGTGGTAGCGGCCGTTGCCCACCACGAGCTGCAGCACGTCCATCTCCACTTCCTGCTCATCGGCCTTGAGCCGGATGCGGAAGGGCTTGAGGTCCATCACCTCCGCGGCGGCGGCCACCGGATAGGCGAGCACCCCGGCGCGCTGCTTGAGGCGCTTCGTCAGGCGCTTGGCGATGGCGGTGGCGAGCCCCAGGCTCGCCGCGTTGAGGAAGGGGCGGCCGTTGGCGAGGCCCACGTCCACGCGCGCCGCGTAGCCCCGGGCGATGACGTCGCACGCGGCCTCCACGTCGGCGGGGATGCCCAGCGAGCGCGCGAAGTCGTTGCCCGTGCCCAGGGGGAGCACGCCGAGCGTCACGTCACGACCCAGCAGGTGGCCCACCGCGCCGCTCAGCGTCCCATCTCCACCGCCGACGAGGATGCGGCGTGTCCCCCGTTCGAGGAGCTGTTCCAGCACGCGGCGCAGTCGTCCGCTTTTCGACAGCGCGTGGCTCTCCGCCAGCACCACGCCGCGAGAGGCGAGGGTGCTCCTGGCGAGCGCATAGGCTTCCCGGCCCGAGCGGGACTGCGTGTTCACCACCAATGCCGCGGGGCCCTCGTCGAGGGGCAGCCTGCGGGGAGGCTCGATGAGCGCGGGTTCCAGGGACCTTCTCCTTGTTGCGTGGTCGCCAAGATGTGCACGCGCCGTCCGTGGGGCCAGCGGGCCCCGGAGGACGAGGCTTGCGGCGAGCGTGCGGCCGGGAGCCCTCTTTGGGGGCCAGGCCCTCACTCCAGAGGGCGAGGGGCTCGGCGTCGTGGTGTGGGCTCATGGGGATCTCCCGTAGGCCATGGGCACGATGGGTGGGCGCCGCGGCTCCGCGCGGATGGAGGGACTCATGCCCACCCGGTGCGGTGGGAGACGCAGCGGCGTCGTCACGGCGGGGCAACGCTTCGCGTCCCAACCGGCGGCGGGTGGATGCAAAGGCTCAGCGCTCCGCGTCGTGGCCCTCGGTGAGGCGTTGCTGGAGGGCCTCTCGCAACGGCAGGGCCTCCTCGGTGCTCAGCACTCCGTCCGCGTCGGTGTCGTACGTGGTGAGCACCTCCGCGCGCCGCGTCCAGGCCGCCTCCACGCGAGCCTTCCGCAGCGTCGCGCGCTCCGATGCATCGAGCACACCATCGTGATTCACGTCGTACGCCTCGAGCCGCTCCCGACGCAGGAGTTTCCAGCGGGCGCGACGGGACTCGCGCACGGCCCGCTGTTCGGTCTCATCCAGGCGGCCGTCACCGTTGGCGTCGTACTGCTCCAGCCGCTGCGCACGCAGGTGCTGGCAGCGCGCCTCCATCGCATCCCCCAGCGCGGCGCGCTCCTCGGAGGACAGCGCGCCATCCGCGTCCTCGTCGAAGACCCAGCGCACGCGCCAGAAGGCCTGCGGTCGAACGCGCCGACCCCACTGCGCCAGTCGGGAGCGGAGGGTGTCGCGCTGCTCACCCAGGTCCGCGCGCAGCGCGCGAAGCTCTCGTCGTCCCAACACCCCATCCCTGTTCTCGTCATAGCGAGCCACGACACGGGCGCGGTGCGCATCGAAGTCGCACACGTCACCGGTGTCGGTGGGCTCGGTCCGTGTGTCCTCGACCTCTTCCTCCGCCAGGGCCTCCAGTCGTGGCGTGTCCGAGTCCACCACCGCGTCCTCCCCGAGCCCTCCCTCCTCCTCGGCGAGGGCGAGATAGGACGCGGCCTCGCGGACATGGGGCGCGGCGGCTTCGTCCGAATCGAGGCCGCAGGCCGTGAGTCCCCAGAAGAGGGCGAGGCACGGTGTGGCGGCGAGGATGCGAGTGCGTCGGTTCATCGGAAGCGCTCCGGGTGAGGGGCCGCGATGTCCGGCCTCGCACGGCTCGAACCTCTTGGGTGGGAAGAAGTGGCCGCGCCCCTTCCTTGTGCATGGGTGGCTGCGCACCTTCCAGGCAAGGCCGGCCCTGGGCCGGTGGCGCACACGGCCCGGAGGGCGACGCATGGCACGAGGAAGCAAGGCGAAGTACACGGCGAAACAGAAGCGGATGGCCGAGCACATCGAGAAGGGCTACGAGGACAAGGGCACTTCGGAGGAGACCGCGGAGGCTCGGGCCTGGGCCACGGTGAACAAGCTCACCGGCGGCGGCATGAAGGGTGGCTCCGGCAGCAAGGCGAAGGCGGCGCGCCGTCGTCCCAAGGCCCGCGCCAACGCGCGCAAGGCTGGACGCAAGGGAGGCCGCCGGACGGCCGCCAAGAGCGCCACGTCGAGCCGCGGCTCCAGCACGCGCAAGCCCACCCGCGCCACGCGCTCCGGCAGCAAGTCCACCGCGCGTCGCACGGCCGCCAAGCGCGCCACGGCGCGTCGCTCGTCCACGAGCAAGCGCGCTCGCGGGGGCACGGCACGCAAGACCACCGGCCGTCGCGGCACCACCACCCGGAGGACCTCGCGCGGTGGTCGCTCGCGCAAGTAGCCGTCCCCAGGTCAGGCGTTCTCAGCTCGAGTGAGGCGGCGCGCCTGGCCTGTCACGCACGAGCGCCACGTCCGCGCTGCCCGACGTGCGTCAACGCACCCGCGCATTGGCGATTCAGAGCGCCAGGCTCGGTGTGACGAAGCGCTGCCTCACGTGCGCCAGCGGGTGAGCAGGGCCCGATGCGCCGTCGGTGTCCGGCGGCGCATCGTCCAACGCTCAGCGAGGCTCTTCGTCCTTGGCGGCGGGCGAGGCGCCCGGCCCATTCCACGGCCACTCCACCGAGGACTCCTCGGCGAGCCGCAGCAGCTCCGCCGCGTCCTTCACCAACGTGCGGCAGCCCGCCGCGCGCAGGTCCTCCGCCAGGAAGCCTCCAGCCAGCACACCCACCGTGGGCAGCCCCAGCTTGCCGGCCGCGAGCGCGTCGTAGGGCGTGTCCCCCACCACCACCGCGGTGCTCACGTCGGGACGCCCCAGCCGCGCGAGCGCGCTCTGGAAGATGTCCGGGTGGGGCTTGCTCTTGTCCACCTCGTCCTTGCTGGTCTTGGTCTCGTACAGGCCCTCGATGCCGCACAGCCGCACGTAGTGCTTGAGCTCCTCGTCCTTCGCGCTGGACGCCAGCGCCAGACGCCGGCCCTGCTGACGCAGCCGCTGGAACAGCTCCCGCACGCGCGGGAAGGGCCGCACCTTGGGCAGGAACTCCTCCAGGAACAGCTTGGAGCGGTAGTCCTCGATCTCCTTGCCGAAGCGCTCCAGCTCCTCGTCGTTGAAGAACACGGGGATGAGCTGGTCGGCGCCCTTGCCAATCTGGCTGCGCACGTGCGCGAAGGGGACATCTCGCCCGAAATGCAGGAACGAGCGTCGCCACGCCTCGGCGTGCTCGTCCACCGAGTCCACCAGCGTTCCATCCACGTCGAAGATGACGTTCTCCACCATCACTCGCCTCCCGGGCGAAAGTGGGGACGCACCTGTCGGGGGTCAACCGCCCGAGGGAGGGTTCTCCTCCGTGGCCTCCACGAGTGTCCGCGTCTTCACATCGTAGCCCTCCGGCGCCACGAGGGTGAAGGCGTCGTTCGGCGGCGGCTTCGTCAACTCCACCCGCGTGAGCACCGTCTCGCCCACCTTGCGGCCTCCCAACCAGCGGCTCAGCCGCTTCGGCACGCACAGGCCCAGCTGGGCGTCGCAGTGCTCCTCCTCCATCCGCACCTCCGCCTCCGTCCCGTCCGGCGAGCGCGAGCGCTTGTCCAGGAAGTCGAGCTGCGGCCAGCGCAGCACGTACACCAGCTCCACCCCCTGCGCCTCGCCACCGAGCGACAACGACAGCTCCACCGCCTCTTCGGCGCGCGCATGCCGGGCGCGGCGCAGCGTGGCCCCGTGCGACAACAGCGGCGCGCGGAAGCCCTCCGGGATGAAGGCGCTGAAGGTCTCCGTGAGGAAGCCCGCCAGCTTCGCCGGAGGCAGCTCCGACTTGAACGTGGTGAAGCGCTTCTCACCGTCGATCTGCTCGAACAGGTGCGTGCCGTCCCACGAGAAGATGCGCGCGGCGGGCGCCCCCAGCGTGCCGCGCATGCGGTCCGGCGCGCGGTGCTCGAAGGTGAAGGGCACCGCGTCCATTCCCTCGTCCTTCACCGTCCCGGCGATGCCGTAGCCGGACAGCTTCTGGTCGCGCTCCACCAGCCGCGTCTTCACCTGCGAGGCCAGCGCCGCGACGTCGTCCGACTTCCGAGAACAGCCCGCGAGGACGAGCACGACACAGCACACGAAGAGGCGAGGGGACATGGGGCGCGAGTGGGGCAGGAGGAGCGCTGAAATGCAAGGAGGCCCGCCTGTCGCCAGGGGGCCTCCCGAGGTCGCCGAACCCTGATGGGCCGGCTGCCTGACTACTTGACCGCCACGCCCGTGGCCGTGGAGGACGTCACGCCGATGATGGTGCCGAACAGGGCGTAGATGCCGTGACGGGGCGTGGTGCCGGCCGACTTCAGGTCGACCTTGGACGCGCCCATGGCCTTCGCCTCGGCGATGAGGAGCTTGTTGACGACGGTGTCCAGGTCGCTCTGGACGATGTCGATGATGTGGAAGATGGCGGTCAGGCCCAGCGCGTTCGTCTGGATGACGGCCACGGCCTCACCGTTGGCGGCGATTTCGGTCCCGGAGACAACGGCGCTCTCGACGCTGGTGCAGCCGATGAGGCTGGACGCGGCAACGGCCGACAGGATGAGCTTCTTCATGGTTTTCCCCTCTAGTGAGTGTCGCTTGTCCGGTGGACGAGCACCCGCGAGGGCGCACGTCCGTTTGAAAGTGACCTTCAAGCGGGCGCGGTCGTACCAGATGTCGACCCCATGTCAAGGTCCGTCCGGACACACTGTACGCCCATGGTGGATGCGCGCTCGCGTTGTAATGCGCACCTCGCCTTGCTAGCCCAGAACCCGAGGCTTCCTGAATGGACTCCGTCCCCGTCGCACGTCCCGCGCCCAGGTACTGGCTGCATCTCTTGTTGCTGCTGTTGACGGTGGCGACGACCTTCACGTCCTACCTGCTGTACTTCCACTTCCAGCGGCCGTACTCGCCCGACGAAGTCTCCACCGAGGCCGCCACGCGCGCGCTGTCGTTCAGCCTTTCCCTGCTCGCGATTCTCGGTTCTCACGAGATGGGTCACTACGTGCTGGCGCGCCTGCACCGGGTGGACACGTCGCTGCCGTACTTCATCCCGTTGCCGGTGTTGGGCGTGGGCACGCTGGGCGCGGTCATCCGCATCCGCGACCGCATCCCGCACCGCAACGCGCTGGTGGACATCGGCGCGGCGGGACCGCTGGCGGGGCTCGTCGTGGCGCTGCCCATCCTGTACTGGGGGCTGTCGCACTCGGCCGTGGTGGACGCGCCGCAAGTCGCCTCGCAGTTCCCCGGCGAGTCCTCGCTGTGGGTGTACGGCAAGGAGCTCTTCACGTGGGTGATGGCGAAGGTGACCCACGCGCCGCCCGCGCCGGAGGAAGCCTTCCATGGCGTGCAGACCCTGTTTGGTGACAGCCTGTTGATGCAGGGGCTGACGTGGTTGGCGTTGGGCCCCTTGCCGGAGGGGAAGGACGTGCTGGTGCACCCGGTGGTCATCGCGGGCTGGTTCGGTCTGCTCGTCACGCTGCTCAACCTGATGCCCATGGGGCAGCTGGATGGTGGGCACCTGGCGTTCGCGGTGCTGGGGCGCCACGCGCATTGGGTGGGGCGGCTGATGGCCGCCGTGCTGCTGTTCCTCACGCTCTTCGTCACCGCGTCCTGGGGGCTGTGGCTCCTGGTGACGAGCAAGGTGGTGGGCTTCGGGCACCCGGACGTCGTGTACCCGCAGGCGCCGCTCAGTCCCACGCGCAAGCTCATCTGCGCGCTGTGCCTGTTGGCCCTCATCGGTTGCGCGATGCCCGTGCCCCTGCGTCAGGTGGTGTCATGAAGTTCCAGTGCGAGGCGTGCGAGCGGCTCATCCCCCTGGAGTCCTACCGGCTGGAGTCCGGAGGGCTGGTGGTGTCGTGTCAGCGGTGCGGCGCGGAGAACCGCGCGCGGGCCGCGCAGCCATTGGCGGCGTCGCCGTCGGTGGGTGGCGACCCGTTCGCCAGCCCGAGGACCGCCGAAGAGCCCGTGTTGGAAGCCTCCGGGCGCGTCAGTGCTCCGGCCCTGCGGGTGGTGCGGGGCGCGGTGGCGACGTCGCCGCCGCTGGATGACGACGCGCTCTTCGCGCCGCCGACCGGACACTGTCCCAAGTGTGTGTCGGCGCGGCGCGAGGTGGACACGTCCTGCTCGCAATGCGGGTTGGTGTACGCGAACTTCGTGGAGTCGGAGCACCAGCCCTCGGAGGCGCTGCGCGACGAGTGGCGCCGGCTGGCGGGGGAGTGGGGACAGTGGGAGGCGCATGACCGGCTGCTGACCCTGGCCATGGGGCGCGGGGAGCTGGCGACGGCGGGCCGGCTGTACCGCGTGCGACTGGCGCGGGCGCCGGACGACGCGGTGGCGCAGCGGGCGCGGGAGGAGATCGTCCGCCGCGCCACGCTGGTGGTCCCCACGGAGGTGGAGGGCGCGGGGCCGTCGCTGTTGTCTCGGCGGATGCGCGGGGCGGCCATCGCGGTGCTCTTCCTGGTGGTGCTGCTGATGACCGCCTTCATCATCCAGCGCGTCGGCGTGCTGATGTCCGGCGACGTGCCCTGACGAATCCCTCGGGACGGAGTGCCCCGTCGCCAGGCGGCCGGCCATGCGGGCCGGGCGGCTCGCGGGTGGCCGGAAACGGGCTCTGGGCGCGGGTGGCTGCTATCGTGTCGGGCCGCTTGCGCGAGGCTGGCCACTCCCGATGACGCTCCCCGTCTCTCCCACTCCGTCCGTCGATAGCCTGCTGGGTCCAGGGGGCGCGCTCCAGGTGGCGCTGCCGGCGTACGAGCACCGCCCGGAGCAGCTCCAGATGGCGCGTGCCGTGGAGCGGGCCTTCGCCGAGCGCAGCTACCTGTTGGCGGAGGCCGGCACGGGCACGGGCAAGACGCTCGCCTACCTGGTGCCCGCGCTCTTGTCGGGCCGGCGCGTCGTCGTGTCCACGGCGACCAAGACGCTGCAGGACCAGATCTTCTTCAAGGACCTGCCGCTGCTGCGCGAGAAGATGGGCCTCACCTTCGAGGCGGCCTACCTCAAGGGGCGCAACAACTACCTCTGCCTGCACCGCTACGAGGCGTTCTCCAAGGACCCGCAGTTCGCCACGCGCGAGGAGTCGCGCTACTGGCCCAAGCTGAAGGCCTGGGCGGAGGACACGCAGACGGGCGACCGCGGCGAGTTGGATCTGCCCGAGTCCTTCAGCGCCTGGCCCCGGCTGTCCACCACGTCCGAGACGTGCGTGGGCACGCGCTGCCCGCTGTACGAGACGTGCTTCGTCACGCGCATGCGGCGGCGCGCGGAGGACGCGGACCTGCTGGTGGTCAACCATCACCTGTTCTTCGCGGACCTGTCCTTGCGCAGCTCCGGCAAGCGCACGGAGGGCGTGCTGCCCTTCTACGAGGCGGTCATC
Organism: Myxococcus guangdongensis; assembly: GCF_024198255.1. NCBI lineage: Bacteria > Pseudomonadati > Myxococcota > Myxococcia > Myxococcales > Myxococcaceae > Myxococcus > Myxococcus guangdongensis. Next base: position 400,601 of record NZ_JAJVKW010000003.1, read on the forward strand.
TTCGACGAGGCCCACGCGCTCGAGGACGCGGCGAGCGGGCACTTCGGCGTGGGGGTCTCCAACTACCGGCTGGAGGAGCTGGCGCGCGACGCGGTGGCGTCGTTGAAGGAGGAGGACTCCCGGCACGCGATGCTGCGCGCGCTGGCGGCCCGGCTGCGCACCGGCGCGGAGGCCTTCTTCGCGCAGGCGCCTCGCGCGCTGGGGCTGTCCGGCCACGAGGCCTCGGTGACGCTCCAGGCGGAGGGCATGGCGAAGCTCACCAGCGCGCTGAGCGGCGTGCGCGAGGGGCTGGGAGCGCTGTCCGCCTTCACCGCGGGCGAGCGCGAGCCGGAGCTGGCGGCAATCACGCGCCGCGCGGATGAGCTCGAGGAGCAGCTCACCTTCCTGGAGAAGGCGGAGTCGACGGACCACGTGTACTGGGCGGAGCAGCGCGGCAAGGGCCTGTTCCTGCGCGCCAGTCCCATCGACGTGGCGAAGGAGCTGCGCGAGCGGATGTACGGCGCGCTCGACACCGTGGTGTACACGTCCGCGACGCTGGCGGCGGAGAGCCGCTTCGACTTCTTCGCCCGGCGCATGGGGCTGTACGGCGAGGACGGCCAGACGGTGACGCGCGTGCGGACGCTGGCGGTGCCCAGCCCCTTCGACTATCCGCGCCAGGCCGCGCTGTACCTGCCCACGCACCTGCCGGACCCCAGCGCCCCGGGCTTCATCGAGGCGGCGGCGGAGGAAATCGTCCGGCTGTGTGAAGTGACGGGCGGGCGCGCCTTCGTGCTCTTCACGTCGCTGCGCAACATGGTGCGCGCGTACGAGCTGACGGCGGGGCGGCTGCCCTACCAGGCGCTGCTGCAGGGCGAGCGTCCCAAGGCGCAGCTGCTCGAGGCGTTCCGCGACACGCCCAGCGTGCTCTTCGCGGCGCACAGCTTCTGGGAGGGCGTGGACGTGCCCGGGGAGGCGCTGAGCCTGGTCATCATCGACCGGCTCCCGTTCGCGTCGCCCGGAGACCCGCTGGTGGCGGCGCGAATCAAGCAACTGCAGTCCCGGGGCGAGGAGCCCTTCGAGCAGTACCAGCTGCCCCAGGCGGCGCTGGCCTTGCGCCAGGGCTTCGGCCGGCTGATTCGCACGCAGTCCGACAAGGGCATCGTGACGATGCTGGACCGGCGCATCCGCACCAAGGCGTACGGACAGGTGTTCCTGGACAGCCTCCCGGACGCGCGTCGGGTGGATGATTTGGTGGAGCTGAGCCGCTGGTTCAACGGCCCGGTGCGCCCCCTGCGCATCCTGCGTCCGGTGGACTGAGCCGAGGGATTTCCGGGCGGAAATGGCCCGGATAAATCGCCCGCTCCGTATGCCCCTGGCGGGTCGCATCACCGGCTCCCAGGGGTGCTTCGTGGATTGGCCTGTCCTCCTCCGCTCGAGACTGCTCCTGCTCGCCGCCGTGGCGGGCCTGGTGGCGTGTGAGCCCATCATCCTGTCGCCCTGGGCCGTCGCGAAGCCGCCCGACGCCGGCCCCGTGGATACCGACCCGGGTGGCGGGGACGCGGGTATCGCCGGGGAGGACGGGGGCGAGCCCACGACGGGCGACGACGCGGGGGCGGAGGACGCGGGGGCCGATGACGCAGGCGCCGAGGGTGGCCCCGGTGACGCGGGTGATGCGGGCGGGTGGCCGAGCGACCCGGACGGTCCCGTGCTGAGTGATGCGGGCGTCGACGTGCGGATGACCGAGTGGGGCGGGTGCGAGGCGGGTTGGCGCAAGCGCACCGTGCTGCCCGCGGGCACCAAGGGGTACGGGAGCTTCGCGCTCGACGCGGACGGTGACGCGTACTTCATCGAGCACACCGACGACATCCTGCGCGTGGGGACGACGAAGCCCTGGCGCACGTTCCCGAGGACGGGTTGGTTGGGGCCGCAGCCCTATGTGGTCGGCGTGCGCGTGGGGCCGACGGGGGACGTGCACGTGGCCCTGAGCCCGCGCTACCTCGAGGGCGACACGGAGGTCCCCGTCCACTTCCTGCGCTACGCCGAAGGCCGGTGGGTCCACACCGTGAAGCCCGGCGGGCTGCTGTGGGACCTGGAGGTGGACTCGCGCGGACATCTGCACGCGATGTCCACGTGGATTGGCCCCCAGCACCGCATCCTCTACACGCATGGACCTCCGGACGCGCTGGTGGTCGAGGAGACGGGCATCGTGCTCGACGACGACATCTATCCGGTGAGCCTCCAGGTGGACGCGCTCGGGTACGCGCACGTGGCCTTCGTCCCGAAGGCCCCTCGGGGCATCCACTACGCCACGAATGCCTCGGGCACCTGGGTGGTGGAGCCCGTCTCCTCGCTGGGCAGCGACCCGTTCCTCGCGCTGACCGCTTCGGGAACGCCGTACATCGTGTGGACGGACCGCTCGGACATCATGCTGAGCTCGCGCGACGCGGCGGAGGGATGGACCTCGACGTTCGTCCGGAACGAGTTCGCGTCACTGGAGGCGGTGGCGGTGGGTCCCTCCGACGCGGTGCACATGTTGTTGACGGGCGTGAATGGCGCGCTGGTGCACGTGAGCAACGCGAGGGGTGGTTGGGTGCGGACCCTGCTCGGCGCCGAACCCCTGGGCTTTCCTCCGTCCGTGACGGGCTCGTCGATGCACCTGGACGGCCAGGGCCGCGCGCACGTGATGCACACGTGGGTGAAGCCCGGTGCGCCGGGCCGCCCTGCCTTGCGGACCACGGATTACTACCGCCAATGTCAGTGAAGGGGCTCGCGTGGGCCCACTCGTGATTTCGGATACAGTCGGTCCGTCTCCGTTCCCCAGGTTGCTCGTGGACCGCTCGCCCTCTCTCCGACTGCGCCTCGTCCTGCTGTGTGTCTCGGTGGGGCTGTGCGCGTGTGAGCCCATCATCGACCCGGAGAAGTGGCGCGGCGTCCGCGATGGGGGCGACACCTCCCTGGGCTCGGGGAGGGATGGTGGCGGCGAGCCCGATGCTGGAGACGACGCGGGACGCCCGCCGCTGATGCAGGACGCCGGGCCGGATGCCGGGGGAGATGGCGGAGAGGCGGACGGTGGTGGGCTGTCCCCTCCGGACGATGCAGGCACGGATGGCGGGACGCCGGACGCCGGTGATGCGGGCGGGTGGCCGGGCAACCCGGATGGCCCCGTGCTGAGTGATGCGGGCGTCGACGTGCGCATGTCGGATTGGAGCGCGTGCGAGCAGGGCTGGCAGAAGCGCAACCTGTTGCCGCAGGGCACCAAGGGCTATGCGCACTTCGCGCTCGACGCGGAGGGGGACGCGTACCTCATCGAGTTCACCGACGACATCGTGCGGGTGCCGACGACGAAGCCCTGGCGCACGTTCCCGAGGACGGGCTTCGTGGGGCCGCCGCCCTGGCCGGGTGGCATCCGCGTGGATGCCGCGGGTGAAGTCCACGTGGCCCTGAGCCCGCAGTTCGCGGAGAGCGCCACGGATGTCCCCACCCACTTCTTCCGCTACACGGCGGGCCGCTGGGTGGAGACGCGGACGGCGAGTGGCCTGGTGAAGAGCCTCGAACTGGACTCACGAGGTCAGCTCCATGCGCTGTCCATGTGGATTGGAGCGGAGCACCGCCTCATGTACACGCATGGGCCGCCGGGGGCGCTCGTGGTCGAGGACACGGGCCTGCGAGCCCTGGACCGTGCCGCCTACGTGGACCTGAAGGTGGACGGGCAGGGCAAGGCCCACCTCGTCTACGAAGGCGTGTTCGAGAAGCGCATCCACTACGCCACGAATGCCTCGGGCACCTGGGTCTCGGAGGTCGTCGCGGAGGCGTGGGGAGACCCGTACCTCGCGCTGTCGCCTTCCGGCGTCCCGCATGTCGGATGGAGCTCGGGCGGAGGGACCTGGGTGAGCGCCCGTGATGGGCAGGGCGTCTGGTCCACGAGCCTCGTCACGCAGGAGAACACTCAGCTCGACGCGCTGAGGGTGGGGGCCTCGGGGGAGGTGCACGTGCTGACGATATGGCGCGACGGTCCGCTGTCTTATTGGACCCGCACGCCGGAGGGCTGGGCGAAGACGACGCTCCTCGCCCACGAGGGGCCGGGCAATCGCTCCTTTGTCGATGCCTTCCTGGAGTTGGATGCGCAGCAGCGCGCGCATGTGATGCTCACGTCCGTGTTCACCGACTTCACGACGGAGCCGAGGCCGCTCCGGCGCGTGGATTATTTCCGCCAGTGTCCGTGATGCTCACGGCGCATCCCTGAGGCGCAGGCCCACGCGCGCGAGCAGGGGAGGGCCCAGGGTATCCACGCCGGCGCGGCCGGCGAGGTACTCGCGGTCGAAGAGGTTCTCCACGGCGGCGAACAGGTCCACCTTCCAGAAGAGCCGTCGACTGACGGCGGCGTCCACCACGAGCGTGCCGCCCATGCCGCGCTCGTTCAGGTCGTCCTCGAACTGGGGGCCGATGACGCGAAGCTGCACGGTGGTGGTGAACAGGCGCGGGTCCTCGAAGGTGACGCTGGCGGCGCCCCGGTGTCTGGGGTCCTGCGCGAGCTGTCGACCGACCAGCTCGGGTTGACCGGGGGCCTTCGTGACGGTGGGGTCCACGAAGGTGTACGCGAGCAGCGTGGTCCACCGGCGTGACAGGCGCCAGTCGACGCTGGCCTCCACGCCGCGCACGCGGGCGCGCCCCAGGTTCTGCCGCTGTCGTCCCGCGTTGCCCGGCAGGGTGACGTTGGTGATGGGGTCCTCGAGGACGTTCCAGAAGCCGGTGACGCGCGCGGTGAGGGCGCGCAGGGGTTCGACCTCCACGCCGGCCTCGGCGCCCCACAGGCGCTCGGCGGAGAGGTCCGCGTTGGCGGCGGTGAGGACGGTGCCGACCTGGAAGGGGCGGTAGAGCTCGTTGAGGGTGGGCGCTCGGAACGCGCGATAGCCGGAGGCACGGAAGGTGACGGAGTCCCACGGGCTCACGCGCAGGCCGAGGCGTGGGCTGAGCTGGTGCTCGGTGCGGTCGTCGTACGCGGTGGTGTCCGTGGCCCCGTTGACGCGCTCCACGCGCTGGAGGCCTCGGGTGTTGCGCCACGCATCCAGGCGGAGCGCTGCGGACAGCTCGAGGGCGGGGATGGGGGCGTAGAGGTCCTGAAGGAAGACGCCGCCGCTCCACTGGGTGCCGCCGGCCTCGCGGGCGATGAGCGCCTCGGGGGCCTGGGTGGCGGGGAAGATTTGTTCCTGGGAGGTGCCGGCCATGCGGCGCGCGTCGAGCCCCGCGGAGAGCTGATGGGCGCCGCCCGCGCTCCAGGTGGGCGCGGTCCAGACGAGGGATGCGCCCTGGTCATTGGCGGGGACATCCTGGGAGGCGGCGAGGGCCTCGGTGGCGCGGTCCTGCGCGACGCGGGCGCGGTCCTGCTCGAAGCGGAGCGCGCGGCCGAAGAGGTCGAGGGTGAAGGTGCCGCGGGCCTCGGTCTGGAGGCGCGCGCTCGCGCCGAACAGGGCCAGCTCCACGCGGGCGGTGGTGAAGCGGGTGCCTCCGTTCTGGTTCTCGCGGAAGAGATTGGCGCGGGCGGAGAGGGTGAGCGTGTCGGTGGGTTGGGCTTCCACGCGGCCGTTGAGCACGACGTGGTTGCTGGGCGTGTCGCTGTCGATGGCGCCGCGCTGGCCCGGGCTGACGATGCGATAGCCGTTGCTGGTGAGCAGCTCGGTCTCCAGGGCCGCGGCGATGGGGCCCCAGCGCTGGGCGCCACGTGCGGCGACGAGGCCGGTGCCCCGGTTGCCATAGGCGACGTCGGCGTCGAGGGTGGGGCCGGTGATGGGGCGGGAGATGAGCTGCACGACGCCGCCGAGCGCGGAGCTGCCGTAGAGGGCGGAGCCACCACCGGGGACGACCTCGATGCGGTCGAGGCCGAGTCGAGGCAGGGAGCGCCAGAAGACCCAGCCGCCGAGCGGGTCATTGACGGGGACGCCGTCGAGGAGGACGAGCGTGCGCGCGACGCCGGAGGGCGCGAGGCCGCGCAGGTTGAGTCCCTGCGCGGTGGGGTCGGAGACGAGGCTCGGCGTCCGACGGAAGGTGGCCACGGACGGCAGCGAGCGGACCAGCGTGTCCTGGGTCAGCGTGGGGCTGCGGTCGATCTCCTCGCGAGGCAGCACCACGGTGGTGGCGGGCACGTCGCGGATGGGGCGCGGCAACCGCGTGCCCGTGACGACGGTGCGCGAGGTATCGCCAGGTTCTTCGGAGGGCGTGGAGTCGGGGGAGCCCGTGGGCTCCGGAGGCGCGGGAGCGACGAGGCCGGGCGGCGGTGCGTTCGTCTCGGAGTCGGTGGACTGTGCCCACGTCGCGGACGCGAGCAGCGCGCCTGGAAGCAGGAGGTATCCACGGAGCTTCGACGAGGTGAGGCGAGACGACCTGCGAGGCATGTTCGGGAAGTCCCTTCCGTTGCGAGGCGCGCTGACTCAGTATGCGCGGGCCGCGCACCGAGTCATGGCTCGAGTATCGCGAGAGGCCACGGTCCCATGTGACTTCGTCCGATGGGCGACGTGAAGCGCGGAGGCGCCTCCGATGTGCAAGTCAGAGACAGCCGCACGAGAAGGACACAGCCCCGAGGGCGTCCTGCGCATCCTCGAGGCCCGGAGACTCGATGCGCTGGACTGTGCGCTCGTCATCGAAGTGGCGGGGCGCCACCATGAGCTGCGTGCCGAGCGAGTGGGACAGAGCCCCTCGTTCGGCATGTCGGTGGGTGACTTCTCTCCGAGCCAGCGCTTCCGCGAGCTGCGGCTCAGCGCGCATCAGGTGCAGCAACTGGTTCGAGCAGCGGTCCTCGTCCACCGCGGAGAGCCCCTGTCTCTGCCCGTGGAGTTCTCGGGTGAGCCGTCACCCGTCTGATTCACGCGGCGCGAGTCCGCGCACCGTGAGCACCGCCGTGTCGACCTCCGCGAGGATGCGGCGAGCGTGGTGCAGGAAGACCTCGCCGGCCGGCAGCAGGCGCATGCCCTGGCGGGTGCGCTCGAACAGCCGGGTCCCCAGCTCATCCTCCAGCGCGAGGATGTGCCGGCTGAGCGGCGGCTGCGTCAGGTGAAGCCGACGCGCCGCACGGCCCACATGCTTCTCCTCGGCCACGGCGACGAAGGACTGGAGGTGCGTGATGCTCACGACCCCCACGTTATCGAGACCTCCACCCGACGTGCACCCCCCATCCCCCTCCCTTGTTCCGAATCCAGCAGGAGGGCGGCCGGCCGCCCGCTGATATCCTCGAATCCTTCATGTCGGACAGCCGGAGCCGAGCATGCGCGGGTGGATAGGGGGAACCCTCCTGATACTGGGGGCGCTGGCGCTCCTCTCCTGGAGGCTGCTCGGCACCGAGTCACAGCAGCCCGAGGCCACCGCTCGAACCCGCTCGGCAAGCACGCTCCCTCGCACCTCGGCGCCCAGGCCACCCTCAGCCGGGGCGCTGAGCATCCAGGGCACCGTGGTGGACGCGTGGGGACAGCCCATCCCCGGCGCCCGTGTCTCCGCCTCCTGGCCCATCGAGGGCGAGACGATTTCGGAGCTGCCGTGCCCCGAGGACACTCCGCCTCACCCGCTGGAGTACCCGGCTGAGGAGGAGGCGTCTGTCTTCCCGCGCACGCGGAACCTGCCGTGGTGTCTGCCATGGACCGAGGACCTCATCGTGCAGCGGCTCCTCGCGCGCGAAGGTGAGGCGCCCATCCATGCGCAGGCGGTGTCGGCGCGGGACGGCACCTTCGTCCTGGAAGGGCTCCCCGTGGGCCCCCAGTCGCTCTGGGTCCTCTCCGAGAGAGGCGCGACCGTGCACCCGGGCATTCAAGCGGGGAGCCAGGGTGTGCAACGGGTGCTCGAAGCGAGCACGGAGATACGAGGACAGGTCACCGGCGAAGGCGCGCCGCTGTCCGACGTCTCCATCACCGTGGTGAGTCGAGGGCATACGCGCTTCTTCGACACGCACACCGACAACGACGGACGCTTCCAGCTCGGGCCCCTGCCACGCGAGGGCTACCTCGTGTTCGCATCGAAAGAGGGCTGGTCTCCAGCGCTGGCGACAGGCGACTCGAAATGGAAGCTGGAGCTCCGCCCGGTGCGCTCGCTCTCCGGACGGGTGATGTCCCGCGGCGTACCCGTGCCGGGCGTGGAGGTCCGCGCCCTGCGGACCAGCGCCCCTTCGAGTCCGAAGGCCACGAGGACGACGACGGATGCCCGGGGCGCCTTCACCTTCGAGCTTTCGACGGGGCACCACACCCTCACCGCGCAGCATGAGGGACGCTACGCGCTCACCCGGCTGGAGGTGGGCGCGTCCTCCCTTCGCGATGTGACGCTGGAGCTGGGCAGTGGGCTCCACGTCGAGGGCACCGTGTTCGACGACACCTCCCAGCCGCTGGAGGGGGTGATCGTGAAGCGGGTCTCCGCGCCGGAGCATGGCGAGCCGCTGACGGCCGTCACCGACGCGCAGGGGCGCTATCGCCTGGGCCCCGTGGAGCCAGGGGTGTGGGACTTCACGCTCCGGGCGAAGGGCTGTCTCGACCCTGCTGATGCCGAGCAACGCCTCGTGTCTCCGGACACGGGCACGCAGGACTTCACGCTGGCGCGCGCGTACGCCCTGACCGGTCGGGTCACGGACGTGGCGGGACATCCCGTCACCGGTGTTCCCATCACGCTCCGCTGGGTCGGGGAGGGGAATCCCCCGGAGCAGATCGAGGACGACACCACGGACGCCCAGGGCCGCTTCGCGCTGGATGCCTCCCAGCCCGGTGACTACGAAGTCGTCGTCGACACACCGGACTTCATCGACGCGCCCGTCCTCGTCAAGGTGCCCGCGCGCGACGTGGACATCGTCGTGCGCGTCGGCGCGACGGTGGAGGGGCACGTGGTGGATGGGCGTGGACAGCCGGTCGTCGGGGGCGTCGTGGTGCTGAGGCTCTTCACGGATGCGCTCGACCTGAATGCGACGAGGACGGATGCCCAGGGGAGGTTCACCCGGAGGGGGCTTGCTCCGGGGCGCTACCGGGTGGTCGTGGAGCGGACGACGGACAGCGTGGACCAGCGGGCCTGGAGCGACGTGGAGGTCGCGGCCGATGCGGTGACGCGCGTGGAGCTGCGCCTCGATGAAGGGCAGACGCGAGAGGGCCTCGTCGTCGACGCCGAGGGAGCGCCCCTCGAAGGGGTCCTCGTCCGCGCCGAGCCTCGCGAGGCAGTGCGCTCCGACGGGCCCGCCATCCTCAAGATGGTGGAGCGCTTCGACCGGGGTGTCCCCACCGACGCGAGCGGCCGCTTCGTGCTGCGAGGACTCGGCCCCGGCGCGCATGCCATCACGGCCTTCAAGCTGGGCTACTCGCTGCGCCTGGATGCCGCCACCCAGGCGGTGCTCCAGAAACACGGGGGTGTCCACCGCAGCCTCATCATCGGGGACACGCTCTACGAGTCCGCGCTCCGCGTGCCCTCCGGCACGACGCCGCTGCGGCTGGTGATGGACCGCCAGTCCTGGGTCCGGGGTCGCGTCGTCGGCCCCGACGGAAAGCCCCTGCGTCGCTTCATGGCGGGAGGCGAGCCGGTGGAGTCCGAGGACGGGACGTTCTCGTTCCCCCGTCATCCACACGCCATGGCCAGGCGGTACTTCTTCGCGGCCGAGGGACTGCGCTCGGCGGAGCGGGTCATCGACGGGGGCCAGGGTGAGCCGGACCTCGACCTGGGAGAAATCAGATTGGAGCGGGGGCGTCGCCTCCGAGGCCGCGTCGTGGATGCCCGGACGGACCAGCCGCTGTCGGGCGTCACCGTCACAGCTCGCGCTCAGGCCGCGGAGTCGGAGGCGTTGGAGACGCGCTCGGATGCGCAAGGCCTGTTCCTCTTCAAGGAGCATGCGCTGGCGCCGGGGCCGCTCACCGTGATGCTCAGCGAGCCGACGGGCCACCACGCGCTGCGCCTGTCAGTGGGCGAGGGCCAGGAGGAGGTGACGGCGAGACTGGAGCCCACGGCGCTCGTGAGCGTGACGGCGAAGGATGCACGCGGCCGTCCCCTGGATGGCTACATCGCCTTCTTCACGGCCTCGGATGGCGATGAGACCTCGAGTCCTCTCGACCGGGGACAGGCGTGGAAGGGCGGGCTGGCACCAGGCACCTACGTCGTCTCCGTGCTGCCCGCGCGGTACACGGAGCAGGAGTCCTCCACGTTCCTGCCCCAGCGCGTGGGGGTCCCGGAGCGTGGTCGGGTCTCCGTCTCCTTCCAGGCCCTGACGGCGGGTGCCACCGTGAAGGTGGTGGTCCCCTATGACAAGGACATCCAAGTCGCGCTGGTGCCAGGAGGCATCGCGCATCCGACGCAGGAGGAGGAGCTGGGCGCGCGGATGGCCCCGGGCCTGAGCGCGCAGTGGGGCGAGGACGCGCTCTATTTCCGACACGTCCCCGCGGGCCGGGCCACGCTCATGCTCACGAGCGAAGCGCTCCCCCGCTTCCACGTCAGCGACGTGGACGTCCCGAAGGAAGGCACGCTGGTGCTCACGCCCCGGCTCGACTGGAAACCGCTCGAAGGCGAGGCCGAGTAGGGCTTCATCCAGCGACTGTCACTGCCAGTCCTGGCGTGGGTTTCCACGATGGAGGCCCGTGCGGTCCGCTCGCTAGCCTCGCTCGGATGACACGACACATCTTCGGTTCCTGGCGTCGGGTGCTGCTGGCGGTCCTTCCTCTCGTGGTGGCGTGCAACGCGGGGGACGACCTGGTCGACGAAGGCTTCGTCGCGGAGACGGCGGAGGTCTCGCAGTCCCTCGCGTGCAGCACCTCGCGTCAGGGCACGATGGGAGAGGGCGAGGGCCCCACCTGTGCGGGGGCCTACTCCGCCGCTCGCATCGACGCTCGGGTGCAGGCCAACAAACTCTGTCCCAATGGAATGTGCGACGTCGTCGAGGCCCGCCACGACTGCCTGGAAGTGAGCGGCCGACGGGTCGCGTTCTACACGATGCAGTTCGGCTGCAATCTCTGAGGTGGTTTCGGGGTCGATGCTGAATCAGCATTGGACGCTCCCGGGCGGGACAGTCACCTTGTCTCGCCATGGGAACTCCACTCTTCAAGGGCGCGGAGGTCGAGCGTCTGCGTCTGGCGGGCGCGGCGGCCGCCGGCACGCTCGCCTGGGTCGCGCAGCGGCTGGCGCCGGGCATCTCCACCGGCGACATCAACCAGTGGGTGCGTGAGGACACGGCGCGGCGGGGCGGCACGCCCAGTCAGCTGGGCTACCACGGCTTCCCGGCCACGGTCTGCACCAGCCGCAACCACGTCGTCTGTCACGGCGTGCCGAACCCGCACGAGCGACTGGCCGTCGGTGACATCATCAACGTGGATGTCACCACGAATCTGGAGGGCTATCACGGGGACACGTCCGCCACGTTCTGCATCGGCGAGGTGTCCTCGGACGCGCGGCACGTGGTGGACGTGGCCCGCAGGTGTCGGGACATCGGCATCTCCGTGGTGCGCCATGGCGCGAAGCTGGGCGACATCGGCGCGGCCATCCAGGAGCTGGCGGAGCAGGAGGGGTGCAGCATCGTGCGCGAGTTCGGCGGCCACGGCATCGGTCGCGCCATGCACGGCCCTCCGCATGTCCCGCACTTCGGCAAGAGGGGCACGGGCATCACCCTGCGCTCGGGCATGGTCATCACCATCGAGCCGATGGTGAACCTGGGGCGTCCCGAGGTCCGCGTCCTGTCGGACGAGTGGACGGTGGTGACGGACGACGGCAGCCTCTCCGCGCAGTTCGAGCACACCGTGCTGGTGACGCGCGAGGGCTGCGAGATTCTCACGCCCAACCCGGGACTGCCGCTCTCAGTGGGCCCGTCGCTTGCGTCCGCCGGGGCGCATCCGTGAGCGAGGCCTCCACACCGACGCGTTGAGCAGGACGCCCGGCATCGCGAGGGAGAGCTCCGCGAGCAGCGCTTCCGCCTGCGCGGGCCGTTCATGCAGCCACGCGCAGCCGAGTCCCAGCTCCTGGACGGACGCGGACCAGGTCGCGGTGCCGAGCGCGCGCAAGGCCGCTTCGGTGAGCGGGTTGTCGTGAAGCAAGAGGGCCATAAGCCCCGACAGATGAGGGGCCTGGGCGAGGGCCTTCACGCCGGCCTCACCCAGGCCGGCTTCCCGCAGCTCCAGGGTGTGGAGGCGGGAGAGGTGGTTTGCCTCCGCCAGGGCCATGGCGCCCTCGTCTCCGATGGGATTGAAGCCGAGGTCGAGCTCCGTCAGCCGATGGAGGTGAGGGCTGGCGAGCAGCGCTCGGACGCCGTGAGCGTCGAGAGCGGTCTCCGCCAGCCGCAGCGTCGAGAGCAGCTCCAGGGAGGGCGCGGTGGCGAGCGCCTCGGCGCCCCATCTGCCGATGGGATTTCTGCTCAGGTCCAGGCTTGTCAGTCGTGCCATCGACGGCGCGTTGACGAGCGCGCTCGTGCCCCGGGCTCTGATGGCGTTCCCGCGAAGGTCGAGCGTGGTGAGTCCCGAGAGGTGTGCGAGGCTCGCGAGCGTCGACGCGGCCCCGTCATCCAGCTCATTGAAGCCCAGCCGCAGCTCGCGCAAGCCCGTCAGTTGGGTGGCTCCGAGCAGGGCCTTCGCGGCGCCCGCTCCATTGTCGCTCATGTCCAAGGACGTGAGCTGGTTCATCCCGGAGGCCACCACCCGCATCCCCGTGACGCCCAGGGCATTGCCCTCGATGTTCAACGCCTCCAACCGGGGCATGCGCTCGACCAGGGCGCGGGCTCCGGACTGCCAGACGCTGTTGCCCTGTATCGAGAGCTTGCGCAGGCCTGTGAGATGGCGCGCCGAGGAGAGGTGCTGGGCGCCCTTGAAGGTGATGCCGCTCCACTCGAGGCCGAGCACCTTCAGCTGCGTCATGTGCGTGGCCCGGGCCAGCTCGTGGACACCGCCGTCCCCGATGAGCTCGTCGGGTTGCTCGCCGCGCGCCGCTTGAGAGCCGACGTGGAGTTCGCGCAGGTGGGCGAGGTGGGGCGACCTCACGAGGCCTCGCATCCCTCCGGGGCTGATGGCGTTGTCGTACAGGTCCAGATGCGTCAATGCGCCCAGGGCGGTGGCTGACGCGAGCTCTCGGGCTCCCTGGAAGCCCAGGAGGTTGTTCCTCAGGTGCAGTTCACGAAGGCGGGAGAGCCCGGTGGCCCGCGCGAACACCTCGCCCGCGTCGGCTCTCAGGTCACAGCCATTGAGGTCCAGCACCGTGATGACGTCGAGCAACGGGGACGCCAGCGCCTGCTCGAGCCACGCCGCGTTCCCGAAGAGCCCGCGCAGCGACAGCGTCCGTACGGGCGCGCCGCGCGAGAGCAGGTGGCCGACCTCCTCGAGCCTTCGAGGTGTCAGCGTCACCGTGTCGACGAAGCCGCGTGACCACTCCACTTCTTGGGGCTTCAGGCCCAGGGGCTCCAGCCACGCCTCCTCGTGTTCGTCCAGGAGGTCGGAGGTGCGCGCGAGGAGCGTGTCCTGGACTTCGACGTCATCCGGGTAGCGCACGAGCGCGCACTGCATGTCGATGAACTCACCCCGGGGGTCGCCCCGCTGGGTGAGCACGTTGGCCAGCGCGAGCCGTGGACCATCGTCCTCCGGCTGGTCGCGAATCGCCGTGATGTGCTCGAAGGAGTCCGTCAATCGTGCGGACGATAATCTCCACCCGGTTGCAGGTGTCAACGGAGGGCGGAGGGGCCGCCCATCGGACCGACGATGCCCGTTCCCGGGGCGCGGGTGTCTGCCGGCGGCGGATGTCTCGCGGGACACCGGAGGCAAGCAGGGGCTGCCAGTCGGGCGGAGGGGCCCACCTCGAGACGGCGGGAGTCCGTCGAGGACGGGTGTCAGGCAGGTGGGACGTGAATCCGCCGGATGCTGGCGAGGGCATTTCCGCCCAGCGAGTGGATGCTGCGCTTCGTGAGGGCGGGTGTCAGGCAGGTGGGATGTGAATCCGCCGGATGCTGGCGAGGGCATTTCTGCCCAGCGAGCGGATGCTGCGCTTCGTGAGAGCGGGTGTCAGGCAGGTGGGAGGCGAATCCGCCGGATGCTGGTGAGGGCATTTCTGCCCAGCGAGTGGCTGCTGCTCTCCGAGCCGTGGCAGGTGTCAGTCGAGCGCGAGTACGCGTCCGGACACTGGCGGCAGAAGGTTTTTCGCGAGGTGCGTTGGTGTCCCGTGGGTCATGTGCCTGGAGGGCATGTGTCGGATGGAAGAGGGTTCATCCCGCGAAGACTTGTCCTGGCGCGAGTTTGTCGGCGCACGGGGTGTTGGCGATCGGGCGGAGATGGCCCGGCCGCCGTGTGTCCTGGGGCGAGTGCTAGCATCAGGCGCGAGGGGGACGGATGCGCGCGCGAGCAGGCTTGATGGGTGTGGTGCTGGGCGCGGTGCTCGTCTCCTTGGGCATCTGCGTCTCGGTGCCACCCGGGCGTGAGGCGCCAGCCGCGGAGCCGCTTCCCGTGGCCACGCCCCCGTCACCCGTGATGAAGGACCCTCCGAAGGCGATGCCGGAGCCCGCGCTCCGTGTGGAGCAGGTGAAGGGCGCGGCCGGAGCGACGGTCCAGGTCGCGGGGCTGGCGCCCGCGGACTCCGCGCTGACGCGCTTCGCGAAGGAGGCGTTGGTGCCGCTGACGGCGGAGGAGCAGGCGCTGCTGCGCGAGGAGTCGGTGGATGACCTGTCGGCGCTCGTGGCGCGCACGGAGCGGGCCTTCCTGGACGCCACCCCCGAGACGCGCGCGCGACTGGAGCGGCGCTACCTCGCGGCGCTCGACCTGGTCGCGAAGCTCTCCGCGCCTCCCACGGAGGACACGCGGGCGCGCGAGGTGGATGCGCGCTACCGGCAGGCGCTCGCCCGGGAGCAGGAGAAGTGGCGGGAGCTCTCACCCGAGGAGCGGGCCCGCGCGCAGGACACGTTCAAGGAATGGTTCTTCCAGGGGGAGCAGACGCGATGAAGGGTTTCATGGGAGCGCTGCGCGCGGTGGTGCTGCTGGCGCCGATGCTGGCGTGGGCGGGTCCGCACTACGTGGCCTCGCGGGACTGGGGCAGCTTCATCTGGTTGAGCACCTGGCTGGAGGCTGGACAGAGCTACACGTTCGAGACGCGAGAGCTCTCGGGCTCCGCGCCGGACACGGTGCTGCACGTGCTGCGTGACAGGAACGGCTGGAGCCAGGTGGCCGTGGGCGATGACTGTCTGGGCGGGACGCGCTCGTGTGTGACCTTCGTGGCACCGGACACGGGCTACTACCGCGTCTGGGTGCGCGCCTACGCGGACGGGCGCGGTGGCACGACGAGCGTGTATCGCAACAACGAGCGCGTCCTGACGAATCAGCCCTTCGGGGGCGTGCCGTTGCTCTTCGCATGGAACGCGAAGGACACCTTCCGGGCCTCGGCGACCACGCCGGGAAGCGGGGACCACCTGCTCTTCCTGCTGCGCTCCAACACGGAGTACCTGCAGCACGATGACGACAGCGGTCCCAAGTACTACCCGCTCATCACGGCGGCGAGCACGCAGAACGTGGGCACGCAGCGCGTGGTGGTGGGCCGCTACCCCGGGAGCACGGGCATGGCGAGCTTCATCCACGACGAGGAGCTGTGGTCCACCATCTTCGACGACAACGACGATGACGAGGATGGACTGTCGGACGCGCTGGAGTCGCTCATGGGGCTGCAAGCCGACGAGGAGGACTCGGATGAGGACGGCATCCCGGACACGCTGGAGGTGTTCGGCAACGACGGCTACTCCTTCTCCGAGTGGGGGAGTCCCACGAAGCGGGACATCTTCGTGGAGGTGGACTGGATGCAGCACCCGACCAACCCGTACCTCACCCGGCAGCCGTACACGGGGCTGGTGGCGGACGCGGCGGCGGTGTTCGCGCAGGACTCGGGTGGGAGCGTGCGGCTGCATGCCCTCATCGACACGCCGCTGCCGTGGAGCGAGGTGGTCTGTTACGGGAGCTGCACGGGCGGCGTGGACTTCTATTCGCTGAAGCAAAACCACTTCTCGTCGACGAATCCGGAGCGCCGGCCGTACTTCCACTATGCGATGTGGGCGTACCGGCACACGAGCCTCAGCACGTGTTCCTCGGGCAAGGCGGAGATGCTGGGCAATGACATCATCGTCAGCCTGGGCTGCTTCAGCAGCCCGAGCATCCAGGAGCAGCGCGGCACCTTCATCCACGAGCTGGGCCACAACCTGGACCTGGACCACAACGGCAACGACGTGGGGGGACAGTACAGCGTGGTCCACGACAGCGTGATGAACTACCGCTACCAGTTCACGGGCGTGAGCCACTCTGGCTGGCACTCGTACTCGTTTGGCGACAACGGCTGCGCGACCTGTGGTTCCTCGCCGAAGTACGAGTGTGTCTCCTGTCGGGACGGGTTCCTCGGATGCAGCTTCCCGGGGTGCGGCTCCTGTGACTGCGACGTGGGGGAGTGGGGCTCGCTGGAGGTCGACTTCACCGACGACGGGGATGCGGATGACGGCGCGGGGCGCGGCGTGAAGCGTTCGCTGCTGACGCGGTACGCACCGGATGACAAGGGTGGGCCCGCGCGCTTCCAGCCTCGGGTGCCGCACGAGGAGCGCTCGGTGAGTCGCAGACGTGAGGATGTCCGGCGCAAGCGGGAGCGATGGGTGGCGAGAGGGCGGGTGGAGGGGCGGGACTTCCACGTGTCCGAGGACGGGACGATGCTGTACGCGGAGTGCCTCTGATGGCCTCGGACTGGAGGTCAGGCGGGATGACGCGACGCGGGCCTCGCGAGGCGCATCGAAGTGGCTCCACGCTCGCGTCGCGCGTGTCCTCGTCTGAACGATGAAAGGGCATCCGTGATGACGAGGAGCGAGGTCTCGCGTGACGAGAGGAGGGGGAGCGCTTCATCGCGCGTCCTCATCGCGAGTGGGGGGCTGGTGTTGGCGCTCGTCCACACCGCGTGCTTGTCACGGACAGAGCCTGCTCGGTCGGATGCGGGAGTGCCGTCCACGACAGCGTCAGGTGGCTCTGTGCCTCTTTTGAGCGACGGAGCCCGTGTGCCTGTCGTCGAGACCGCGAGGGCTTCAGCGGGTGTGCGGTCGGAGGTCCGGGGGGCCGGTGACGGGGCATCGTCGCCCACGCGGAGCTCATCCGCGACGACGGAGCCACCTGGGGCCTGTGACGGGTTGTGGCGAGAGGCGAGGGTGGAGGTCGCCTTCAAGGAGGAGCCGGAGACGCGTTCGCTCGAGCGCGCGGGTCCCCGACTGGAGCGACGGTTCCAGGTGGCCCGACAGCTTCGAGGGGCCTACCGTCACGCGGACCAGTGGGCCTCGGTGCTGGAGTACGCGACAGGCGACGTGCGCGGAGGCGTGAGCTATGGGCTCACGGTGCCGGACGTCCTGGCGGACCTGACGGGAAGGACGGTGGCGTGGACCAGTCACCGTGAGCCCGCGAGTTGTCTGTCCAGTGAGGGTGAGCAACCCGCGCTCCTCGCGGGGGACACGCTCCGAGACGCGCAGGGGCGCTTGCTGTTGCTCACGGTGCCGAGCGCGCCGACCACGCCGGACGGAGAGGTCTTGTTGCCACCGGGGCTCGTGCCGGAGCTGAAGGTGCAGTGGGAGCTGGCGGACTGTGAAGCGAAGAAGGGCGAGCGGACTCGTGGCGCGAGGCTCCGCTTCGAGAGCCCAGGCGACACTGTCTCTGTCTCCGTCGGAGAGACGAAGCCGCTGGTGTTGAAGGGCCTCCGCTACGAGGTGCGTGTCGCCAGGGCCCGAGCAGATGCCTCGGACCGATGCGGCCAGGCGGTGTTCGCGCTGTTCCGCGAGGGCATGCGCGAGCGTCTCTAGATGTGGAGACCTCAGCCCACCACGTACAGCCGGTGGGGAACGTCTCCCGTCCCGTAGGGGACGGTGCGCTCGAAGCGAAGCCCCAGCCGCTCCGCCACGCGCACGGACGGCACGTTGTCGGGATGGATGATGGCGACCAGTGGGACGTCCGGCAGGTGCAGCCGCGCCTTTTCCACCGCCACCCGACTCACCTCGGTCGCGAACCCCGAGCCCCACGCGGACGGGAAGAACCGATAGGCCAGGTTCAACACCGTCCGCCCCTCGAGTGGCTTGTGCCGCACGCCGCCGACTCCCACGATGACGCCGGGCGCCTCGCGTCGCTCTACCGCCCAATACCCCACGCCCCGCTCGGCCCAATCCCCCAGCCACCGCGACAGCAGCTCCCGCGCTTCTTCCCGCGTGCTCATGGCCGCGGAGGCATCGACGAGGTTCGTCCGCGGGTCGCTGTGCAGCTCGAACATCGCCTCCACGTCGCTCTCGCGGAAGGCGCGCAGCCGCAGCCGCTCGGTGTCCACCTGCTCCAGGCCGTGAATCATGCACGCATCCTGGTTCAGTGACCTCCCGCCCACCACCGACTTCGCACCCGCACAGCAAGTCTCAGGCGGGCAGGTTCGTCAGCTTCGGGACCGGGAGGCTCCTGAGCGTGGCGCCCAGGTCGAACGTGTGGCGGTGGAAGGCGCGAAGGAAGTCCAGCGCGGGCACCCGGGTCGACGCGGGTCTTTGAGGACGGCTCCAGTCTCGGGGTGTGCGCGCGTGGACCTCGATGGCGTCCAGGAAGGGAAGCACGTCGTGCACCCCCATCAACAGCCGGAGTGAGTCGTCGCCGTGGAAGACCGTGTGGCGCCGACCATCGTGCCCGAGTCGTTTGCTCCAGCCCTTGGCGGAGGCTCGCTTGAGGTACCCGTTGAAAGCCTTCTGCCCTCCAGCGATGCGCAACAGTCGCCGCAGCAGTTGCGCCATCACCCCCCGTTCGGAGCGCCACCGGTTCTGGCTGACCCATCGCCGGGCTTCCCAGGAGGCCAGCTCCGCGGTGCTCATGAAATGCTCGTCGCCACGCAAATGGTCGAGCGCGTGGGCGCCGATGAGGCCCTCCGGCACGACGCCTCGGATGCGACTCAGGCGGGAGTCCCTCGGCTCATCGGCGGTGCGGTGCTTCGCCCAGCGAAGGAAGGGGCTCACCTTGTCGGACTGGCGCCGACGGTTCACCATCTGGCGCATCTCCACCGTGGAGTCCGCGTCCACCTCGGCGCAGCCCTCGAAGAAGTCCGGGTCACTCACCATCCGGGCGACGTGGACCCTGACCGTGCGTCGGGTGCTCCGGCTCGCGTGGGTTCGATGCTGCCGGGCCTTCTCCCTCCACTGCGAGGGCAACAGGCTGCGCGCCATCTGCAAGGACTTCTCGTCACCGTAGAGCATGTCGCCCTCCCGCGGGCGCGAGGGACGAAATGCCACGGCATTCCTGACGCGGGCGCTACGCCTTCATCGACTCCGGCAGCACCCAGTCCGGCTTGAGCCGCTGGATGACCTTGGCCAGGTTCTCCTTGTCCTGGGCCTTCTCCAGCGCCGCCTCGGGCGTGATGACGTTGTCGCGCACCATGCGCTCCAGGTGCATGTCCAACGTCTGCATGCCCTGGCCCTGGCCCGCCTGCATCTTGGACGCAATCTGGAAGACCTTGCCCTCGCGAATCATCGCCGCGATGGCCGCGCCGCCCACCAGGATTTCCAGCGCCGCCACGCGGCCCTTGCCGTCCGCCGTCTTGATGAGCTGCTGGGCGACGATGCCCGCGAGGCTCTCCGCGAGCATGCCCCGCACCTGCGCCTGCTCGTCCGCGGGGAACGAGTTGATGATGCGGTCGATGGTCGCCGGCGCGCTGTTGGTGTGCACCGTGGCGAACACCAGCACGCCGAAGCTCGCGAGCTGGAGCGCCAGCTTCATCGTCTCGTTCGTGCGCAACTCGCCGATGAGGATGACGTTGGGGTCCTCGCGGCCCGCCGAGCGGATGGCCGTGGCGAAGCTCGACGCGTGCGGGCCCACTTCCCGGTGCGTCACCTGCGCCTTCGCGGACTCGTGGACGAACTCCACCGGGTCCTCGATGGTGAGGATGTGCGCCGGGCGCGTCTGGTTGATGTGGTTCACCATGCCCGCGAGCGTGGTGGACTTGCCGCTGCCCGTCGGCCCCGTCACCAGCACCAGGCCGCTGCGACGCTCGGCCAGCTTGCGCACGATTTCGGGCGTCTTCAGGTCGTCGAGCGTGAGCACCTTGCTCGGAATGGTGCGGAACACCGCGCCCAGGCCCGTCTGCTTGTAGAAGTAGTTCGCGCGGAAGCGCGCCTTCGTCCCGTAGCCGTAGGCGAAGTCGAGGTCCAGCTCCTCGACGATCTGCCGCTTCTGCGCCGGGTTGACGATTTCGAAGAGCAGCCCTTCCAGCTCCTGCGTCGTCAGCGCCGCCTCGCGCAGGGGCGTCAGCTCGCCGCGGATGCGGCCCATGGGGGGATAGCCGACGCTCAGGTGCAGGTCGCTGCCCTTCTGCTCCAGCAGGATGTCGAAGAACTGGGCGATGCGTGGCGTGTTCATCTCAGCCCCCCTTCCTTCCCATCAGCGAGCCCATCTTGCTGAGCAGCCGCGCGCTGTCCTGTGGCGTCTCCGGCGCGGCCACCGACGTGCCCGGCCTGCGTCCCGTCACCACCGCCTCCAGCTCGTCCGGGTTGTCCACGAAGCCCTTCGCCACCTCCAGCTTCACCTTGCCCGCGCGCACCAGGTCCGCCATCGAGTCCTCGAAGCGGACGATGCCCAGGCTCTTGCCGCGCTGCTGGAGCGAGGGAATCTGGTACGTCTTGTTGTCGCGGATGAGGTTGCCCAGCGCCACGGAGCCCGGCAGCACCTCCGCCGCGGCCACCATGCTCTTGCCGTCCGCGCTCGCCATCAGCCGCTGGCTGACGATGAGGCGCAAGCCGCTCGACAGGGACAGGCGCACCTGCTGCTGGTCCGCGGGCGGGAACAGGTCGATGAGCCGGTCGATGGTCTTCGCCGCGCTCGGCGTGTTCATGGTGCTGATGAGCAGGTGGCCCGTCTCCGCGGCCGCCAACGCCATGCGCACCGTCTCCGTGTCGCGCAGCTCGCCCACGACGATGACGTCCGGGTCCTCGCGGAGGCTGCCCTTGAGCGCGCTGGCGAAGGTGCGCGTGTGCCCGCCCACCTCGCGCTGGCTGATGAGCGCCTTCTTGCGCGGGTGCACGAACTCGACCGGGTCCTCCACGGTGAGGATGTGGTGGGACGTGTGGCTGTTGATGAGGTCCACCAGCGCGGCCAGGGTGCTCGTCTTGCCATGGCCGGACGGGCCGGTGATGACGATGAGGCCCTGGTGGTGGTGGGTGGCCTTCGCGATGTCCTGAGGCAGGCCGAGCGACTCCAGCGTGGGGATGTCGCGGGCGATGACGCGGAAGGTGCCCTTGAGGCCCGTGCGGTGGCGCGAGACGTTGACGCGGAAGCGCCCCATCTCCGGCGAGTCGAGCGAGAAGTCGCAGCTGCCGTCGCGCTCGAGCACGGCGCGCAGCCGCTCCGGCACCACGGGCAGCAGCATGCCCTCCACGCGCGCGGCGTCGAGCACGCCGCCCTGGGGCACGAGGTCTCCGGCGAGGCGGAAGAGCACGGGGCGCTCGGCCACCACGTGCACGTCGCTGGCCCGCACGCTCCGGCCCTGCTCCAGCACCACCGCCAGGTCCCGGGCCCCACCCGTCAGCCGCGACGCCGCGAGGTTCCGCGCGGCCTCTTGCGTTCCCGAGCTCGAATACCCGCCTTGCGAGGGGGACTGCACCGCGGCGCCCTGCGGAGCGGCCTGCGCACCGTGGCCCGCGGAAGTGCCCTGCGCGCCGTAACCCATCGAGGCGCCCGGTGACGTGGCCTGTCCCGCGGTGCCCTGCGCGCCGTAACCGGCCGAGGCACCTGGTGACGTGGCCTGCGCGCCGGAGCTCCCGGTGGCCACGTTCCTGGCGGTGGCCTGGGCCCCGTACCCGGCCGCGGTGCCCGGCGTCGCCGGTCCCGCGCCTTGCGCGGCATATCCCGTCGAAGCGCTCGGTGCGCCGTACCCGGCCGCTCCCTGTGCGGCGGTCTGCCCCGCGCCCTGCACGGCCGCGGTGGAAGCTCGCGCGGTTGCTGGAGCCGCTGCAGTCGGAGCCGCCGCTGCCGCCGGAGCGGCGCCAGCCTCCGCCGCGCGCGACAGCCTCAGGTGCATGAGGTCGCCCCGACGCTGGGCGGCGATGGACAGCGCGCCCAACCCGTTGGCGTTGACGGACCACTGCGACGGCGCATCCGAGACGGTGGAGGCCCGGGCCACGCCCACCATGGCCTGCAGCGCCCGCACGACGTCCTCCGTCGTCACCGCCGCCGGGTCCACCGGCTCATATCCACCGCTCCCCCGAATCATGGGCGGTCGGCCCGTGGCCAGGGTCAGCTCCGTCACTCCAGGCCGCGACAGATGGCGCAACAGCTCAGCAAGGGGTCTCATGCGGAAGTCGACTCGGGCTGGGACGAAGCGCGGAGCGCGGGGGGTGGTCCACAGGATAGTCGACAACGCCTCGAATGCGCCCATCCCCCAGGTCCAGCCAGGCGCTTCTTCCCACCGCTCGCCACGCCCGCCTGCCTTCGCCACGCACAGTGGGCCCCACACCCACCTGTCAGAAGTGGACGGAGTCGCTTCGCCAGGGTGGGGGAGGGAGCTCCGGGGCCCTCGCGGGCCCGCTCGGAGCGGGGGCGGGAGGCACGCTTCCTCCCGCCGGGTGCGCGACAGACGTGGGCTACAGCTCGCGCGACATCAGGAGCCGCAGCTTGCCGGACTTCTTGGACACCACCGTGGCCACGGTGGTGAAGCCCGCCTTGCGGTAGAAGCCCACCGCGGGCGCGTTGGACGGGTCCACGCGCAGGGCAATGGTCTTGCGGTACATGTCCCGCGCGGCCCGGAGCGCCTGCTCCAGCACCACCATCCCCAGGCCCTTCTTGCGCAGCTCCGGCTTCACCACGATGTTGCGCAGGTAGGCCGCGCCGGGCACCGGGCCGTCGCGCTCCACCGTGACGTAGCCGACGATCTGACTCTGCAGCCGGGCCACGTGGATGAAGGGCTTGAGCTGGGTCAGGGCCTTGAGACTGTCCTCCTGCGTCTCACCCCGGCTCTTCCAGGGCTCGGAGCCGGCGCGCAGGGCCGCCACCGCCGTCATGTCCTCGTCGGTGGGCAGGGTGAACTTCACCGCCGCCATCAGGTCGTTGGGGAGGCCCACCACATCCAGCACCGGGGCTGGGGCCATCTCCATGCCCGGGTCCACCTGCTTCATCGTCATCGCCATCTCCTCCGTCGCGCTGCGATCCTAACCGCACCCCCGCCACCGGTGCACGCGGTGATTCCGCGCACATTGTCTTCTCAAGTGAGGAGTTTGCCTCCCCCTGGAACGAGAGGGTCGGATTCGGGTCAACCCCACCTTCGCCGGCCCCATTCCGGGGCAAAGGCCCCGCTTCCACGGCCGCCATCCAGCCGGCCTTCCGCGAAGCAAGCGTTCCCACTATAAAAACCCTGGTCGTCACCGGAGGGCTGGCCTCTCCTCCCCTCGACTCCGCCTGCCCGAGCACCCCTTGCAACTGAACCACGCCCAGCGCGAGCTGACGCTCAAGATCGTCTACTACGGTCCCGGACTCAGCGGGAAGACGACGAACCTGCGTCAGCTCCACGCCCGCGCGTACCCGGAGGTCCGGGGTCGGTTGCTGACGGTGGACACGCACGACGACCGGACCCTGTTCTTCGATCTGCTGCCTGTCTTCTTCTCCACGTCCTCGGGCTTCAAGGTGAAGGTGAAGCTCTTCACCGTGCCCGGGCAGGTCATCCACAACGCCACCCGGCGCATCGTGTTGCAGGGCGCCGACGCGGTGGTGTTCATCGCGGACAGCCGCCACGGCGCGACCGCGGAGAACAACGCCTACTGGCGCAACCTGCAGGACAACATGAAGGAGAACGGGCTGGACCCCGTGCAGGTGCCCGTCGTCATCCAGTTCAACAAGCGGGATTTGCCCGACGCGCGCACGGACGCGGAGCTGGAGGAGGCGCGCAAGCGCGGCGGGGAGGCCGTGGTGGGCGCGGTGGCCCTCAAGGGCGAGGGCGTGCTGGAGACCTTCCACGCCGTGGCGCAGGCGGCCTACCGGCGGCTGGACGCGCGCGCGCACCTGGCGCGCAACGTGGGCCTCACCGAGCTGGAGTTCCTCTCCCAGGTCTTCGGCCGCATGGACCTGTCGGGCACCGCGCTGGCCGGGCGCTACGCCGCCGTCACCCGCGACGAGCAGGTGGGGGGCGGGCGATGAGCGGCGGCTACCAGGGCAGCGTGCCCCCGGAGGGCTCGCGCCGCGAGTCCGTCCTCCAGCGCCGGCTGTCCCTGGGTGAGATGCTGGACCTCCCGTCGTTCTCGGAGGTGGTGAAGAGCTTCAGCGAGCTGTACCGCGTGGGCATCAAGGTGCTCGACGCGCGCGGCACCAAGCTGGCCGACGTGAAGGTGGGCCACGGCGACTTCTGCGCGTACGTCTTCTCCTTCCCGGACGGCCGCTCGCGCTGCACCGCCACCGTGGCGCGCGTGAAGGACGGCCCCGTCGTCCCGCTCAACGGCGCGCGCGTGGCCCAGGGCGACGGCGCGGAGGAGGCGGGCCTCATCGCGCTGCCGTGCTTCACCGGCCTGCGCTACCTGGTGATGCCGGTGCGCTGGGAAGGGGACTTCCTGGGCCGCGTCATCCTGGGGCCCTTCACCCCCGAGGAGCTGGGCGACTTCCCGGAGACCCTCACGGACATCTCCGCGCTGGAGCTCACGCGCGCGCAGGAGCTGGTGTCCAAGGTGCGCCGCGCGCCCGAGCGCACCGTGGTGCAGGTGCTCACGCACTTCGGCCAGGTGCTCGCCGCGCTCGTCGCCAGCGGCCACCGCACGTACCTGACGACGCAGCTGCACATCGAGGCGATGCTGGAGACGCACCGCGAGCTGGAGGCGCAGAACTCGCGCCTGGCGCAGGTGAACACGCGCCTCAAGGAACTGGACCGGCTCAAGTCCACCTTCCTGGGCACGGTGAGCCACGAGCTGCGCACGCCCTTGGCGTCCATCATCGGCTACTCGGAGATGCTGGCCGAGGGCCTGGCCGGCGTGCTCAACCCCGAGCAGCTGCTCTACGTGCGCACCATCGTCGAGAAGGGCGAGTCGCTGCTCAACCTCATCTCGTCCATCCTCGACCTGAGCCAGATCGAGGCCGGCAAGCTGCGGCTGTCGGTGGGGCCGGTGGACCTGGCCAGCGTCATCCAGACGGCGGTCTCCACCGTGCTGCCCCAGGCGCAGCGCAAGGGCGTGGAGCTGGAGGTGCGCCTGCCGCCCCTGCCCAGGCCCCGGCTGGCGGGCGACGCGGACAAGCTGCGCCAGGTGCTGGTGAACCTGCTCGCCAACGCGCTGAAGTTCACCGCGTCCGGAGGCCGGGTGTCGGTGGTGCTGTCGGAGGCGGGCGTCCAGGACGTGCTGGGGCTCACCGGCTACCGCGTCTGCGTGGAGGACACCGGCGTGGGCATCCGCGAGGACCAGTTCGAGCGCATCTTCCAGAGCTTCTACCAGGTGGACGGCAGCTCCACGCGCGAGCACGGCGGCGCGGGGCTGGGCCTGGCCATCGTGAAGAGCCTGGTGGAAGGCCACGGCGGCAAGGTGTTCGTGGAGAGCGAGTTCGGACGCGGCTCGCGCTTCACGGTGGTGCTGCCCATGCAGCCGCCCATCCCCGAGCACGGCCTGCTGGCGGCCCCCGCGCCCGTGCCCGAGCTGCCGCCGGGGCCGGACCGCTTCTGACTCGGGGATGTCGCCCGGGACTCCCTTCGTTACATGCGCGGGACGTGGCGCGTCGTGCGACGTGTCACACGCATTCCCCCCGGAATGCATCGCCCGGGCGTATTGTCCGCGCCCATGCTCACTGGACGTCCTTCCGCCGCTTCCTACGTGCTCATCGATGCGGAGAACATCGACTGGGCCGTCTCCAACGTCGTCGGTCGTAAACCCGAGTCGCAGGACCGCGTGCAGTTCGACCGTCTGGTCGCCTTCTGCGAGAGCTACTTCCCCGCGCCCGTGCGCTGCGTGGTGGTGCTCAACGCGCGCGGCGAGCAGCTGCCCGACGTGATGATTGGCTTCATCCGCGCGCTGAAGTCCGCGGGCTGCGAGGTGGCGCTGCTCTACGGCCGGCCGGACCAGAAGGTGGTGGACCTGGGCATCCTCAAGCTCTTGGAGACCATCCGCACCCAGCGGCCCCATGCGGCCGTGGGCCTGGCCAGCCACGACGGCGGTGACTTCGCCGAGGCCCTCAAGCCCATGCTCGAGGAGAAGCGCCAGGTGGCCGTGCTCGGCCTGCGTGAGTACGTCAGCCAGCGCTTCCGCGACTTGGTCCCCGCGGGCCTGAAGATTGTCGACCTGGAGCTCAACGCGAAGGTGTTCCAGCGCCCGCTGCCCCGGCTGCTGCCGGTCAACGTGGACGAGTTCGACCCGATGCTGTTCGTCTAGCGCGCCCTCCACGCGCACCGCCGGCCGGGGCCCCTCCGCGGGCCCGGCCGCCTTCCTCCTGTCCCTGTGCGCCCTCGCCATTGGCGCTTGCGGATGGTTAACGGTGGCGTTAAATATTGTCCCAGTGATTAATGACACGTCCGCCAGGAGACACGCCATGAAGCCGGTTCCCGAGGGGTTCTCACGCATCAGTCCCGGGCTGTTCTACGAGGACGCGCCCAAGGCCATCGATTGGTTGGAGAAGGCCTTCGGGTTCCAGACGCGGCTGAAGGTGGAGGGCGCGCCGGGCACCATCGTCCACTCGGAGCTGGTGTATGGCGAGGCCGTCCTCCTGGTGAACTCGGTCTCCTCCAAGTTCCCGGGCCGCACGGTGGGAAGCACGAGCGCGTGCTACCTGATGGTGTACGTGGACGACGTAGACGCGCACTGCGCGCGGGCGCGGGCCGCGGGCGCCAGAATCGTCCAGGAGCCGAAGACCACGGACTACGGCGAGGACTACTGGACGGACCGGGGCTACGGCGCCGAGGACCTGGAGGGCCACTCCTGGTGGTTCGCCCAGCGGCTGTCGTCCAAGGGCTGAGTCCATGGGAGCCGCCCGCCGCCTCGATGAGACCTTCGCCGCGCTGGCCGACCCGACCCGTCGGGGGGTCATCGACCTGCTGCGCGAGGAGCCCCGGCGCGCGGGCGAGCTGGCCGCCGCCTTCGACATGTCCGCGCCCGCCATGTCCCGTCACCTGCGCGTGCTGCGCAAGACGGGGCTGGTGGAGGAGGAGGCCATCGAGGAGGACGCCCGCGTGAAGGTGTACCGGCTGCGCCCCGAGCGCTTCGGGGAGCTGCGCGCGTGGCTCGACGAGGTGGAGTCCTTCTGGGGAGATCAGCTCTCCGCGTTCAAGGCCCACGCCGAGCGCACCCGGAAGAAGACGTGAGAGTCGAGGCCCCGAGATGACGACGCCCCAGACAGCCCGCGTGACGACCTTCCTCGCCCTGGAGCCCCAGGTGGCCTTCGAGGTCTTCACCGAGGAGACCAACCTCTGGTGGCGCAAGGGGCCTCGCTTCCGGGGCTCCCGAGCGCCCGACAGCGTGGTGCGCTTCGAGGGCGGCGCCGGAGGCCGGCTGGTGGAGGAGGACTCCGACGGCGTCTTCGAGATTGGACGCGTGCTGTCGTGGGTGCCCGGCCTCCACCTGCGCTTCGAGTGGCGCGGCCGGAACTTCGCGCCCGGCGAGCTCACCGAGGTGGACGTGCGCTTCGAGTCCGCCGAGGGCGGCACCCGCGTCGTCCTGGAGCACCGTGGCTGGGAGTCGCTGCGCCCGGACCACCCCGTGCGCCACGGCCAGGACGTCGCCGCCTTCCTCGCGACGATGGGCATGTGGTGGGCAAGCCTCACCATCGCGTTGCGCACCGTGGCTTCCCGCTCGACGCCACGCGTTGGATGACTGTCAGCGATTAGCCCCGTCATAAAATTCCGGAGAACACCCTCGCGGGCATGTATGCTGTTGGCGTCCGGACGTGTGGCCCCGAGCCCGTCCGGCGCACCTGCCCGCGGATACCCCACTGACACATGTCTCGCGTACGCACCGGACGCGCTTTCGCGTGCGTCCGGGACGCGGCCAGGGCGCACGCTCGGGACCTGGCGCGTCCTCTCCTGACGCGGCCTGCGTCCGCCCGGATGCGCCTGTGGGTGCAGTCTTGACGCACCCGGGGTCAAGTCCTCACATGTCGTGGAGATTCCGTAGTGCGCCTGCATGGATGGCTGGGTGGGATTTGTGGTGAATCCGATTCTGTCTTGTAAATATTTGTTGAATGCTTCATAAGGGCGCGCGCTGGACAGACGTGGTGAAACCAGTTGTGTCAATCCGAAGAGGGGGAGCATATGGACAAGCGCATCCGGCGCTCGTGTCTTGCTTTGGCATCGATTCTGGCTCTCGCCGGCTGTAGCACGCAGGAGGACGTGGTGGAGGCCGAGGCCCCACCCTCCGCGCGGCCGGCGCCGCTGCACTCCGAGCGCGGCGGTATCGGCCTCCTGCTCGCCTCGGGCGACAAGTCGGCGATGAGCACGGTGACGGTCAACACGTTCCGCTCGCTCATCGTCACCGAGACGGCCATCGTCAACAACTTCACCCTGCGCGAGGTCATGGACCAGCTCGCCGTGCAGAGCGGCGTGGCGGGGATGACGGGCCTGAAGCTCTACCGCCAGCTCTGGGACACGCAGAACCCGACGCCGGGCCAGGTCAACCCGAACCAGCACTGCAACGACCAGCTGTCGGGCTCGACCTCCATCTTCAACAGCTTCCCGTACCAGTGCCGCAACGCGGAGGGCGCGCAGGCCGGCCAGGACCCGTTCAACAACGCGACGCAGGGCTACCGGGCGGTGGGTCTGTTCAACCGCTTCGACCTGGCGCCCGCGGACGGCTCCAACTGCGGTGAGTACCGCATCGTCTTCGCGCGCAGGTCCGGTGAGAACAGCGCCGTCCAGCGCAACTTCATGATTTTCGAGGCCGTGCTGCCCAACCCCCACCCGGACGAGGGGCTGGACGGGTGTCTGCCGGTGGCGGAGTTCTGGCAGCGGCTGACGACCAACCCGGACGTGGCCTCGCGCACCCAGCAGCTGCGGACGTTCTACCTCCAGGGCCTGCCGGGCTTCCGGCCGGTGGTGCACATCGACAACTACGGCGCGGACACGGCGACCGTCGCGGGCCAGATTCGCACCAACCAGTTCATGCAGGCCAACTGGCTCCTGCGTGAGTTCAAGCTGCAGAAGACGTGTCTGGCCGGCACGTGCACGTCGCTGAGGGCCATCCTCTCCACGGACAAGGTGAACCCGTTCGGCCCGCTGTTCAGCCCCACGTCCACGCACAATCGCGCCGAGGACTTCCGCTTCTTCTTCGCCAGCCAGGTGGAGGCGCTCGCCCGCAACGACGTCAACCTCTTCAACATGGACGTGCAGGACCAGTTCAACGCGGGCCAGTCCGACGCGCAGGGCACGGAGAACAACTACACCTTCCACTTCGGCAACAACGCCTCCGCGCTGCGCACGCTCATCCAGACCGAGCTCACGCGCATCGGCAGCACGCTGACGCCCAACCAGATTGTCTCCCGCGCCAAGGCGCTGTCGTGCGCGGGCTGCCATGACCTGAGCAACGGCAACAACCTGGGCGGCGGCGTGGTGTGGCCCAACTCGCTGGGCTTCACCCACGTGAGCGAGCTGACGGAGGAGGGGCCCGAGGGCACGCGCTTCCGCATCTCCCCGGCGCTGACGAACGTCTTCCTGCCGCACCGCAAGGCCGTGCTCGAGGCGTACCTGAGCCGTCCGCGCCCGTGCCACAACGTGTGCAACCCGGGCAACCCCATCGCCACCCACTGCTCGCCGTGCGCGGAGGCGGTGTGCGAGGGCGACCCGTTCTGCTGCACGGGCTCCTGGGACGTCATCTGCGTGGAGGCCGCGCAGGACGTCTGCGGCCTGGCGTGCAACGCGCAGTAGTCAGCGACTCCAGGTGTCCCGGCGGGCGGTCGTCGCACCCCCGCGCCCGTCGGGACGCCTCGCCGTACCAGTCATGAGCGGGCCTTCCGGGAACCCCGCACCCGGCGGGCCCGATGGGGGGGCAGCGGTCCACACGCAGGTCTGAGTGTCGTCGGTGTGGTTGTCGTCGGCAGTCCACTGCAGCAGAGGGGGTTACACATGAAGCCGTGCTCGCGTTTCTCGGTGCCCGTTACCGCGGCCCTGCCGCTCGTCGCGCTCGCGACGTCCGCCTGGGCCGGTCCGTTGCGCTCCCCGGACCGGGGATTGGACGGAGCCACGCTGGTGGAGGATTCGCAGTACATGCGCCGCGTCTTCGAGGAGAAGTCCCGGGGCGCGGGTGGCGAGAGCATCGCCATCGACCTGGCCGACCCGGCCCAGTACCGCTTCGTGATGAACCGCCTGCGCGGCTCCGGGAAGACGGTCGCCAACGCGCCCCGCCTCTTCGAGCGGCTGGCGCTGGCGCAGAGGAAGGCCCTGGCGCACAAGAGCGCGGGCACGCAGGCGGCGCCCCTGGCCAACAACTGGGGCTGTGACCACTTCCTCAACCTGACCCGCGGCGTCACCAGCGGCGCGGTGCGCGTCTACGAGAGCAACCCCTGGGCGGCGTGCCTCAACGGCGCCAGCTACGTGTACACGGACATCGTCGCCTTCAACGCGAACAACGCGGAGACGCAGACGACGGTGGTGGACTCGGCCTCCGGCGAGGAGTACGCGGCCGGCCAGAGCTTCGACGACGTCATCGTGCGGCCGGCCATCCCGGTGAACCAGGACCGGCAGGTCATCCTCGACTCGATGATGATCGCCATGAACGAGAACACGGGCGAGGAGGTCGTCACCTTCGTGCGCGGCCAGTCGAGCACGACGACGGGCGGCGCGGACCTGGCGCTCGAGCACCCGCGCCTGTCGGTGCCCACCAGCGGCAAGCTGAACACGGAGCTGTGCCAGATGCGCGGCGGCATCGACTGTGACTACGCCGCGGTGGGGGCCTCGCTGGCGCCCTCGGGCGGCAACCCCCCGACGAGCATCGCGCTGCGCAACCCCGCGGTCACGGCCTCGTGGGTGGGGGATGCCGCCAACAACTTCCCCCTGACGCGCGCGTGGGACTGGTCGCACGTCTACGTGCCCACCAAGTTCGTCTTCAACGCGGGCAGCAAGAACGGCATCGCCTGCGTCATCAAGGAGATCCTCCCGGGCTCCAAGGTGCGTCTGGTCAAGCCCATCACGGGCGGCACCTGCATGAGCCAGGCGGACCTGACGCCCTTCCTCGCCGGCTCCATCAACAGCCAGACGGCGAGCGTGACGCTGCTGGCGGACCTGACGCGGGAGACGTCCATCGCGGGCACGGGCGTGGAGAACTGCGCGATGCAGACCATCATCAACCAGCCGGTGGAGTACGTCATCACGGTGAGCACCAAGGTGAACTGCGGCACGGCGGCGAACACGCCGGCGTCCGTGACGGTGCGCATGCTGTCCGACTCGCGCTATCGCTATGGCGTGCAGGTGTGGAACTCCTGCATGGCGGAGGGCACGACGGTGGTGCTGGCGGATGGCAGCGTCGTCCCGGTGGAGTCGGTGAAGCGCGGCCAGCGCATTGTGACGAACGCGAAGGGTGACCTGCTCACCGTGCGCGACATCCAGGTGGGTGGCGAGCGCGACGCGATGGTGAACCTGCGTGACGACAAGGGCCACGCGGTCAGCCTCACCGACAAGCACCCGGTCATCATGGCGGACGGCAAGCCGCTGGCGGCTGGCAAGCTGAAGGTGGCGGACCAGGTCAGCACCCGCGAGGGCGTGGCCACGCTGACGTCCGTCACGCGCGAGAAGTACACGGGCAAGGTCTACAACTTCAGCCTCGGGACGACCGAGGAGCTGGCGCGCGCGGGGAAGCACGCGAACACGATGTTCGCCAACGGCTTCCGCGTGGGTGACAACGCGATGCAGGGCGAGCTGACGGCGCCCGTGGCGGATTCGCGCGAGACGCTCGAGCGCCTGCCGGCCTCGTGGCACCAGGACTACGCCCGCGCTCCGGCGTTCGTGGCGGGTCAGCGCTAGTCCGCGGTTTCGAGGAACGAAGCACCGTCGCCCCACCGACGCGGCTCGCGCCGGTGGGGCGTTCTGTCTGGGTGGGCAAGAGATACAACCGGGTGACGACAGGAGCGCGGATGCGGAACACGGTGGCGATGAGTGTGTTGGTGATGGGTTTGCTGGCCTGCGGAGACGCGCCACCCCGGCCACCGCCGCCGGGCTTCTGTCCGGAGCGTCCCGCCGCCCAGGTGCCCTGGAGGCCCGGTCAGGTGCCGCTGCGGGTGCGCGCTCCCGAGCGCCTCGATGCGTGGCGGGCCCGCGTGGGGCTCACGCGCTCGGCAGGAGCGGTCGCGCGCTTCGAGGCGTGGCGAACTCGCGCGGTGTTTGCGCAGGCGGCGCGGGACTCGGGTGAGAGGGATGTGGCGGGCAACGCGGGGTCGGCTCGGAACGAGACGGTACCGACGTGGCACGCGGATGAACTGGACGTCGCGGGTCTGTCGTCGCGCGCCCGCGCGGGGCGCTCGTCCGTGGTGGCATCGACACAGGGCGCAGTGGACCTGTCGGGCCGCTCGTGGTGGGCCACGCCGTGCCTCGTGGGGACGCCGGGCCTGGAGGTGGCGACGCCCCGGGTGGCCGTCACGACGTCCGGCCGCGCGATGGCGGTGTGGCTCGAGAACGATGGGCTCAATGATGCGCTGTGGGTCAGCGAGTACACGCCCACCACGGGCTGGTCCTCCGCGCTCGAGATGGACCTCTTCCGCGAGCTCCCGGAGGACGAGCTCCGGGTGCGGCAGCCCCAGGTCGTCGCCGACGCCGACGGCCGCGTGCTGTTGATGTGGCTGCAGAGCGAGGGCTCGGCCGCGACGCAGCTGTGGTCCACGCGGTACCTGCCGGACGAGGGATGGAGCAAGCCGGACCGCGTGCTGGCGCATCCCCTGGGAGACGCCACGCACCTGGAGCTCGCGCGGGACCCGGCGGGCACCTTCACCGCCCTCTGGACGCAGTTCGACGGCGACACGTTCAGCGAGAATGTCTGGAGCACCCGCGGCTCGCCCTCGACGGGCTGGGAGTCCGCGCGTCGCCTCGACACGCCCGCGCCGGGCTTCTCCCTGGAGCCTCGGGTGTCGGTGAGCTCGGATGGCCACGTGGTGGCGGGGTGGGACCGCTTCGATGAGCTGGAGGGCATCCCCGTGGTGTGGTTCAGCCGGTGGACCCCCGCCGAGGGCTGGAGCGCCGCGGAGCGGATGAGCCCTCCAGGCGTGGACGGCTTCTACGCGGAGCCCGTGGCGGGCCCGGGCGGCGCGGCGCTCGCGCTGTGGAGCGGCCTGGGCGCGGTGGAGGTGGAGCTGTGGGCGCGGCGCTTCGTGCCCGGCTCGGGCTGGTCCACGCCCGAGCGTCTGGAGGAGGTCCTCGGCAGCTCCGGCGCGGCCCAGGCCAGTCCGGAGCGGGATGGACGCACCCTGGTGGTCTGGCCGCGCGCGCGCGACGGCGTCACCCGCCTGTCCAGTCGAGCCTTCGAGTTCTCCCGGGGCTTTCGTCCACGCGAGGACGTGGCCCAGCCGCCCCAGGGGCGCACCGCCATGGACCCTCGCGTGGCGACGGTGAGCCCGTGGGAGTCGCTCGCCGTCTGGACCCAGGAGGTCGAGGGCGGCCGGCGCATCGCCGCCAGTCGCTATGTCCTCGGCCGGGGCTGGGGACCCGCGACGTGGCTCGACTCGGAGACCTCCGCGCAGACGGGCTCCGCGCGCGTGGCCGTGGGCGCCCAGGGCGGGGCCGTGGCCACCTGGCTGCACGGGGGTGAGGCGCCCGGCGTGGGCCTGAGCGTCTTCCAATAGACGCGCCCTTGGTCTTTCCTGTCGGACGATGCCTGGTGAGTTCGACTTCATCCGCCGCTTCCTCGGCCACTTCCCGAAGGCCCGGGTGCCCGTGGGCCCCGGAGATGACTGCGCGGTGCTCGCGCCCTCGCGCGGGGCGCTGTGCGTCACCACCGACGCCGTGGTGGAGGACGTGCACTTCACCCGCGCGTCCTTCTCCCCCGCGGACATCGGTCACAAGGCGCTCGCGGTGAACCTCTCGGACGTGGCCTCCATGGGCGCCACGCCGCGCTGGTTCGTCTGCGCGCTCGCGCTGCCCCGGGACTTCCCGCCCGCGCAGCTGTCGGGGCTCGCCCGGGGCATGGCCGCGCTGGCCCGCGAGCACCGCGTGGCGCTGGTGGGCGGCAACTTCACCTCCGCGCGCGAGCTGTCCATCACCATCACCGCCACCGGCGAGCTGTCCCGCCCTCCGCTCACCCGCGCGGGAGCCCGACCCGGGGACTGGCTCTACGTGTCCGGCACGCTCGGCGACGCGCGCCTGGGACTGGCCCATCTGCGTGCCGGGATGAAGCGCGGCGCCAGCGTCCAACGCCAGCGCCGCCCCCAACCCCGCGTGGCCCTGGGCCAGCTCGCCGCGCGCTTCGCATCCGCTGCACTGGATGTTTCCGATGGTCTTGCACAGGACCTGGGTCACCTGTGCACCGCGTCCGGTGTGCGCGCGGTGGTGGAGCTGGCGAAGCTGCCGATGTCGCCCGCGGTGCGGAGGCAGCTGGGCCCCGAGGGGGCGCTGGCGGGAGGGGAGGACTACGAGCTGCTCCTGGCCGTCCCCTCGGCCCGGGGGCGGGCCTTCGAGCGGGCGTGTGCTCGGGGCGGCCACGCGGTGACGCGCGTGGGGACGCTCTCCGAGGGGGCGGGGTGGGTGATCCAGGACGAATCGGGACGTGACGTGCGCCGGCCGGGCGGGTTCGACCACTTCCGACAACCCTCCCGGGTGGATTGACCCTGCCCGACAGCAAGGCTAAACCCAGGGCGCTTCCGCCCCTCCCCCGAAAGCATCCCGTGCGCCGTCCCCTACGTGACGACACTGCCCCTGGATTGACGCCTCGCCGCGAGCCCCTGCAGCGCCTGGTGCGCGCCGCGGTGGACGGGCGTCGCACGACCAAGGTGGTCTCCCTCCAGTCCAGCATCACCAAGGGGTATGTGGTGCTGGGGTTGGCGCTCACCATCTGGATGGTCCTCTCGGAGCCGCTGGCGCAAGGGCTGGTCGAGATGCTGGGCCTGGACCAGGCGGCGGAGTGGAAGGTGGCCATCCGGATGCTCGGGGCCATCGGAATCACCGGTCTTGCCGCCTTCGCGCTGCCGTCGCTGCTGGCTCGCGTCACGCGCGTGAAGGTGCTGAGCAACTCCGCGTACGAGATTTCGCAGGGGGATTTGTCCAAGCCCGTGGCCGCCGAGGGTGGCAGCACGCGCGACGAAATCGACGAGCTGACGGGCGCCATCATCCGCATGCAGGAGAACCTGCGCGAGCTGGTGGGCAAGATCCAGGAGACGGCCAAGAGCGTGGCCGACACGGCCATCGACCTGCAGCGCTCGGCGGAGAACGTCAACGGCTCCACGGAGGAAGTGGGCTCGTCGATGAACATCATCGCGGGCGGCGCGGAGACGCAGTCGCAGCTGGTGTCCAAGGCCTCCAAGGTCATCACGGAGATGGCCAGCAGCATCCAGCGCACGACGGGCAGCGCGGAGGACGCGGCGCGCACGACGGCGGAGACGAGCAGCGCGGCGGAGGACGGCTCCAAGGCGGCGCGGCTGGCCGGCGACAAGGTGAAGAAGGTCTTCAACCGCATCGAGTCCGCCAGCCAGCAGGTGTTCGCCTTCGGCGAGAAGACGCAGGAGATTTCGAAGATTGTCGACGCCATCACCCAGGTGGCGCAGCAGACGAACCTCTTGGCGCTCAACGCGACGATTGAAGCGGCGCGCGCGGGTGAGTACGGCCGGGGCTTCGCGGTGGTGGCCGACGAGGTGCGCAAGCTGGCGGAGAGCGCGGGCCGTTCCGCCGAGCAGATCTCCAAGCTGGCGCGGGACATCTCCGGCCAGTCGACGTCCGTGGTGAGCGCCATGAAGGAGGGCATCGCGGAGCTGGCGGAGGGCCGCGAGGACCTCACCAACATCGTGCGCTCCATGGGCGCCATCACCGACACCATCCGCAAGGGCTCCGAGAAGGTGCACCTCATCTCCGAGAGCACCCGCGAGCAGCACAAGGGCAGCGAGGAGATGGTGAAGGCCATCGAGGAGATCAAGCTGGTGGCGCGCAACAACGCCGCCTCCACCGAGGCCATCCAGTCCGTCATCCAGGAGCAGACGGCGGCCGTGTCGCGGATGACGTCGCTGGCCAGCGAGCTGACCAACCTCTCCGTCGAGCTGCAGAGCGTGGTGCGCAGCTTCCGCCTGGGGCCATGAGCAAGGGCTCCACCGTCGTCTTGGGTGCCGCGGAGGCGCGGTTGCGCGAGGTGATGCTCGCCCTGCCCGACGTCACGGAGGAGTTCCCCTGGGGACACCGCACCGCGAAGGTGCGCGGGAAGATGTTCGCCATCCTCGTGCTCGACGAGGAGGGGTTGCGCGTCACCACCAAGCTGCCCACCTCCAACGAGGCGGCGCTGATGCTCCCGTTCGCCGAGCCCACGGGCTATGGCCTGGGCAAGAGCGGCTGGGTGACGGCGCGCTTCTCCCCCGGACACGAGGTCCCGGTGGAGCTGTTGGCCCTGTGGATTCAGGAGAGCTTCCGCGCCGTGGCGCCCAAGGGCCTGGGCGACGGTGCGTCCGTGGTGAAGAAGTCCACCGCGAGCAAGCCGAAGGCGGTGGGGTCGAAGTCGACGACGTCGGGCGCGAAGCCGAAGTCGACGGGCGCGAAGGTGAAGCCGGCCGCCACGAAGGCGAAGACGGCGCGCGCGAAGGCGAAGACGACGGGCGCGAAGGTGAAGGTGCCCAGTGCGAAGGCGAAGTCGACGGGCGCGAAGCAGAAGCGTCCCGGCAAGAAGAGTGCGGCGGCAGGCAAACCGTCCGCGAGGAAAGTGGCGCCCGGGGTGAAGCGGCCCCGCACGGCGCGACGCGCTACGGCGTCCCGCGCGATGCAAAGCTGATACAACACGACCTCTGTGCGGCACGTCATCTTCCGGGTGGAGAAGGAGCGCTACGGACTGCCATTGTCGGCGGTGCGGGAGGTCGTCGTGCCTCCGGAGCGCTTCACCCGGGTGCCGCGCGCACCGGCTGCGATTACCGGGGTGATGAACCTGCGGGGCCGGGTGGTGACGGTGGTGGAGCTGCGCCAGCTGTTGGGGTTGCCGGACGGGGCCTCGCCGCCCTCCCGCGTGGTTCTTCTGGACCGCGGCCGGAGGGATCTGGGACTGTTGGTGACGGATGTGGATGGAATCGAGGCGGTCGAGCGGGTGAGCACGGCGCCGGGGAAGTCGACACCGGCCATCCGTGGCGTCGCCCGGCTGGGTGGGCTGGGAGTGACCGTGCTGGACCCGGAGGGACTGGACGCCGCGGTGGTTGCCTTGTTCACCCATTCCAAGTGAGTAGCCCCCTGGAAAGCGCGGATGCTAGTGTGCGCGCTCCTCTAGGCTAGGCGATTCGGAGGCGGAGTTCTTCACATGGCTAAGCGGGTCCTGGTCGTCGACGATGCCATCTTCATGCGCAACATGATCAAGGACATCTTCGCGTCTGGAGGGTTCGAGGTCGTCGGCGAAGCGGCCAATGGCCTGGAGGCCGTGGAGAAGTACAAGGAGCTCAAGCCCGACCTCACGACGATGGACATCGTCATGCCGTTCAAGAGCGGCATCGAGGCGACGCGGGAGATCATCAAGCACGACAGCAGCGCGGTGGTCATCATGTGCTCCGCGCTCGGTCAGGAGAGCCTGGTGATGGAGGCCATCGAGGCGGGCGCCTCGGACTTCATCGTCAAGCCGTTCCGCGCCGAGGACGTGCTGGGTGTGGTGAAGAAGGTCCTGGGAGTGGGAGGGGCGTGAGCGACGTCGCCCTCGGGCGGTCACTCGGCGCTTTCTGACGAGGTCGGGCATGACGATGGACATGTCCCGTTACCTGGGCCTCTTCATCTCGGAGGCCACCGAGCACCTCGAGGCGCTCGGCAGGGACCTGGTACAGCTCGAACGTGAGGGTTCCTCGAGCGCGGTGGACTCGATGTTCCGCCACGCCCACTCCGTGAAGGGCATGGCGTCGTCGATGGGCTTCGAGCCCATCGCGATTCTGGCGCACCGGGTGGAGGACCTGGTGGACGCCGTGCGGCAGGACCGGAGCCGGCTGGACCGGGACCTGGTGGACCTGCTGCTGAGCGCCTCGGACATGCTGCTGGCGCAGGTGCGCGCCGTGGCCGAGGGACGTCCTCCGGACGAGGCCGCCCCGCTCCTGGCGCAGCTCGCCGCCCGTGTCACCACGATGACGGGCCACGCCCCCACCGCCACGCGCGTCGCGAAGGTGACCGTGCTCAAGCCGGAGGGCTCCGACGGTGGGGACTCCTCGGGCGGCTCGGGCGGTGGTTCCAGCTCGGGCTCGACGGGGGGGGGCTCCGGCGCGGGTGGTTCGGGCGCGGGTGGCGCGGGCGCGGCGGGCAGTGGCGCGGGCAGCTCCGGCTCGACGAGCGGCACCGATGAGGGGGCGGGTTCACCGAGCGGTTCAGGCTCGACGGGCGGAGCGGGCGATGGCTCGGGCTCCCCGGGTGGAGCGAACGGCGCGGGTTCCGGCGGTACGAACCCGACTGGCGGTTCACCGGGCGGCGAGGGGCCAGGTCACGGTTCACCGGGCGGTCCGGCCTCGGCGTCCGGTGCTGCTCCCGGCACATCCTCCCCATCGAACGGCGCCACGGGCACGAGCGGCGCGGACCTCGGCCCCCAGTCTTCAGTCCCTCCCCGACTGACCTCGCTGGACCCCGGTGTCGGCGGTGTGCGCGAGGTGCTCGGCATTGGCGGGCCCGCGTCCTCCACACACGGCAACGCGTCCACCGGAACTCCGCCCGGACTCTCCGACGCGGGCGTGAATGACCTGGGCACGGCGCTCAAGGCGGCCTCCGCCGCGACGCTGCCCGGCGAGCGCCCCGAGGGGAGCACTCAGCGTTGGGCGGTGCGGCTGCGCATCTCCCCCACGTGCCAGGTGCCCGGCGTGCGCGCCTTCCTGGTGCACAAGCGGCTCACCACGCTGGGCACGCTGGTGGACCTGCGGCCCGCGCTCGAGGAGCTCAAGGCTGGACGCATCCCGGACGGCTACATCCAGCTGGAGCTGGAGACGTCCGTGGGCGAGGCGGGCATCCAGCAGTCGCTCAAGAACGTGGCCGAGGTGGATGTCGTCTCGGTGAAGCCCGCGGTGGCC
Source organism: Myxococcus guangdongensis (assembly GCF_024198255.1). Lineage (NCBI taxonomy): Bacteria > Pseudomonadati > Myxococcota > Myxococcia > Myxococcales > Myxococcaceae > Myxococcus > Myxococcus guangdongensis. The sequence continues at coordinate 439,627 of NZ_JAJVKW010000003.1, forward strand.
GTCCCCGTCCCCGTGGTCGCTCCGGCGTCGGTGGCGGAGGCGGGGCGCGGCGTGGGCGCGGACTCCTCGTCGCGCACGGTGCGCGTGCGCACGGAGCTGCTCGACTACTTCCTCGACACGGTGGGTGAGCTGATGCTCGCCACGGCGCGCCTGCGCGAGGTGGGCAAGGTGCTGCCGGAGAACGTGCGCCCCGCGCTGGAGGAGGGCGTCTACCGGCTGCACACGCTGGTGAAGGACCTGCACGACAAGGTGATGACGGCGCGCATGACGCCGCTGTCGCTCATCACCGACCGGCTCCCCCGCGCGGCGCGCGACATCGCCCGGCGCAAGGAGCGCGAGGTCGACCTGGTCATCACCGGCGCCGAAATCGAGCTGGACCGCGCCATCCTCGACGAGCTGGCGGACCCGCTGCTGCACCTGCTCCGCAACTGCATCGACCACGGCCTGGAGTCACCCGAGGAGCGCGTCACCGCGAAGAAGGGCCCGCGCGGACGCGTGCTGGTGGCCGTCAAGCGCGCCCGGGACCGCGTCATCATCGAGCTGGAGGACGACGGCCGCGGCATGAACCCCGCGAAGCTGAAGGCCGCGGCGGTGGCGCGAGGGCTGCTCACCCCGGAGGCCGCCGCGCGGATGACGGACCGCGAGGCCTTCATGCTGTCGTGCCTGCCGGGCGTGTCCACGGCCAAGGACGTGACGGACATCTCCGGCCGAGGCGTGGGCATGGACGCCGTCAAGCGCGTGGTGGAGAGCGTGGGTGGCACGCTCGAAATCGACAGCGAGGCGGGCCGGGGCACGCGCTTCACGCTGCGGCTGCCGCTGACGGTGGCGGTGGTGCACCTGCTGCTCGTGGAGGTGGGCGAGGAGGTCTTCGGCCTGCCCATCGCCAAGGTGGTGGGCGCCACGGAGGCGGACAGCGACGCGCTCAGCCGCAGCCGCGAGACGGCGCTCCTGCCGCATGGCAACTCGCTGTTGCCCGTGCACGCGCTGGACTCGCTCGTCGGCGTGCCGGCGCCGGGCCTGCGCGGGGTGCGGCCCTTCGTGGTGATGGAGGGGGACTCCGGACGGGTGGCGCTGGGTGTGGACCGGCTGCTCGGCCAGGAGGAAGTGGTGCTCAAGCCGCTGTCGCGGCCGCTGGACCTGTTGCCCGGCCTCTCCGGGGTGACCATCCTCGGCAGTGGCCGTCCGGTCTTCATCCTGGATGTTCCGAGGTTACTGTCCGCGTGAGCCTGCCTTCTCCCAGCGATGCTCAGCTCGATGCCCTGCGCGAGGTGGCCAACATCGGCTGCGGCCATGCGGCCAACGCGCTCTCCCGGCTCATGGGTGGACGTCAGGTGGACCTGTCCGTCCCCCGCGTGGTGCTCACCGGCCCCGAGGACGCCGCGGGGTTGTTGGGGGGAGATTCACCCGCGGTGGCCGCCTGGCTCGCCATCACCGGGGCCTTGCGGGGCGTGCTGATGCTGGCCCTGCCGGCCTCGGATGCCCAGTCGCTGGAGACGCTGCTGCTCGGCGCGCAGGAGTGCGGGCAGGCCGAGCGCGACAGCGCGGTGTCGGAGGCGGCGAACATCGTCGCGAGCGCGTGCCTGTCCGCCATCGGCAAGCTGACGTCCTGGCGGCTGATGCCATCGGTGCCCACGCTGCGGCGGGCGAGCGCTCGCGAGCTGGTGGGCGCGGCGGTGGGGCAGGTGGAGGGAGACCCCGGCCGAGTGGTGGTGCTGGAGGCGCGCTTCATGGCGGCGGCCACGCCCCCGGTGAGCGGGCAGCTGTTGCTGGTGCTGGAGCGGGACAGCTCCCGGGCGCTCCTGGCGCGGCTGGGCGTGTAGCCCGTTTCGGAGTACAGGGGCGCCATGGATGAGAAGGCGCTGAAGCAGCTGCTGGGGAGCGTGAAGTCGGGCCGCGTCTCGGTGGATGACGCCGTGGGCAAGCTCAAGGACCTGCCCTTCGCGGAGCTGGGGTACGCGACGCTCGACACCCACCGCAACCTGCGCTTCGGCTTCCCGGAGGTGGTGCTGGGAGAGCCCAAGACGGTGGAGCAGCTGTTGGGCATCGTCGGCGCGCTGGTGGAGCGCAAGCAGACGGTGCTGGTGACGCGGCTGCAGCCGGACAAGGCGGAGGCGCTGGTGGCGCGCTTCCCCAAGGGCCTGTACCACCCGGTGGCGCGCATCTTCCATCTCAAGCAGGGCAAGGTGCGCGCGGGCCGCGTGGCCATCGTCACCGCGGGCACCAGCGACATCCCCGTGGCGGAGGAGGCCGCGGTGACGGCCGAGGCCCTGGGCGCGGAGGTGCGCCGCGTCTACGACGTGGGCGTGGCGGGCATCCACCGGCTCTTGCGGCGTCGGGAGGAGATTCAGGAGTGCCACGCCGCGGTGGTGGTGGCGGGCATGGAGGGCGCGCTGGCGAGCGCGTTGGGCGGGCTGGTGGGCATCCCCATCGTCGCGGTGCCCACGTCGGTGGGCTACGGCGCCAACTTCAAGGGCGTGTCCGCGCTGCTGGCGATGGTGAACTCGTGCGCCTCCAACGTGGCGACGGTGAACATCGACAACGGCTTCGGCGGGGGCTTCTACGCCGCGCTCGTCTCGCGCACGAAGGGGCGGCGGTGAGCGGCGTGCGACGCATCCTCTACCTGGAGCCGGTGGGCGGCATCGCCGGGGACATGTTCCTGGCGGCGGGCATCGACCTGGGGCTGGAGCCCGCGGCGATTGAAGCGGCGCTGCGAGGGTTGAGCGTCCCGGGTTGGAAGCTGGCGGTGAGCCGCGCGGTGCGCCACGCCATCAGCGGCACGCACCTGGACGTGGTGTTGGACGCGCGCGAGGCGCACCCGCACCGCGCCTACGCGGACATCCGTCGCCTCATCGAGTCCGCGTCCACGCTGCCTGCGCGCGCGAAGGAGCGGGCGCTCGCGGTGTTCCGCGCGATTGGCGAGGCCGAGGCGAAGGTGCACGGCGTCTCCATCGACGACATCCACTTCCACGAAGTGGGCGCCGTGGACTCCATCGTCGACATCTGCGGCGCGGCGGTGGTGCTGGAGCTGCTGGGTGACCCGGAGGTCCACGCGGCGCCTCCTCCGTTGGGCAGCGGCTCCATCCGCGTGGCGCACGGCATGATGCCCATCCCCGTGCCGGCCACGCTGGAGCTGCTGCGCGACGTGCCCGTGCGCTTCGAGGGCGTGGGCGAGCTGACCACGCCCACCGGCGCCGCGCTGCTCAAGGTGCTCACGCGCATCGGCCACCCGCCCGACTTCATCGTCGAGAAGGTGGGCTACGGCGTGGGCACGAAGGACTTCCGGGACCGGCCCAACGTGCTGCGCGCGTCGCTGGGGCGGCTGGAGGACTCGCGCACCGAGGGCCTGTGGGTGGTGGAGGCGAACCTGGACGACGCCACGCCGCAGCTGTTGGGGCACCTGCTGGAGCGGCTGCTCGCCGTGGGCGCGCTGGATGCGTGGGTGGCGCCCGTCGTGATGAAGAAGAGCCGCCCGGGCCACCTCTTGAGCGCGCTGGTGGAGGGCGGCCTGCGCGACACCGTGGTGGACCTGCTCCTGCGCGAGTCCACGTCCCTGGGCGTGCGCTACCACCGCGTCGAGCGTCAGGCTTTGGCTCGCGACTGGGTGGAGGTGGAGACGCCGTGGGGCCGCGTCCGCGTGAAGCGGGGCCTGCGCGATGGCGCCGTCCTCAACGCGCATCCGGAGTTCGAGGACTGCCGCCGCGTCGCCGAGGCCGCGGGTGTCCCCGTGAAGCAGGTGGTGGCCGCCGCGCTGGTGGCGCTCGGCCTGCCCTCCTGACGTGCTTCACCCCGCGTCCAGATGACGGATGAACGCCGGACCCTGGTCATGCGAAAACATTTCGAGTAGAATGTTTTCAGCAGAGGGGGAAATTACATGACAGATGCAATCCGCAGGAGCCTGGGTCCTATCATCCGCACCGTGGCGAACGCCACCGTCCAGAAGGCGGTGCCGCCCGCGATGCAGCCGGCGGCCAAGGCGGCGGTGGACTTCGCCGTGTCCTCGTTCGAGCAGGGCAAGCCCGCGCGGGCGCCCGTGGCGCTGAACGTCATGCCGCCGCCGACGGTGATTCTCGCCAACCCGGCCGTCGTCACGCCTCCCACGAAGAACACCGCCGCCACCCCGGTCTCTGGCACCCAGGGGGATGGTCAGGTGCAGCCGGGGGACAAGCTGGCGGTGGCCGCGGATGGGGACACGTTGAACCTCCGCCCGGAGGCGGGGACGACCCAGAAGCCCAAGGGCAGCTTCCCCACGGGCGCGCGGCTGGAGGTGGCCACGCCGCCGGGTGGGGGCTCGTCGGAGCAGAACGGCTTCGTCTACGTGAGCGGGCCTGGAGGGGAGACGGGCTGGGTGAGCGCCCAGTACACGCGGGAGCTGACGGCGGAGGAGGCCGCGCAGCCGGCGAGCACCGGGGGCACGACGACGCCGGCCGCCGCCGCGTACCAGAGCGTCTTCGTCGACCAGTTCGCCGCCGAGAAGGAGGTGGGGGGTGACGCCAGCAACGCCAACTGCGGACCCTCCTCCACGTTGACGGCGCTGCTCAACGAGGGGCTCGAGATTCCGGACATCCCGGGCATCGAGCACAACGGCACCACGGGCGCGGATGTGCAGGCGGTGCGCTACTGGGGCAACCACGCGGATGACTCGGGCAGCGACGGCGTCTACACGAAGGAGGACGGGACGCTGGCGTACTCGTTGGATGGGAAGGGCAACGAGAACTCCACGTTCACCGGCTTCACGGACGTGGCGAACGCGGTGGCCGCGGCGGGTGGGACGACGGCGAACGTGGCCGCGAACTCGACGGCCATCATGACGGCCATCGACAACGGCAGCACCGTGGTCATCTCCGGCACCTTCGTGGAGACGAAGAAGGCCCCGGAGGGGACGCCCGAGGCGCTGGTGAACCCGGAGAACGGGAACCTCTACGTCGACAGCGATGGGGACGGCGCGCCGGACCTGAAGAATGGCGTGCCCAACGAGTGGCACCAGAAGGCGGACACGTGGAAGGGCCAGCACGGCTCCACCATGCACCTGGTCGCCGTGGTGGGCAGGACGCCCGAGGGCAACTTCATCGTCTGCGACCCCGCGCACACGAAGCCGACGGCGAGCCCCATCGAGCTGACGCCCTCGGAGCTGGATGCCTTCATGCGGGGCAACGCGGGCGCCATCGCCGTCAATGGGGCGAGCACCTCGGAGACCGAGACTCCCAGCGCGTAGTCGTCGTGCGCGCGCGACCGCTTCCTCGGCTCGAAGAGGGAGCGGTCCGCGCGAACGCAGCGACGGCCTGGGCGCGTGACAACCGCGCGCGGTGCCTTGCTGGCTCGACGAGGACGCCTTCGGCTCGAGGGTCGTCGCAGCGGGCGCGCTTTTCCTCCGGCTCGAAGAGGGAGTCGAGGGGGCGCCTTCGGCTCGCCGCTACGCCCGGGGGGACGGTCGCGGGCGCGTTTCTTCTCCGGCTCGAAGCGGGAGCGCTCAGCGCAGGCGCCAACGGTGACGCAACGCCGACCTGGGCACGAACAGCAGCACGAAGACGATGAGCAGCCACGCGCCCACCACGCGGGTGTTGCCCGTCCCGAAGCGCATCAAGCCCGCGCACACGCCGACCCAGCCCGCCACCGCGAGGCACCTCGTGAGCGTGTTGGGCAAGAGCGCCAGCAGCCCCGTGCCCACGGTGGAGTGCCGCGCGAAGATGCGCCAGCCTCGGTAGGACTGCTCCTCGGCGCGCAGCTTCTCCAGCAGATACGCATAGCGCTCCGAGTCCGCGCGGCGCTCCTGCTCCAATCGCTCGAGTGCGCCCTGGCGCTCCTCGCCCTGCTCCCGGACGCGCGCCTCTCGTCGCTCCACCGCGAGCTTCGCCCGGTGCTCCAGCTGCTGCGCCGTCCCCAGGTCCGCGCCGCACTGCTGACAGAGCTTCGCGAAGCGACCGTTGTCGGAATCGCAGACGGCGCAGCGTGGGAAGTCCCAGGCCTCCTCCAGGCTCGCGGCGCGCGGCTCCAGCACCACCGGGGCCTCCGCCTTGAAGCGCTCCAGGTGGGCCTCGGGGACGTCACCCTGGGGCAGCGCGCCGCGCTCGGCGATGTCCTCGAAGCGGCGGCCACCGCCGTGGAGCTGGGAGGGCTGCTCGCGCCGGGTGCGCTCACCCCGGTCCTTCTCCAGGTGCAGGAAGCGCGACAGCTTGGGACTCATGGCGCCCTCTCGACCCGTGCGCCCGCGGAAGAGGCCGGCCGCGTGCGTCCCTTGGCCCAGTCGCGCAGTCGGCGAATCTCATCCCGCATCGTCACCGACAGCGGGAAGGTGTCCCGGAGCGTGCGCACCAGGTGCTGTTGCGCCAGCTCGCTGTTCTCCGCGAAGGCCTCGTACAGGCCCGCCACCACCACCTGCTCGATCTCGGCGCCGCTGAAGCCCTGCGTGAGCGTGGCCAGCTCCACCACGTCGAAGTTCGAGGGCTCGCGCTTCCGGCGCCGCAGGTGGATGCGGAAGATGTCCTCTCGCTCGGCCTGCTCGGGCAGGTCGATGAAGAAGATCTCGTCGAAGCGGCCCTTGCGCAGCACCTCCGGCGGCAGGCCCTCGATGCGGTTGGCGGTGGCCACCACGAACACGGGCGCCGTCTTCTCCTGGAGCCACGTGAGCAGCGTGCCGAAGACGCGCGCGGACACGCCGCTGTCCGCGGTGCTCGACGAGGCCACGCCCGACAGCCCCTTCTCGATTTCGTCCACCCACAGCACCACCGGCGCCACGCCCTCCGCCACGCGGATGGCCTTGCGCAGGTTCTCCTCGGACGAGCCGATGAGTCCGCTGAAGATGCGGCCCATGTCCAGTCGCAGGAGCGGCAGGTTCCAGTGCGCGCTGATGGCCTTCGCGGTGAGGCTCTTGCCGCAGCCCTGCACGCCGAGCAGCAGCAACCCGCGAGGCTCGGGGAGGCCGAACTGTCGGGCCCGCTCGCCGAAGGCCGCGGTGCGCTGGCTCAGCCACGCCTTGAGGTACTCCAGGCCGCCCACGTTCCCCAGGGACTCCTCGGGCGGGTAGTACTCGAGCAGCCCGCTCTTGCGAATCACCTGACGCTTCTCGTCCTGGATGCGCTTGATGTCCTCGGGGCCCAGCTTACCGTCATGCGCGATGGCCTTGGCGAACGCGTTCTCGGCCTCCGACATCGTCAGCCCGAGCGCGGCCTTGATGAGCTGGTCGGCGTGCTCACGCGACAGGTCGATGGTGGCCTTGTTCGTGCGGCGCACCACCGCGACGATCTCCCGCAGGAGCTGGAGCAAGTCGTTGTACCCGGGCATGGGCACATCGATGACGGAGACCTCCTTCTCCAGCTCCACGGGGATGAGCAGCGTGGGCGACAGGAGGATGACGGTGGTGAAGGTGCTCTTGAGGAAGTGTGACAGCTCCCTCAGGGCGCGCACGACGCCCTTCTCTTCCAGGTAGGGATGGAAGTCCTTGAGGACCACCAGCGCGGGCTCGCCCAGCTTCTCGATGGCGGCCATCGCGTCGATGGGGTTGCGCGTGTCGTCTGGCAGGGGCGCGGTGCGCGTGGTGCCCGAGGCGCGCAGGCCCTTGGTGATGGACCACTGGAACAGCGCCTTGCCGTGCGCGCGCGCCAGCTCCGCGAGGATGGCGTCCACGCGGTGCTCCTCCCACGACACCAGGTAGAGCAGCGGGTAGCGGGCCCGCACGAGGATGTCGAGCTCCTCGAGCCACGGCTCGGCGGGACGGTGGGCGTTGGCGCTGCCGGGGGCGGGGGACGACATTCCCCCGCTACTCTAGTGGGCCCCTTCGCCAGACGAAAACGAGGGGCCCCTGCAATGGCTTGCGTCCGACAGGGTTTCGACGCGACGGGTTACGTGGGGCGGGTGAGGGTGAAGCCCGCCCCGGCGGGGTCCGTCACGATGCAGAAGCGTCCGAAGGGTGAGTCCGTGGGAGGGACATGGACGTGGCCGCCCAGTCGTTTGACCTGCTCGGCCGCTCCGTCGGTGTCGGCGACGGCGAAGTAGTTCATCCAGTGGGGCGGGAGGTCCTTGGGCCACATGGGGCCCATCTGGAGTACGCCGGCCACGGGAGTACCGCCGTGGTGGAGGGCCCAGTAGTCCATGCCGTCCAGCTTGCGGGGCTCCAGGCCGAAGAGGGCGGCGTAGAAGTCCTTCGCGCGGACGCCGTCACGGGTGTTCACCTCGTGCCAGGTCATGCTGCCGGGCTCGCGGACCACCTGCGCTCCCGGGTGCTTGCCGGATTGCCAGAGATTGAAGCCCGCGCCAGTGGGGTCCACGCAGGACGCGAACGTCCCCAGGCCCGAGGCGTCCGTGGGAGGTACCACCAGCCTGCCTCCAAGCTCCACGACACGCGCGGCGAGAGCCTTCGTGTCCGCGGCCTCGAAGGAGAGCGCCCAGTACGCACGGCCAGGCGCGGCGGGGTCCTTCAAGCTCATGCCCGCGACGTTGCGGCCGCCGAGCTGGCACATCGTGTAGTGGAAGTCCTCCTTCGGGCCAACGAGGAACTGCCAGCCGAAGAGCTCGCCGTAGAAGTGGCGGGCGCCCTCGAGGTCGGGCGTGCTCAGGTCCACCCAGGTGGGCGTCCCCGCGGCGTGGTGGTCGATGGATGGCATGGGGTGTTTCCTCGGGTGGATGGGAGTGCTGGCCTCTTCCGAGGCTAGTCATTCGAGGCGCGAGGGGAAGCTCGTTCGTGTGCCACCGGGGCGCGACGGCCCTCGGCGTCGGAGCGGAGCGCCGCCGCGAGGACCTCTTGGACGAGGGCTCCGTCATCGAGGGTGGCGAGCCCGTCGCGAGGCGAGTGACCTCGCAGTCCGAGGAACCGGCGCGCGGTCTCCACGTGGGCCTGGGCCCAGGGTTCGAGCTGTCCGGGGTGGGGCTCGGCGCCGGGGGCGACGTCTCTCCAGCCGCCGTGCTCGAAGCCTCGGATGGAGGAGATGCACCAGCCCTCACGTGACGGCACATAGCCCGCGGAGAAGCCGACCTCCCAGTCCTGGCCGAGCAGGCTCCAGCCTCCGTGGATTCCTGGCTCAGCACAGGCGGCGTGCGTGAGGATGAGCACCGCGCCATTGGAGAGCCCGACGTGCAGCGCGGCGGTGTGGATGGGGCGCCCGGAGAGCGTCGCCTGTACCCACAGCGGCGTCGCGTCCGTCAGCCACAGCGCGGCGTCGAGCACGTGGGACAGGCCGCCCCAGTCTCCCGAGGCGTCCTCGAGGTTGGATTCATGGCGCGTGACGAAGCCGGTGCGGAGCGTGACGACGAGGTGCTGCACCTTGCGTCCCTCGAGCCAGGACTTCAGCGCGCGCAGGGGTGGCAGCATGCGGTAGGGGAAATTGACGGCGCTGGGGCTTGAGAGCTCACGAGCGCGGCGAACGATGAGCCGAGCATCCTCGACGGTGCGTGTGAGGGGCTTCTCGCACAGCACCGCGCGCCCGGCTTCGAGTGCCGCGAGCAGGTGCGGTGCATGCAGTGCATCGGGGCTCGCGACCACCACGGCGTCCACGGCGGCGCACAGTTCATGGACCTCCGCGGTGGCGAAGGGAATTCCCTCACGTTCGGCCACCGCGCGCGTGGACTCTGGGGAGCGGCCACAGAGCGCCACCACCTGCGCGCCCGCCGCGCGGAACGCCCCCACGTGCATGAGTCCCCACCGGGTGCCGATGATGCCGATGCGCGTCGTCATGCGGCGCAGCCTGCCAGAGATTTCCGGTGTGCTGGCTCGCGAGTGACTCGGTGGCGCCTCCCGTGTCTGCGTGCCAGGTGACGCGTCGTCGGCGGGTGCAACCCACCAGCGCTGGCGCGAGCGCGACCCGGCGACGCTGCTTCCGTCTCCGTGCCATGCTGCGCGGCGCCCGTCCTTCCCGAGTCCGGACATGACCGAGCAAAGGCCCCTCATGCAGCCCGCCGTCCCGCTCGATTCTCCCGCCGTCGACAGCGTCGCGCCGTTCTATCCGCCCGTGCGCGGCGCGCGTGCCGAAGCGCGCACCCCATTGCTGCTCGCGGCCGTGCTGGCGCCCATCCTCGTCGCCACGTTCTTCCTCAGCCCCGCCGGCAAGCTCAACTGGCTGCTGGAGGTGGGGCCGGGCCTCGTGGGCATGGGGGTGCTGGCCGCCACGTTCCGCCGCTTCCCGATGTCGCGCTGGGTCTACGTCTGCGTCTTCCTGCACATCCTCGTGCTGACCTACGGCGGCTACTACACCTACGCGCTCACGCCCCTGGGCAACTGGGTCCGCGACGCGCTGGAGCTGTCCCGCAATCCCTACGACCGGCTGGGGCACTTCGTGCAGGGCTTCTTCCCCGCGTTCATCATCCGCGAGGTGCTGCTGCGCTCCACGCCACTGCGGCGCGGAGGGTGGCTCAACTTCCTCACCGGCTCGGTGGCGCTGGCCATCAGCGCCTTCTACGAGCTGCTCGAGTGGTGGGCCGCGCTCGCGCTGGACCCGGCCGGCGGCGACGCGTTCCTCGGCACCCAGGGCGACATCTGGGATGCGCAGTGGGACATGTTCCTCGCCCTCTGCGGCGCCGTGCTGGCCATGCTCCTCTTCGGCCGCGCCCACCTGAAGAGCGTGGAGCGCCTGGTGACCCGCGCCCGAATCACATCCACTTGAGCGAGTAGCGCTGCATCCCCAATCGGGGCGTCGTCTTCGCCTCGGTGACAATCTTCCCGAAACCCATCAGGAAGCCCCGGAACGTCCCCAGGAGCAGCGGGGCCGGCAGGCGCGAGCCACTCTCCAGCTCCGCCGCCAGCGGCATGAAGGCCACCGTGCGCGCGCTGTCCGTCGAGGGCAGCCCCTTCACCAGCGAGCGCAGCACCGAGTCGAAGTCGCCGAACACCTTCTCCACCGAGTCGAAGCCCTTGGCCCGCGCCAACGGTAACGTGCGCATCCCCGAGCGCTGCGCGATGGCCTCCACCGCCCGGTCTCCCAGCGACTTGTGCAGCTCGCGCATGATGTGCACGTAGTCCTCCCACGCGTACCACGTGTCATCGCGCATGCCGTTGATGGTGCGCTGATGCGTGGGAAACCGCGACGCCGCCGCGGTCATCGAGCCGAGGATGGCCTTGAACCAGGCGCCCTGGATTTCGCCGGACATGGAGTGCTCCCCCTGATGTGGAGACACTCCACTTCCACGCCGCGCCCGGAGCCAGCCTCCGGCCTCCGCCTGCGTGCACGGCCCGACGCTCACGCGGCGCATCCGTCACCCGGTGGATGCTCCGCGCGTGCGCCGGATGACAGCCGCCCTCACACCGGCAGCCGCACCTGCACCCGCGTGTGTCCTGGCGCGGAGAGCACGCGCACGTCCCCGCCATGTCGCTCGATGATGCGCCGGCTGATGTCCAGGCCCAGCCCCGCCGCGTTCGGCTTCGTGCTGAAGAAGGGCTCGAAGATGCGCGGCATCAAGTCCCGCGGAATGCCGGGCCCGTCGTCCGCCACCTCCACCACCAGCCGCTGCGCCTCCGTCCACGAGCGCAGCCGCAGCGTGCCGCCCCGCTCACCCAGGGCCTCCAGCGCGTTGAGCACCAGCTGCGTCCACACCTCGTCGAGCGCGTGGGCCTCCGCCTGGAGCTTCGGCGCGTCCGCGGCGAACTGACGCTCGATGCGGACGTGGTCCCCCTCCAGCCGGTGGCGCAGCGCCGACAGCGCGCTCTCCAGGCCGTCGTGCACGTCCACCTCGGTGGTCTGCGCGCGGTCCATGAAGCTGTAGGCCTTCACGCCCTCCACCAGCGCGTGCACCCGCGCGCTGCCTCGCTCGACCTCCGCCAGCAGCACGTCGCCGCTCACCGCGGCCACCAACCAGGACAGCGTGTCGCGCAGCAGCGCCTCGCCCACGCGGCGCGCCACCGAGTCCAGCCAGGCCACATCCAACCCGGAGGCCACCAGCGCGGGCGCCACGTCCCACGCGTCCGCCATCCCGCGCAGCTCCAGCCACGAGCCAATCTCCTCCTCGCGCTGCGTCCGGGCGAGCGGCTCCAGCGCCGGCGTGGCCCGGGCGCGGTCGGCGGCCTCGCGCGGCAGGGCCAACAGGGCTCCGCGCTGCGCGGAGGACAGCCCGTGCTGCCCGAGCGCCATCGCCCGCGCGGACACCAGCCGCAGCGTGTCCCTCAGCCGCGACGCGCTCCGGTTCGCCGACGCCGCGGGGTTGCCCAGCTCCGGCGCGAGCCCCGCCACCATCTGCCCCGGCTTCAGCGCCAGCGGCTGCTGCGTGGACACCACCTCCTGCGGCTGGGTGCGCTGGGCCGCGACCTCCATCAGCCCCCGGCTCAAGGAGGGCGCCTGTCGCAGCAGCTCCCAGAAGGCGGCGGGCTCCAGCCTCAGCAGGCGCACGTCCGTCTGCGCGTGCCCGGTGGTGGGGTAGGGCGAGTTCAGGAAGAGGATGAGCTCCCCGAAGATGTCGCCCGCCTCCAGCGCGCCGGTGGGGGCGTCCTGGTCTCCCACGCGGCGGGACCACACCGTGCGTCCCTCGAGGATGACGGAGAGCCCGTCCGCCGGGTCACCCTGCGCGGCGACGCGAGCCCCCGCGGGGAAGTGGAGCTGCCGCCCGTGGCTGGCCACCCAGTGCAGTTGCTCGTCGCCCAGCCGGGAGAACAGCGGTACCCGGCGCAGCGCTGTGACGATGTCCTCGCTTCCCATGTCGCCCGGATGCTGCCTGGGTCGAAGGAAGGGTGTCCATCTCCACCTGCACCCCAGGCCCGGAATCGTCCGAACGCCCGGTGCGCGCATCGCCTACCCACCCACGGCCAGGGCAGGCAGGCACCGCCCGAGGGCCCATCCGGGAGGCGAACGGCGGAGCGCGGCGGACGGCGGGCGCGGAGGGTGGGGCGCACTGTTCGAGGGAACCTCGTCGAAAAGGAGCTTCCGCATGGAGCCGCACGTCGCTCCCCCACCGCGCCCCGACACCCCGGGTCCGGTGCCGCGTCCCACCCTGGCGAGCGCGGAGGACGGAGACTCGGCGGAGCGCTTCCTCGCGGAGCTGCGCAGCAGCACCCTCTTCTCAGAAGTGGACGCGGAGGAGGCCGAGCGCCTGCGCGCCGAGTCCACCCACCTGGAGCTCCAACCCCAGCAGTGGCTGGGCCACGAGGGAGAGCCCGCTTCCTTCTACCTCATCCTCGAGGGCGAGATTCGCATCACCAAGACGGTGGGCGGCGTGGAGACGCTCATCTCCGTGTTCCGCGCGGGCGACTTCTTCGGCGAGGTGCCGCTCCTGCTCGGCCAGTGCTTCCTCGCCAGCAGCCGCGCCCTCACGCACTGCCGGCTGTTGCGGCTGTCGCACCCGTCCTTCTGGCGGATGCTCGCGGACTGTCCCACGGCCAACCAGCGCATCCTGAGCAAGATGGCCGAGCGCATGAAGGCGCTCCAGTCCATCTCGCTGCAGCAGGAGAAGCTCGCCTCGCTCGGCACGCTCGCGGCGGGGCTGGCGCATGAGCTGAACAACCCCGTGTCCGCTGTCATGCGCGGCGTGCGCGCGCTCGGCGAACGTCTGCGCGAGCTGCCCTCGCTGGCCCTGTCCCTGGACTGCCGCACGTTGTCCGAGCCCCAGGTCCGCGCGCTGGAGGCCCGCGCTTCGGTGTCACCGGAGACGCTCAACCCGCTGGACAAGGGCGACGCGGAGGACGCGCTCGCGCGCTGGCTGGACGCGCGCGGCGTGGAGGAGGCCTGGGTGATGGCGCCGGACCTGGTGGAGTCCGGGTTGTCGCTCGAGAAGCTGGAGCACGAGCTGGCGTCGCTGTCGGGTGAGGTGCTGAAGGGCACGCTGCGCTGGGTGGCCGCGACGCGGGGCATCTCCGTGCTGCTCGACGAAGTGGGGCAGGCCGGAGGTCGCATCGCCTCGCTGGTGAACGCGGCCCGCGCGTACACGTACCTGGACGAGGCCCCGCTGCAGCGCGTGGACGTCCATGACGGCCTGGAGAGCACGCTGGCGGTGCTGGGCCACCGGCTGCGCGGTGTCCACGTGGTGCGCGAGTACGACCGGAGCCTGCCGCCCATCACCGCGTACGGCACGGAGCTCAACCAGGTGTGGACCAGCCTCATCGAGAACGCGACCGACGCCATCAAGGAGAACGGTGGCGGCACGCTGTGGCTGCGCACCCACCGGGACACGGACCACGTGGTGGTCGAGGTGGTGGACGACGGGCCCGGGATTCCCCCCGAGGTGCTGCCCCGCATCTTCGACCCGTTCTTCACCACGAAGGGCGTGGGCGAGGGCACGGGCCTGGGGCTGAGCATCACCCACCGCGTGGTGTCGCTGCTCCACCAGGGCGAGGTCATCGTCACCTCGCGCCCCGGCGAGACGCGCTTCCAGGTCCGGCTGCCCTTCGAGCTGGATGGCGCCTTCATCCCCGAGCCCGCGCGGCCTCGCGCGCCCTCGCCGCGTCAGCGTCCGGAGCCCGAGGAGCTGCGCGGCGCGTGAGCCTCACTTCAGGGGCAGTCGTATCTGGAAGGCGGTGCGGCCCGGCTTCGACTCCACGCGCACGTCGCCGTGGTGCCGGTCCACGACGACGCGGCGGATGATGTCCAGGCCCAGCCCGGTGCCTTGGCCCATGGGCTTGGTGGTGAAGAAGGGCTCCCAGATGCGCTCCAGCAGCTCCGGTGGGACGCCGGGCCCATCGTCCACCACCTCGACGAGGAGGGAGCCTTGGTCCTTCGCGGTGCGCACCGTGAGGTGGCCCTTGCCGCCCATGGCGTCGATGGCGTTGTCGACCAGGTTGGTCCACACGTGGTTCAGCATCCCGGGCAGCGCCTGCACGCGCGGGAGGCTCCGGTCGTACTCGCGCTTCACCTCGACGCCGTGCTTCAGCTTGTAGTTGAGCAGGAGCAGCGTGTTCTCCAGCCCCTCGTGGACGTCCACGGGCTCGGGCTGCTCCTTGCCCGCGTGGGTATAGGACTTCACCGCGCCCGCCAGCTCCGCCAGCCGCGTGGTGCTCTGCCGCACCTCCGCCAGCAGCGCGCGCGTGCGCACCAGGGCCTCCAACCACGCGAGCGCGTCCGGTATCGCCTCGGCGGGGAGGGCCTGGGTGAGCGGCTCCAACTGCGCCTCACCGATGCCCGCGTCCAACAACGTGGGCGACAAATCCCAGGCGTTCACCACGCCCTTCGCGTCCATCCACGTGGCCAGCGCGTCCTCGGCGTCACCGCGCGCCAGCGGGTCCATGTCCCGGGTGGCGCCCCGGCCCTGGCTCTGCCGACAGGTGCGCAGCAGCTGCTGTCGCTGGGCCTGCGTCAGACGCCACTGGTCGAGCGCCACCGACAGGTCCTCTTGCGAGTCCATGGCCTGGGTGAGCTGCTCGGTGGCGCGTCGGCCCGCGGAGGCCGGGTTGTTCATCTCGTGCGCGAGCCCCGCCGCGTGTCGTCCCAGCGCGGCCAGCTTCTCCTGGCGCAGCACGGTGTGCTCCAGGCACCGCAGTCGCTCCTGGGGCTGCTTCGGGTCCACGGACACGTCACACCTCGCTCAGGTACTGATGGATGAAGGAGATGGCGATGGAGCCCTCGCCCACGCCGGAGGCCACGCGCTTGATGGAGGCGTGGCGCACGTCCCCCGCGGCGAAGATGCCCGGCACGCTCGTCTCCAACAGGAAGGGCGCCCGCTCTGGCTTCCACCCCTTGGGCCGCTGCCCGGACGGCATCAGGTCCGGCCCGGTGAGGATGTAGCCGCGCTCGTCACGCGCCACCAGCCCGTCCAGCCACTCCGTCCTCGGCACCGCGCCAATCATCACGAACAGCGTGCTCGCGGGCACGGTGCGCTCGGGCTGTCCGCGCGTGGCGAGCGTGACGCGCTCCAGATGCGCGCCGCCCTCCACGCGCGTCACCTCCGTGTCCAGCAGCACCGTGACGTTGGGCAGCGAGCGCACCTGCTCGACGAGGTAATGGGACATGCCCTTCTCCAGCGAGTCCCCGCGCACGACGAGCGTCACCCGCTGGGCGAACTGCGCGAAGTAGAGCGCGGCCTGTCCGGCGGAGTTGGCGCCGCCGATGATGTAGACCTCCTCGTCCTTGCACGACAGCGCCTCCGTGCGCGACGAGCCGTAGTAGACGCCCGCCCCGGTGAGCGCCTCCATGCCGGGCGTGGAGAGCTTCTTCCACTGCACACCCATCGCGAGCAGCAGCGCGTGGCAGCTCAGCTCCGTGCCGTCCGCGAGCGTGACGATGCGGTACGGGTCCTCCACGCGCAGGTGGCTCACCTCCTGCGGCGTCAATATCTCCACCCCGAACCGCGCCGCCTGCGCCACCGCGCGCCGCGCCAGGTCCGAGCCGCTCAGCCCCGCGGGGAAGCCCAGGTAGTTCTCGATGCGCGAGCTGGTCCCCGCCTGTCCTCCCGGCGCGCTGCGCTCCACCATCACCGTGCCCAGCCCCTCGGACGCGCCATACACCGCGGCCGCCAGCCCCGCGGGGCCTCCGCCGATGATGACCAGGTCGTAGAAGGGCTTGGTCGCGCGCACCTTCAGGCCGATGCGCTCGGCGACCTCCAGCGTGGACGGGCCCATCAACCGCGTGCCGTCCGGGAAGAGCACCAGCGGCAGCTTCTCCACGGCGGCGCCTCCGGCCTGCGCGAGCAGCAGGCGGCCCTCGTCGCTGGCCTCCACGTCGAGCCACTGGTAGGGCACCTGGTTGCTGCCCAGGAAGTCGCGCAGCGCATGCGAGCGAGGGGCCCAGCGGTTGCCCAGCACGCGGAGGCCCTCGAACGTGGGCGGGTGGTGCGCCCACCACTCCTCCAGCAGGTCCGTCAGCACTGGATACAGGCGCTCCTCCGGTGGCTCCCACGGCTTGAGCAGGTAGTGGTCCAGCCGCACCTCGTTGATGGCGTGGATGGCGGCCTGCGTGTCCGCGTACGCGGTGAGCAGCACGCGCCGGGCCTCGTCGTAGATCGTCTTCGCCTGCTCCAGGAACTCCACGCCCGACATGCCCGGCATGCGCTGGTCCACGAGGAAGAGCGCCACCGGGTCGCCGCGCAGCCGCAGCTGGCGCACCGTCTCCAGCGCGGACTCTCCCCGGTCCGCGCTGAGCACCCGGTACTCGCGGCCGTACTGACGCCGCAAGTCGCGCTCCACCGCGCGAAGCACTTCCGTGTCGTCGTCCACCGCGAGGATGACGGGCTTGGCCATGCGCACGCTCCTCTGGGAAGGAGCGCATCGAGGCGGCTTCGCGCCCCAGGCGACGGGACGGGCGACGCGCGGAGTGCTCGGAGGGCGGGCGTCAGTGGGCGGGGTTCGAGGGGCCGTGCACCCCGCCGCTCAGGGGCAGGTGGCCGCGTCGTTGTTGCCCGCCACCAGGTAGACGTTCCCCGGGCCGGTGTAGACGCGCTCGCCGAAGGCCTTCACCCGGCAGGAGGGGAGCTGGGGATTGCGCTGGATGGAGAAGTACCGGGACACCTGCTGCACCGCGGGCAGCCCCAGCTCCGACATGAGGGGGTTGTCGAGCAGCATCAGCGACTCGAGGGTGCGCAGCCCCTTCAGGTCCGCGAGGCTGGTCAGCGCGCTGTTCTGCTCCGAGGCCAGCCCCGTCAACCGCTCCACGCCCTCCAGCCCCGTCAGCGTCGTCAGCGCGGGGTTGTTGTAGAGGCTCAGCCACGACAGCATCCGCAGGGACTCCATGCCGCGCACGTCCACCAGGCGCGCGTGGGCCTCCAGCGAGAGGGTGCCTCGCATGCTCTGCAGTCGGGGCATGTTCCCCCACCACGCCAGCGCGTCGTTGCGCGAGAAGAAGATGCTCTCCACCTGCGCGAGCGCGCCCAGCCCGTTGCTGTCGACGAGCGCCGCGTTGAGCCGGACCTCCAGCGTCACGCCGATGGTGTGCAGCGACGCCAGCCCCGTCAGCGTGCGCAGCGCGGGGTTGTTCGTCACCTCCAGGTTCTTGCCGATGAACTCCAGCCGCGTGCCCTCGAGGGTGGTGAGGCGGGCGTTGTTCTCGATGAGCACGCTCTGCGCCACGCTCGTCAGGTTGGGCAGCGGCAGGAGCGCCAGCGCGGGGTTGTCCTTGATGCGCAGCGAGCCCGTCAGCGTCTGGATGGCGCGCAGCCCCTGGCCCTCGGACGTGTGGGAGAGTTGCGCGTTGTCCTCGAGGACGACGCCACTGCGTGGCACCACCGACTGGAGCCCGTCCAGGGTCTGGAGTCGGGGGTTGTGCGCCACCTCCAGGCTGGCGCCCACCCAGGAGAACTGCCCCGTCGCGCCCCCCACCGTCACCGACTCCAGCGCGACGTTGTTGAGCAGGCTCAGCCCCTGGCCGATGAAGCGCAGCCCGGGGAACTCCAGCCGCGTGAGGGACGTGTTGTCCTGCACGAAGAGCGCGCCGTCGACGACCTCCAGCGTGGCGAGCCGGATTTCGGAGACCTGCGTGTTGCCCGTTCGCACCTCGAGGCCGCCGCGGATGCGGGAGATGCCCTTCAGCACCGCCACGTCCACGGGTCCTCTGATGACGAAGGTGCCGTCGAACGTGTTCAGGTCGTCGCAGATGGGGGTCGAGGCGAGCACCTCTTCCTCGTCGAGCACGCCGTCGCCATCCAGGTCCGTGCCCGTGCTGACGCGGGTGCCCCCGGCCGCGCACGCCGGCTCCCAGGCGCGGGTGACGAGCAGGCGGGAGGTTTCCACGCAGACCTCCATGCTGGTGCGCACCTCGTCGTCGCCGAGCACGCCGTCGCCGTCCTCGTCGTGCCCCGCCTCGACCCGCGTGAGCACGGTGGGGGCCAGACAGACGCGAGGGGAGGGCGGGGGCGCTCGCGTGCGGGTGAGCAACTGGGCCTCGGCGACGTCGCGGCACGAGTACACCTCGCGGGCGACCTCCTCGGTGTCCAGCGTGTCGTTCTGGTTGAAGTCGTAGCCCGCGCGGGTGACCAGCCCGCCCCCCGGACAGCGCTCGCCCGGGGGCACCGGCTGCTGCTCCACCCGCATCTCGGCCTCGGAGCGGGCGCAGACGAGCGTGGAGCCCGTCACCTCCTCGTCGTCGAGCACGCCGTTGCGGTTGTCGTCGGTGCCCACGAGCACGTCGCGGCCTCCCAGCTCACACCGCGCGCCGGGCAGCTCCACGACCTCCCGGTTGAGCGCGGGCGGGTGGTCCATCAAGTCGCGGATGCTCAGGGCGTCACACCCCGCCGCGAGCGGCAGCAGGGCCAGCCAGGTCCACCTCATGGCGCGTCTTCTCCAGCGGCGGCCACGTGGGCCGCGACCGAATCTCCCACGGGGAGCAGGGGGGAGGAGCAGGGCGTCTGCTCGTCGTTGTCCTGGACCGTGCGCGCTTCCCCCAGGAAGGCGCGGTCGGCGAGCTGGTTCGCCAGACATGACGGCAGCGTCGGGTTGCCCTGGATGGTCAGCGTGGTGGTGACCTCCATCAGCCCGTCCAGGTCCAACGTCAGCAGCCGGCTGTTGTCCTGGATGTCCAGGTCCGTCACGGACAGGAGCCTGCGCAGGCCCGCCAGCGTCTGCAGGGAGGGATTCTCCCGCACCTCGAGCGAGCGAAGGCTCCGGATGTGCTCCAGGCCCGAGACATCCCACAGCAGGGCGTTCTTCGTGAGCTCCAGGTCGACGAGCGACTCCAGGTGCGGGAAGGCCCCCAGCCTCGCGAGCTTCGGGTTGTTGGACACCACCAACTGCCTGCCGATGGACTGGAGGGAGGAGAAGTCCGCGGCCTCCAGCCGAGGGTTGTTCATGAGCATCAGCGCGCCCACCTTCCGCAGCCCCAGCATCGGGTCGACGGAGTGGAGGGCGTCGTTGTTGCTCACCGAGAAGGTGTCGTGGACGCTGCGCAGCGTGGTCAACCCCGTCAGGCGGCTCAGCGAGGCGTTGCCGCTGATGTCGATGCTCTGCCCCACCTCCAGCAGCTCCGGGAAGCTCATCGTGGTCAACGCAGGGTTGGTCTGGATGCCCAGCGAGCCACCCACGAGCCAGAGGTTCTGGAACGGCAGCCGGCTGAGGCTCTGGTTGGAGCTGACGGCGAGGGACCCCTGGAGGCTCTCCAAATCCCACGGGACGAGGCTCTGCACCGAGTCGTTGTAGGCGAGGAAGAGGTCCTCACGGGGCCGCACGCTGCGCAGCCCGTCCAGGCTCACCAGCCGGGGGTTGTTCCACACCGACAGGCTGCGCTCCATCCACACCGGCTCGGGCTGCGTCGCCGCGCCGAAGCGCAGCACCTCGAGCCCCAGGTTGATGGAGATTTCCACCGAGTCGCCCACGAAGCGCAGCGCGTCCAGCTCCAGGCGCGTCAGCGTGGCGTTCTCCCTCACCGTCAGCCCGCCGGAGAGCTCCGCCAGCCGGGGCAGCACGAGCTGCTCCAGCGGCGTGCGGAAGAGGATGAGTGAGCCCTCGATGCGGAAGAGCGTCTTCAGGAGCGCGAAGTCCGCCTCGGTCGTCGGATAGAAGTCGCCGTCGAGGACGGGCGGCCCCCGGCACACGCGCCGGTGCTCGGTGACCTCCGTGTCCTGGAGGATGCCGTCGGCGTTCCCGTCCGTGCCGGAGTCCACCCGGTGTCCACCCGCCGCGCAGCGGCCGCCGACGGGCTCGGGCTCCAGCCGCGCCAGGATTCGCGTGGAGGGCTCACCGCAGTGCACCGCCACCGTCCTGCGCTCGATGGGGCCGAGCTGCCCGTCGCCATCCAGGTCCGGTCCCGCCTCCACCAGCGTGCCCTCGCCGACGCACGTGGGATGCCCCTGCGCGATTCCCCGCACCCGGACGTTCACCGGATACTCGCCCGCGCAGTCGAGCCGCTCGTGGGTGACCTCCTCGTCCTCCAGCTCGCTGTTGCGGTTCATGTCCAGACCGGAGCGCGTGCTCACGCCCCCGAGGGGACACGTGTCGGTGGGCTCCGCGGGACGTGCGCGCGTCAGCCAGGACAGCGGTGCACCGGCGCAGTTGTAGTGCTCCGAGACGACCTCGTTGCCCGTCAGCAGCCCGTCCTCGTTGTGGTCGATGCCGGTGAGCACCCGGTCCCCGCCGAACGGGCAGCGGCTGCCAGGAGGCTCGATGTCGAAGCGGGTCACCGGTGGGTAGCGCCAGGTGAGCTGCGACAGGTCGATTCCGTCGCAGCCGGCGAGCAGCAGGCTCAGCAGCGTCACTCCCAGACGTCGCATCATGAGGCCCCCTGAGGTGGCTCGGTGCTTCAGCGTCGGAACGCGAGCTCCAGGCCGAACATCGTGTCCCACGCGTCGTCGCCATCCAGCGTGACGCGGTCCGCGGAGGCCGTGGCGGCCAGCCGCAGGTTCATGCCCAAAAGGCGTCCCGCCGCCCCCGCCGCGAGGTGGCTCGTGGAGACCGAGAGGTCCCCCATGCGCTTGTTCGGCGACGACACGCCCAGCGCGCCCCAGCCGACCCCGGCCTCGATGAACAGCGGGGTGCGCCGCACGTCCCGCGTGCCCACCAGGGCCATCACCGTGGCGCGGTGCGTGCGCACGTTCTCGAAGCGCTTGGGCATCACCGTGTAGCTGGCGCGCCCGCCGTAATAGAAGTTCGACGAGCCCTGGCTGCGCCACGACAGGCTGGGGCCGGTGGCGTACGCATCCAGGCCCAGCGGCGCCTGCTGGCCCACCAGCCCCACCTCCAGGCCGGAGAAGAACGGGTGTGGGGCCGCCATCACGAGCGAGCGGGGCACGAGGCCGCCACCCTCGGCGGGCGGGAAGGCCCGGGAGAAGTCCACGGGCACCAGGCCCGCGGCGGCCACGTACTGGTCATAGAAGTTCTTGTCGAGCGGCACCGCGAACAGGCCCCGGCGCAGGGCCTCCTCGGCGGGGCCACGCTCCTGCAGCTCGCGCGGCTTCAGGTCCAGCACCCCCTGGCTCAGCTCCGCCAGGGTGATGCGCGCCTCGCTGGTGGGCGTGCGCAGCCAGTACACGTCGCGCTCGGGCAGCCGCAGCATCACGTACTGGTCCTCCGCGCGCCGCACGTCCGCCAGCCGCCGGCCCTCCGCGTCCTCCACGGACACACGCGCCTGTCCGAAGGTGGAGCTCAACACCAGGCTGGGTCCCGCGGGCGCGCCTCCGACGAGCGGACGGCGCGGCTCGCCGGTGGGCGCGAAGGCGTGGATGCTCAGGCGCGCGGGCAGGCCCTTCACGCCCTGCAGCGACGCGGACACGAAGGCGCCCAGCTCGCTGTACTCCACCTGGCCGTCACCGTTGATGTCGGCCGCGCCCAGCAGGCCCGAGCGCGCCACGTGGCTGAAGACGCCGGCGCGGATGCGCGACCACTCGTGCGTCTCGCCGTCGTCGCTCTCCGCGAACACGGCGCCCACCGTGGGGCGCGTGGCCAGCTGCTCGCGCGCGAGCATGCCGCGCAGCTCCGCCAGCACCGCCGCCTCCGTCTGGCCGCCGCGGCTGCCGACGACGCCCGAGGCGCGGCACGCGTCCACGATGAGGTGCACGTAGTCGGCGGCGAGCGGGTCCACCACGTCCGCGTAGAGGCTCGACTTGTCCAGCCGGCCTCCGGCCAGCGTGAAGTAGGCGCGGCCCGCCTCGTCCGTGTTGCCGTGGCCCACGTACACCACGAGCACGTCCGTGGTGCGGCCCGCCTCGTCGTCGGCGAGGCTGGCGGCGCGCAGCCGGGCCACCTCGCGCTTCACCTCCTCGGGCGTGGGCGGACGCGCGCCCGCGAGCACGGGCCGTCCCCCCGCGCGCGTCGCCGCGTCCGGGTCCACCAGCAGCGTCGTCTCCACGCCCAGCCGTTGCAGCGTCTCCGCCCACAGCACGCCGTCGTCATCGGCGAAGCGCAGCGCGGGCAGCGACGGGTCATCGCTCCCGTTGTGGGCAATCACGAGGGCGCGGCGGACCAGGGCATCCGCCGAGGCGTCGCGCGCTGCGAAGAGCGCGGCGACCCCGAGGAGCACTCCCAGCTTGTTCATGGGCCTTCCTCTACCCTCAGTGTCTGCTTGAGCACCACTGCCCCCCCCGGCTCCTGGCCACGCAAGGCCGCCAGGGCCGCGGACGGGCTGCCGGCGAACGCCGCGGTCACCTCCGCCTCACCCACCGTCTCCGGCAACGGCACCGTCAGCTCCAGCGGCGCCTCCTGCCCCGGGGTCCCCGTCAGCACGAAGGGCCCCGCCATCAGCTCCGCGCGCTGGGTGCCGCGGACCTGGAGGGCCACGTGGGTGTAGGGCGCCTGTCCTCCCGCGGCGAAGGCGAGCATGGCGCCAGCGGGGCAGGCCTCGCTCGCGTGGAGCTCCTTGAGCGGCTGGCCGGGCGTGGCGCAGAAGATGCGCAGCGCGACGCCGGGTGGGGGTGTGCCCAGGCCCCGTGAGCGGAACTCGTCCCGGGGCAGTGACGTCAGCACCACCGCGAGCACCACCGCGGCCAGCGCGCCGCCCAGGGCCGTCAGCGAGGGCCAGCGCGCGGGCGCCTCCAGCGGCGCCGCCGCCGCGAGCGCCGCCTCCAGGCCTCCTTCCGTCAGGGCGTGTCGCTCCACGGAGGAGGGGGTGTCCAGCGAGCCTTCCAGGGCGCGCTGCGCCCGGGCCCAGCGTTCGTAGAGCGGGCCACATCGATGGCACAGGTGCGCATGGCGCAGCAGGCGGGCGGCTTGGGGCGAGGGCAGCTCACCCAGCGCCTGTCGCGTCAGCCCCGCGTCGATGTGTCGCTCGTACCACCTCATGATGGGATGCTCCCGAGGGCGCACAGGGCGAGGGTCGCCAGGAGCACTCCCAGCTCCAGGCGCCCGGGCTCCGCCGCCGTCTCCAACCAGCCGGAGGTCTTCAGGTACTCCATGAACTGCGTGCGCAGTCGCCGCTCGCGCACCCGGACCTCGCCGCGGGTGAGCTTCAGCTGTTCGGCGGCGCTCTCCTGGGACAGCCCGTCGACGAAGCGCAGCTGGGCGAGCGCGCGGACCTCCTCGGGCTGGGACTCCAGGAAGCGGCGCACCAGCGTGCGCACCTCGGTGCCCAGCGCCTCCTCCTCGGGACTCCGCCCCTCGTTGGGGAGCTGACCGAGCTCCGGCGCGTCGTCCATGGACACTGCCTCTCGCGACACGCGCCCCGACGCGCGCATCAGGTCGATGGCCGTGGAGCGCGCCACCGTCAGCAGGAAGCCCAGGTAGGGGCGGACCCCGTCGTAGGCCTGTCGCATGTTGGGGCGGAACGCGCGCACGAACGTCTCCTGGTGGGCCGCGTCCAGGTCCAGCGCGGACAAGGAGACGGTGCGGCTGCCGCCTCCCTCCATGCCCACCGCGAAGCGTCGCGAGAGGTAGCGCAGCACCTCCGGCGAATAGGCGCGGTACACCTGGGTGAGGACGGTGGTGTCCCCACGGCGGAAGGACTCCAGGACGGAGCGTTCATTCCCTGGCAGCACGGTGTCTCCGACCCACGCGAGCCGAGTCCGAGCCCAATGCCCGGCCAGCCGTCATCCTCGAAAAAGGATACGGAGCGTGCCCTCGAAATGGGTCGTCCACCTCAACGAAGAGGGTGCGATTTCCTTGCGTGGCGGGTCGGAAATAGTTGCCGGGAGGGGGGCTTCACTCCCGGCGGCACGTCTAGGCTGGACGGGCCCGCGCCCTTGATGTCAGGGCGCCGGGCGGGTGACGACGTGCTGGTGTTCGGCGGGGACCCAGGGGATGGCGGGGCCCTGGTAGTCCGGGCCGAACCAGCACTCGAGGAAGCGGACGGGCCCCACGATGTGGTCGTTGAACGCCGCGAGCTCCTCGGCGGGGACCCACAGCTCCTGGTGGAGCCGTGCGCCCACGGTGCGGACGGGGTAGCGGGCGAGCCAGGGCGCGTCCACGTCGAAGGCGGTGACGAAGCCCACGTGGCCGCTGCCCGCGTCCGGCGCGTTCCAGTCCCGGGCAATCTGCCGGGCATAGTCCGCGCTCATCACGGGATAGAAGAAGGGCTGGTCCGGCAGGCGGGGAGGGAAGCCTCGGCGGTCGAGCTCCCAGACGAGCTGCGCCTCCTTCAGCCCCACCGGGCGGTACAGCGTGAGCGTCTCCAGCATGGGCGTCTCCTCGAGGAAGGGCGGGCCACGCCGGGGTGGCATGGCGTGCCGTCGACGCGGGCTGGCGTGACGCCCTGACCGCGCGGGCTCGAGGGTTACGACTCCTGGCGGTAGTACACCCACGCCCGGTCCTTGGGAATCAGGGCCGGGGGGTCCAGGCGGATCAACTCGTGGGAAATCTCGTGGTCATCGGGAAAGTCCGCGATGAGCTCGGTCTCCACCTCGGACATCGTCTCGACGTCCTCGTCGCGAATCGCGCCCTCGTAGAACGCCTCGAAGTGCAGCTTGGTGTCTTCGAAGCGGACGGTGACGGCGCGCAGCCGGGAGGGGATGGCTCCCAGCAGCGCCCGCTGCAGCGACAGGTGGACCAGGCTGCTTCGGTTGGGTGTGCTCATGGATTGGCGGGGACGATATGCGCGCCCTCACGCGAGTAGTGGATGATTCCGCGCGTCGTCGGCTGGCCGTTGACCTGACCGATGACCTCGCCGAAGTCCACCCGCTCCCGGAAGCCCGGCTGACCCCGCGCGACGTTGCCCACGGGCTGTCCCTGGCCGGAGAAGCGGTCCAGCAGGCCCTGCGGATTGGAGTGCGTGAAGGGGCTGCGGCCCGGGATGTAGTTCTGGTGCCCGACGATGTGCTTGCCCTGCTTGGCCTCCTCCAGCAGCACCCTCGCCGCGGCGGGCGCGGCCACACCCTCGACGCCCGCGGCCGCCACGGCGCCACCCACGCGCGGGGCGATGGACCCCGCCACGGCGCGGGCCGCCCCGACGCCTCCCAGCAGCATCGAGGAGAGGCTCACGGCGTTCTGCGCGGCGGCCTCCGCCTGCGAGCGGGGCTGGATGGCCAGGTCGGTGCGGAAGCGGAAGTCGATGCCAGCGGCCCCCAGGCCCTGGTTGACGCCGGCGTTCACCAGGCTCGCTGAGTCCAGCACGAGGTTCGCGGCGCCCGTGGCGTAGCCCCGGGCCGTGTCCGCCGCCCAGGTGCCGGCGCGCTGATACCAGGTGGAGCCCGCGCTCGGCGCCCCGGTGGGAGCATCCGACGTGGTGCCCGTCACCGCCTGCGCGACCTGTCGCCGCTCCCCCACGCCGCTCGGTGCGGGGTCGAAGCTGGAGACGCCGCGAAACTCCGCGGGAGGTTGTGCCCCAGGCGCACGCGTCGGCGCGGTGGGCTCCGCCCGGGGCTCCTCTCGGGGTGTCTCCTCTCTCGAGGTGACGGGTGCGGCGGGACGGCGCGCTGACAAGGGAGGGAGGGACATCGGTCTTCTCCTGCTCGACTGGCTTTCAGGAGATTATCCCTCACACCTGACCTTGAGTTGCGTTTGGAGAAAGGCCAGTTGATTCAATGACTTGCGCGGACTCGATTCAATGACTTCCATCGTGTGATGGAGCGACCCGCCTGGGTCGATGTTGAAGCGGGGCGCCCCGACCCACCCCGCGCCGATGCGGCACGGACGAGGTCGAGGGCCCCTCTGTCGATGAGGGACGGCGGGCTTTCGAGGGCCCGTCGCCTGTGTGTCATTCCGTGCGACTCAGAAGGCCGAGCCGTCCACGCGCCGGCCCGGGGAGGCGAGCGAGGAGGACAGTGAATCGTGGCGCACCCACTCGCCCGCGCCCGAGCCGTCCGGGTTGCGGTTGTAGGAGACGCCCAGGAAGGTGTCGTCGTAGGTGGAGTGGTCCTGCTCGGAGCCGTCCGGGCGGACCAGGTAGACGGAGTCGCCCGTGCTCCCCTCGTTCTTGCCGCGGTTGAAGCGCAGCCCCTCACCCCCGTTGGACGCGGCGGTGTTGGGCGTGCCCGAGGGGACGGCCGACGCGCCCGAGTACACGGTGTAGACGGCGCCCGGCTGCAGCATCGTCCCCGAGGCGAAGACGTGGCGCGCGGGCTTGTCGCCGCGCCGGGACTCGGCGTCGTGCAGCGAGTAGCCGCCCAGGTTCACCGCGGAGGCGCCGGTGTTGCGCACCTCCACGAACATCTTGTCGTAGTCCGGGGTGTTGCTCCCACTCGGCGGCAGGGGTTGAGGCAGGTACTCGTTGATGAACAGCGTGGGCACGGGCCGGTTGAGCGTGAAGGGGCCGTCGCTGACGTCCGCCAGGGTGGTGTCCGCCGCGTCGTTGATGCGCACCCGCGCGGTGGAGGAGCTCTCCGAGGGCACCGTCCACGCGAAGCTGCCCGAGGCCGCGGCCACGGAGGCGGCGACGTCGCTCCACACCACGCCGTTGTCGAGCGAGTACTGCAGCCGCACGTTCTGCACGCCGGAGGACGCCCAGGTGATGTTGAACGTGCTGCCCGCGGCGAGCACCTCGCCCCCATTGGGCGCGGTGACCCTCAGCGTGCGCGCCGTCGTCTGCCCGAAGTTGTAGCGACTGATGATGGGGTAGTGGTCGGACGTGGTGGTGCCATAGCGGGTGATGTTCGGGCGCAGCACCGCGGCGGACCCCGGGACGTAGGACGCCAGCATCTCGTTGCTGACCAGCTGGTGGTCGATGAACGTGTTGCGGCTCACCGTGGAGCCGATGCCGGACAAGGACATGTCCATGGTGACGAAGCGGTAGTTGGCCGCGTCGTCCACGAAGTTGCGGTAGGGCGTCTCGCGGTTGCCGACGGTGGAGACGTCCACGTCGTCGTTCCAGTCGCCCACCACCATCACCCGCTGCGTGGGGAGGTTGCTGTCCAGGTAGCTCTTGAGCAGCTGCCCCGCCTCCAGCCGCCGCTCGTAGTCCGACGACTCGGTGCCGTTGCTGGTGGCCTTCATGTGCAGCATCAGTATCGACAAGTCCACGTTGGTGCCGGAGCGGGTGACGCGCAAATCCACCCGCAGCGGCGGCCGGCCGGCGAAGTAGTAGTCGCTCGAGCCCAGGACGATGCGCGCCTCGCGCACCTGCACCAGGCCCTTCTTGTAGAGGATGCCCACCTTCTGCTCGTCCGCGTCGTAATAGAAGGAACCGGATGACACGAGCGAGTCGCTGGCCAGGAAGCCCTCGTACTCGGGCAGCTGGGCCTTGAGCTGCTCGAAGTGCGCCGCGTCGACCACCTCCGCCAGCCCCCAGACGTCCACGCCCGCGCCGGCAATCACCGTCCTCACGTTGGCCAACTGGAGCGCCTCGTCCGACGGGCCCATGCCCGTGTGTCCGAACCACTCGATGTTCCAGTTGGCCACCGCCAGCGGGAAGCTCGTCGTGGGGCCGCCATCCGTCCCACCGTCTGACCCGCCACCATCCGGCGTGCCCGTGCCCGGCTTCACCTCAACCGAGTAGCGCGCCTGTGCGCTCACGCCGCTGGCGTCCACCACCTTCACCGAGAAGCTGGTCGTGCCCGCGAGCCGCGGGATGCCCGTCAGCTCACCGTCCTGTGACAGCGACAAGCCCTCGGGCGGCGCGCCCTCCGTCACGGAGAACGTCACCGGGGGACGCCCACCCGTGACGCCGATGGAGAGCGTGTAGCCACTGCCCGCGACACCCGTCGCGAGCACCATGTCGGCGATCACCGGCGCGGGCCACACCTTGAGGGTGTACGGCCGCGAGTCCTCGCCCTTCTCCACGTCCACCACACTGACCGCGAGCGTGTAGTCGCCCGCGACGCTCGCCGGGCCCGTCAGCCGCCCGTCCGTCGAATAGAACGAGAAGCCCGGGGGCGGCTCCGACTTCAGCGCGTAGCGCAGGGGCGCGACGCCGCCGGTCGCGGTGATGCGCGTGTCATAGGCCGCCCCCACCGTGGTGTCGGTCAGCGCGGAGATGTTGGGCAGCTTCGGGCCGCTGCCGGGGTTCGGGTCGTCCCCGCCGGAGCAGGCGCTCATGAAGGTCAGGAGCAGCAGCATCCCGACGGCGCGTTGGATGGACATGAAGGTGGTCTCCCCGAGGAGCGGCGGGGGCTCGGCCGTTCCCCCTATATGAAATCCGACACTCTAGCCGTATCCCGTGGGGAGATGCTCGCGGGAGCTGTCCCCTCGGGGAACTGCAATGGCGCCCGGGGATGTCCGTGACATATTCGAGGGCCGCGAAACCCACGGGGGGCGCCGCCGCCCGGACGAGAGGACCTGCGCAATGGCCGAGAAGTGGGACAAGCACCTGATGGAGTTCCTCAAGCGCACCGGCGACGAGCTCAAGCGCACCACCGACGACCTGCGCGGCGAGGCCCAGCGGCTCCTCAAGGAAGTGAAGGACCCGGACAAGCAGGCCAAGGTGAAGGAGGGCCTGGTGCAGCTGCGCACCTGGGCCGCCAGCACCACCAAGGTCGCCGCGGAGAAGATCGAGACCGCCGTGCGCCAGGTCGAGGGCGCCGTGGAGCGCGCCTTCCGTCCCGAGGAGGGCGAGGAGGGCGCGCCGGGCGCCGCGAAGTCCGAGGCCGCCGAGGCCCCCCAGGCTCCGCGCCCCAAGGCCGAGCCGAAGGCCGCGAAGAAGGCCCCGGGCACCAAGTCCATCGGCCGCAAGAAGGCCAGCGGGCGTCCGGCCGCCAAGAAGGCCGCCCCGACTTCCAAGAAGACAGTGGGCCGCGCCAAGAAGCCCACCGCCGGAGCGTGAAGTTCCGCTCGGCCTTGAATCAGACAGGCCCGGACTCCAGGTTCCGGTTCCGTCAATCATTGCCGCCAGTTGGATCGGTTTGCGGCGCGTGAGATA
Source organism: Myxococcus guangdongensis (assembly GCF_024198255.1). NCBI lineage: Bacteria > Pseudomonadati > Myxococcota > Myxococcia > Myxococcales > Myxococcaceae > Myxococcus > Myxococcus guangdongensis. The sequence goes on from NZ_JAJVKW010000003.1 coordinate 469,104, forward strand.
GTGCGCGCCGTGGCCGGCTCCAGTGAAAAGGACAGCATCCAGGCGGAAATCGGGCAGGACGTCATCGACGCGGCGGTCCGCAGCGTCGAGCGTCGCATGGAGGATGAAGAGGTGACCGTCATCGAGGTGGAGGCCCCCCAGGCCGCTGCTTCCGAGGACGCGGCCGCCTCCATCGCCCCCGAGGATTCCGTGCCTCCCCAGGACTCCCCAGCGCCCTCCGCGACCGCGGAAGAGGTCGCCCAGCTGCGTCAGGAGGTGGAGTCTCTCAAGGCGCAGGTCGAGTTCAGTCAGGCCAAGGGCCGCGAGACGATGGAGCGGCTGCGCGAGGCGCACGAGCGCGCCAAGGAAGCGCAGGACCGCATGGTCCGCGCCGCCGCGGACCTGGAGAACTACCGCAAGCGCGCGCAGAAGGAGAAGGAGGAGGTCCAGCGCTTCGGCTCGGAGAAGCTGCTCAAGGACCTGCTCCCGGTGATGGACAACCTGGACCGCGCGCTCGACGCCGCGACCAAGTCGCCCGACATCGAGAGCTTCCAGAAGGGCGTGGCCATGACGCGCAAGTCCTTCGAGGACGCGCTCGGCCGCCACGGCGTGAAGTCCTTCAGCGCCAAGGGCCAGCCGTTCGACCCGCGCATGCACGAGGCCATCCAGCAGGTGGAGACGGCCGACACGCCCGTGGGCCACGTGGTCTACGAGGTGGTGCGCGGCTTCTTCCTCAACGAGCGGCTGGTGCGCCCGGCCATGGTCGTCGTCGCGCGCGCGCCCGAGGTCGCCGCCGCGCCCGTCGTGGAGGCCGCCGTCGTGGAGGCCGCCTCATCCACCCCCGCGCCCGCCGAGGACTCTCCTCCGGCGGAAGCCGAGCCGCGGGCCGAAGCACCCGAGCAGCACACGGACAGCACTTCCGGGGGGAGTCAGTAAGCATCATGGGCAAGGTGATTGGAATCGACCTGGGGACCACCAACTCCTGCGTCGCCGTCATGGAAGGCGGCGAGCCGGTGGTCATCCCCAACAGCGAAGGCAGCCGCACCACGCCGTCCATGGTGGGCTTCACGGACTCCGGTGAGCGGCTGGTGGGCCAGATTGGCAAGCGCCAGGCCATCACCAACCCGGAGAACACCGTGTTCGCCGTGAAGCGGCTCATCGGTCGGAAGTTCGACTCGCCGGAGGCCAAGAAGGCCATCGGCGTGAGCGCCTTCAAGGTGGTCGCGAGCCCCAACGGCGACGCGTGGGTGGAGATTCGCGGCAAGGGCCACAGCCCGCCGGAGGTCTCCGCCATCGTCCTGATGAAGATGAAGCAGACGGCGGAGGACTACCTCGGCGAGCCCGTCACCGAGGCGGTCATCACCGTCCCCGCGTACTTCAACGACAGCCAGCGTCAGTCCACCAAGGACGCCGGCCGCATCGCGGGCCTCAACGTCCTGCGCATCATCAACGAGCCCACCGCCGCGGCGCTCGCGTACGGCCTGGACAAGGTGAAGGACGGCGGCACCGAGCGCGTGGCCGTCTACGACCTGGGCGGCGGCACGTTCGATATCTCCATCCTGGAGCTGACCGCCGGCGTCTTCGAGGTGAAGAGCACCAACGGCGACACGTTCCTGGGCGGCGAGGACTTCGACCAGCGGCTCATCGACTACCTGGCCAAGCGCTTCGCCGAGCAGAACAACGGCCTGGACCTGCGCCGCGACCGCATGGCGCTGCAGCGCCTGAAGGAGGCCGCCGAGCGCGCCAAGCACGAGCTGTCCAGCGCGCCCGAGACGGAGGTGAACCTGCCGTTCATCACCGCGGATGCGTCCGGCCCCAAGCACCTGACGGAGACGGTGGACCGCTCCACCTTCGAGGCGCTGGTCGCCGACCTCATCGACCGCACCATCGAGCCCTGCAAGATTGCCCTCAAGGACGCGGGTTTGACCGCGCAGCACATCAACCAGGTGCTCCTGGTGGGCGGCATGACGCGCATGCCCCGCGTGCAGCAGAAGGTGCGCGAGTTCTTCGGCAAGGAACCGCACAAGGGCATCAACCCGGATGAAGTCGTCGCCGTGGGCGCGGCCATCCAGGGCGGCGTGCTCAAGGGCGAGGTGAAGGACGTCCTCCTGCTGGACGTCACGCCCCTGTCCCTCGGCGTCGAGACGGCCGGCGGCGTCTTCACGAAGATCATCGACAAGAACACCACCATCCCCTGCAAGAAGAGCCAGGTGTTCTCCACGGCGGTGGACAACCAGCCGCTGGTGAGCGTGCACGTGCTCCAGGGCGAGCGCGAGATGGCGGCGGACAACAAGACGCTGGCCCGCTTCGAGCTGGTGGGCATCCCCCCGGCGCCGCGCGGCGTGCCGCAGATTGAGGTGTCGTTCGACATCGACGCCAACGGCATCGTGCACGTCAGCGCCAAGGACCTGGGCACCGGCAAGGTCCAGCAGGTGCGCGTGGTGAGCAACTCCGGCCTGTCGGAGGCGGAAATCCAGGCGATGATTTCCGACGCCCAGTCGCACGCCGCCGACGACAAGAAGAAGAAGGAGCTGGCGGAGCTGCGCAACAACGCGGACGGCCTCATCTACACCACCGAGAAGAGCCTGGAGGAGTACGCCAGCCTCCTGTCGGAGAAGGACCGCGAGGAGATCAAATCGGACCTGGAGCGGCTCAAGGGCCTGCTCAACACCTCCGACCCGGTCGCCCTCAAGGAGGCCTTCCAGCGCCTGGAGGGCAGCGCCTACCGCATCGCCGACGCCATCTACACCGGCCAGGCGAGCTGAAGCACCCGCCTCACGGACGGGGGGATGCAATCGCCGGAAGCCCTCCGGCGTAGAGTCAGACACCCCCTGTCCGTTCCGAGGTTTCAGTCATGCAGCCAGTCGAAGGCGTCGTCATGGTGCTCGTGGTGGCGATGACGTGCGGCATCCCCCTCTTGGGGTTGACGCTGCGCTTCTCGCTCAAGCCCGTGCTGGAGGCGTTCATCCGCCTGCGCGAGGCCCAGCTGGGCTCCCGCCCCGAAAACGACCTGCTGCGCGAGCGCGTGGCCTACCTGGAGCGTGTGCTGGAAGCCCACGGCCTCATCGAGGACCGCCGGATGGTGCACCCCACCAGCCCCCCCGAGCGCCTGCCGCCCGGCGCCACGGCCCTGAAGGACCGCGAGCGCGTCTAGGCGGGCGTTGACCCACGCACGCTGTTCTCGGCCCCTGGCTTCCCGGGGAATCCCTCCCAGGTTGTAATAGGGGGGTGGAATTCCCTTCCTTGGAGACAGAGGTCGCGTTCCTGCGTGGGCTGGTGGCCGTGCAGCGCATGGCGGATGACATCCTGGAGGACTGCCTCCAGCGCGGCCTGACGCTGGACGCGGGCCTGGACGTCTTCCTCACGCAGTGCGCGCGCATGGTGCATGCGCCCGCGGGCTTCGTGTCCCTGCGCGGCACCCGGGGGCCCGTGCTGACGCGGGTGCTGGGTGAACTGGGCGTGGACGTGTTCGAGGCGGCGCTGTGGCGCGGCCCCCGCCGGCTCCCCAACGGGCGGATGCTGTTCTGCGCCCGGCTGAAGCTGGGCACGCTGGAGCTGGGCGGGATGGGGCTGGCGGTGGAGGGCGCCTTCCCGGACGGCGGCGGGCTGGTGATGAAGCTGGTGGAGGCCATCGGCGAGCAGCTGGACACGTCGGTGCTGGCCTTCCTGGCGCTGACGGACGGGCAGGGCCCCCTGGAGCGGCTGGACGACCTGGCGATGGACGACACGCCGGTGCCGCGCGGGCGCATCGGCAAGTACGAGGTCCTCACCCCCCTGGGCACCGGCGGCATGGCCCAGGTGCTGGTGGCGCGGGCCCGGGGACCGGAGGGGCTGGGCCGGCTGGTGGCCCTCAAGCGCATCCTCCCCCACCTGACGGCGGACCCGGCCATCGTGCAGCAGTTCCTGGACGAGGCGCGCATCGGCCTGCGGCTGGCGCACCCCAACCTGGTGCACGTGTACGACTTCGGCGAGGCGCAGGGGGCGTACTTCATCGCCATGGAGCTGGTGCGGGGCGTGGACCTGGACCGGCTGCTGCGCGCGCGCCGGGGGCCTTTGACGCCCGAGCAGGCGGTGGCGGTGGTGGTGCAGGCGCTGCACGGCCTTCAGGCGGCGCACACGCTGAAGGGCGAGGACGGCAAGCCGCTGCACCTGGTGCACCGGGACTTGTCCCCGCACAACCTGATGGTGGGCTTCGACGGGCGGGTGAAGATCCTCGACTTCGGGGTGGCCAAGGCGCGCGCCCAGCGGACCATGACGCTGCCGGGCATCGTGAAGGGCAAGCCCCTGTACATGTCCCCGGAGCAGGCGCGGGGGCAGCGGCTGGACGCGCGCAGCGACCTGTTCGCGATGGGGCTGATTCTCTACGAGGCGCTCACCGGCAAGCGGGCGTTCGACCGGGGCGACGAGCTGCGCTCCATGCAGGCCATCTGCGACGAGCGGCTGACGCGCCCGGACACCATCACCCAGCCGCTGTGGGAGGTGCTGGAGATGGCCCTGGCCAAGTCGCCCACGGCGCGCTTCTCCGACGCCCTGGAGATGGCGGAGCGGCTGCAGGACGCCCTCACGCCGGTGAAGGACGCGGAGCTGGCGCGGCTGATGGCCCGGCACTTCCCGGACCGGCTGCGCGAGCTGCAGCAGCTGGACCGCGCCGAGGCGCAGGGCCGCGCCGGTGGGCCTCCGCCCGCCGTGGAGCCGGACATCGAGGACGCGGACACCGAGCCTCGGCCCCGTCCCGCGCCCCAGAAGAAGGCCGCGCGCTGACACCGGCTGCCCCGGCACCGCCCCCTTCCGACGGGGAGCGGTGGCCGGGTGCCATGCCTTCACGCGGCCGATGCCTCAGGAGCGACGCAGCGACGGGTCGTCGGACGTCGCGTTGAGGGTGCGCGGCGCGTCGACCTCGCCCTCGGTGCTGATGTCCACGTGCTCGTGGCGCACCCGCTCGGTGAAGCGGCGCTCCTCCTCGACGACGTCCTTGTGGATGACGACCTCCTCGTCGAGCACCTGGCGCTTGATGACCTCCGCCTCCTCGGCGCGCAGGGGGACGACGATGGTCTCGTCCTTGAACGCGCCCGTCACCGGCGTGTCCGACGACACCGCCCGCCGCTCCACGCGGACCCGCTCGTGGCGCAGGGGGACCTTCACCACCTCCTCCTCCTCCACGATTTCCTTGTGCACGCGCAGCTCACCCGCCTGCAGGTCGTGCTTCTCCACGCTGAGCTTCTCGCTGTGGACGGGGATGGAGATGTCGCGGTTGTCGGTCCACTCCGTCTTGCCGCGCCGCAGGTCCGTGTCCGCCTTCATGTTGGCCTTGTAGGCGAGGTCCTCCTTCAGGCCGGTGGCGGGCAGCGGCGTCACGGAGGCCCGGCCGCCGTTCAGCTCCGTCTCCCGGATGCGCGTCTCCTTCACCGTGCGTTCGGAGGCGAGGCCCATGGCGCCCGCGCCCATGTCCGTGGTGCCCCGGGCGCGCTCGGCCTCGGAGACCTGCTGCAGCGCGTCCTTGCCACGGTTGAGGATGACCTCCCCGTCGCGAATCTCGCTCACCTCGGTGAACGCGACCCGGTAGTCCTTGGGGAAGAACAGACCTCTCTCGATGTGGAACGCGTCGTCGCCGATGGCGAAGACCTTGCCGAGCTTCTCGTCGTCGATGCTGCGGACAACCATCCCTTCGCGTACGTCCTTCTTGTTCTTGAGCATGGCTGGCTCCTCCTGAATGCCTCCTGGATGCATCAACCGGAAGGTGGGAGTGGGTCCGCGGATGAACAGTGTCTCGCCAACATGCGTGCTCAGGGCTCGCCCCCGTGGCCGCCGATGCGCCCATGCCCGCCCGCCTTCGTGAACCGGGTCCTGTCCTCTTTCCGGGCACCTCCGGCGAAGCGGGTGGGAGGCCGCCGGGGGCCAGGATTCGAGCGCTCCGCCCTCGACGGGGACACGCGTGACGCGCCGCACGGAGGGTACGTGGGGGGAGGGCCTGTCTGGCAGCGCGCTTGACCCATGGAGAGGGCTCCCCTAGAAAACCGGGGCTTTGACTCGCAGCACCCCCTGTTGAGGAGGATTGCTCCGCATGCGACGCCTTGCCCCGATGCTGCTCGCCGCGCTCGCCGTCTTGGCGGCCGCCTGCGAGAAGAAGACGCAGCCCACCCCTTCTGGTGAGGCCGGCACGCAGGCCGCGCAGGGACAGGCCCCAAGCCCTGGCGGTACGCCCGCGGGCTCGGACACCATCCTGCTGGGCCAGGTGGGCGCGCTCACCGGCGGTCAGGCGACGTTCGGCATCTCCACGCGCAACGGCATCGAGCTGGCGCTCAAGGAGGCCAACGCCGCCGGCGGCGTCAACGGCAAGAAGCTCGCGATTCGCGTCTACGACAACCAGAGCAAGCCGGAGGAGGCCGCGCAGGCCGCCACCCGCCTGATTACGCAGGACAAGGTGGTGCTCATCCTGGGCGACGTGGCCTCGTCCAACTCGCTGGCCATGGCGGAGAAGGCGCAGGCGGCGGGCGTGCCCATGATTACGCCCTCGTCCACCAACACCACGGTGACGGAGAAGGGCGACTACATCTTCCGCGTGTGCTTCATCGACCCGTTCCAGGGCTTCGTGATGGCGAAGTTCGCCCGCGAGGACCTGAAGCTGGGCAAGGTGGCGGTGCTGCAGGACAACAAGAGCGCCTACTCCATCGACCTGTCGGGCGTCTTCACGCGCAAGTTCACGGAGATGGGCGGGAAGATCGCCACCACGGAGAGCTACAGCCAGGGCGACACCGACTACCGCGCGCAGCTGACCGCCATCAAGAAGACGCAGCCGGACGGCATCTACGTGCCGGGCTACTACAGCGAGGTGGGCGTCATCGCCCGCCAGGCGCGCGAGGTGGGCCTCAAGGTGCCCCTGATGGGCGGCGACGGCTGGGACTCCGAGAAGCTCTTCGAGCTGGGCGGCAGCGCGATTTCGGGCAGCTACTTCTCCAATCACTACTCGCCGGACAACCCGGACCCCCGCGTGCAGAAGTTCATCGCGGACTACAAGGCGGCCTACGGCGGCGTCCCGGACGCGCTCGCGGCGCTGGGCTACGACGCGGCCCGCGTGGCGATTGAAGCGCTCAAGCGCGCCAAGGATTTGAGCGGCCCGTCCGTGCGCGACGCGATTGCGCAGACCAAGGACTTCCCGGGCGTGGCGGGCACCGTCACCCTGGATGACAAGCGCAACGCCGTGAAGTCCGCCGTCGTCCTCAAGGTCGGGGATGGCAAGACGCAGTACGTGACGACCATCAATCCCTAAATGGCGCAGCTCCTCCAGCACCTCATCAACGGCCTGGCCGCCGGCACCATCTACGCGCTCGTCGCGCTCGGCTACACGATGGTGTACGGCGTCCTCAAGCTCATCAACTTCGCCCACGGCGACGTCATGATGGTCGGCGTCTACATGGGCTACGCCACCGCGTTCGCGATTGGACGCGAGGCGCGTGGCTCGTTCCTGGGCATCGCCGCCGTCTTCGCGGTGGCCATGCTGGGCTGCGCGCTCATGGGCTTCCTCATCGAGCGCTTCGCCTACCGCCCCCTGCGCGAGAAGCCCCGGCTGACGGCGCTCATCACCGCCATCGGCATCTCCTTCGCCCTGTCCTACGGCTTCCAGCTGGACATCGGCTTCCTGCCGGGCGCCAGCCCGCGCGCGTTCCCCGAAATCATCGAGCCCACCGAGTGGCTCATCATCGGCGACCGCGACGTCGTCGTGTGGAACTGGCAGGTCATCAGCTTCCTCATCGCGGTGGGGTTGATGGTGGGCCTGCAGTACCTGGTGTTCGGCACGCGCTTCGGCCGGGCCATGCGCGCGGTGTCCTGGGACCACCGGGTGGCGGCGCTGATGGGCATCCCCACGGACCGGGTCATCGCGCTGACGTTCATGCTCAGCAGCGGCCTGGCCGCGGGCGCGGGCCTGCTCTACGCCATCAAGGACACGTCGGTGAGCCCGCTGATGGGCCTGTACGTGGGCCTCAAGGCCTTCGTCGCGGCGGTGATTGGTGGCATCGGTCACGTGCCGGGCGCGGTGGTGGGCGCGCTGGTGCTGGGGCTGGTGGAGGAGTTCGTCGTGGGCTACGCGGCCAGCACCTGGCGTGACGCGGTGGCCTTCGGCTTCCTCATCCTCGTGCTGCTCGTGAAGCCCGGTGGCCTGTTCGGCCGGGTCGCCGCGGAGAAGGTCTGATGGAGACCCCCGCGCTCCCCATCCCCGAGGCCCGCACGCTCGTGCCGCCCTCGCTGCGTGGCGTGCTGCCGCTGCTCATCGCCATCCCCGCGCTGGTGTTGTTCCAGTGGTCCCTGCAGGGCTCCGAGTTCGCCACCTATCTGCTGTCCGTCGTCGGCGTGAACATCATCCTCGCGGTGAGCCTCAACATCGTGAACGGGATGACGGGGCAGTTCTCCATCGGCCACGCGGGCTTCATGGCCGTGGGCGCGTACATCGCCGGCTACTGCTCGCTGCAGCTCAAGGAGGTGGCGCTGTCCTTCCTCCCCGTGGCGGCCAGCGACCAGGTGCTCTTCACGGTGGCGCTGCTCGTGGGCGGCTGCGCGGCGGCGGCGTGCGGCTTCCTGGTGGGCCTGCCGTCCCTGCGCCTGCGCGGTGACTACCTGGCCATCGTCACGCTGGGCTTCGGCGAAATCATCCGCGTCGTGGTGCAGAACACGGACGCCTTCGGCCGCGCGCTGGGCCTGTCGGGCATCCCCCAGTACTCGAGCCCCGGCATGGTGTTCTTCTGGGTGTTCCTGGTGGTGCTGGCCGCGCGCCGCATCGCCGGCTCCAGCCACGGCCGCAGCCTGTGGGCCATCCGCGAGGACGAGGTGGCCGCCGAGGCCATGGGCGTGGACACCACCGGCTACAAGGTGCGCGCGTTCGTCTTCTCGTCCTTCTTCGCGGGCATCGCGGGCGGGCTGTTCGCCCACTTCGTGCCCATCATCAACCCCGGCTCCTTCACCTTCGTGCGCTCGATGGAAATCGTCGTCATGGTGGTGCTGGGCGGCCTGGGCTCCACCACGGGCGCCTTCGTCGCGGCCATCTTCCTGACGCTCCTGCCCGAAGGCATGCGCTCCCTGTTCGGCGCGCTGGGCACCGAGGGCAGCCTGGCGCAGCGGGTGGACCAGATTCGCATGCCCATCTACGGCCTGTTGCTCGTCGTCTTGATGCTCGCCAGGCCCCAGGGCCTGTTCGGCACGAAGGAGATCTGGGACGTGCTGCCACGGTGGCTGCCCCGGAAGCGTCGGGGGCTGGCGTGAGCGCGAACGTGACGGCCCTCCCCCCCACGTCCTCCGAGCCCGTGCTGGTGGCGGACGGCGTGAGCATCCAGTTCGGTGGCCTCAAGGCGCTGACGGACTTCCACCTGTCCATCCGGCAGGGGGATTTGCTGGGCCTCATCGGCCCCAACGGCGCGGGCAAGTCCACCGCGTTCAACGTGCTGACGGGCGTCTACCAGCCCTCCCAGGGCGTGGTGCGGGTGAGCGGCACGCAGGTCAACGGGCGCAAGCCGCACCAAATCAACCTGCTGGGCGTGGCGCGCACCTTCCAGAACATCCGCCTGTTCCGCGCGCTCTCCGCGCTGGACAACGTGAAGGTGGCCTGCCGCGCGCAGACGGCGCTGCACCAGTCCAGCATCAGCGTGGGCTCCAAGCTGCGCAACGCGGCCCACAACTACGCGGACTGGTGGCGCTCGCTCTTGCTCACCCCGGGCTTCCAGCGCGAGGAGCGGCGGCTGACCGAGCAGGCCGAGCACCTGCTGGACGTCATGGGCCTGTCGCACCGCCGCGACGAGGAGGCGCGAAACCTCCCGTACGGTGAGCAGCGCCGGTTGGAGATCGCGCGCGCCCTGGGCAGCCAGCCCCGGGTGCTGCTGCTCGACGAGCCCGCCGCGGGCATGAACACGCGCGAGAAGGCGGACCTGATGGTGCTCATCCGCAAGCTGCGCGACGACTTCAACCTGGGCGTGCTGGTCATCGAGCACGACATGAAGCTGGTGATGGGCATCTGCGAGCGCATCACCGTGCTGGACCACGGCGAGACGATTGCGCGCGGCGCCCCGGCCGAGGTGAGAAGCGACCGCAAGGTCATCGAGGCGTACCTGGGCGACAGCTACCTGGAGAGTCACGGAGGCGCGGCGTGAGCGAGGCGCAGGTGAAGACGCTGGGTGAGCGCCAGGCCTTCGCGCCGCTCCTGACGGTGGAGGGCATCAAGGTCCACTACGGCGCCATCCAGGCGCTCAAGGGCGTGTCGCTGACGGTGGGCAAGGGCGAGGTCGTCGCCCTCATCGGCGCCAACGGCGCGGGCAAGACGAGCACCCTGCGCGCGGTGAGCGGCATGCTCAAGGCGAGCGCGGGGAAGATTCGCTTCGGCGGCCAGGACACCACCAGCCTCAAGGCGCACCAGCTGGTGCCCCGGGGCATGGCGCACGCGCCGGAGGGGCGGGGCATCTTCCCCAACATGTCCGTGCTGGAGAACCTGGAGCTGGGCGCCTACCTGCGCCGCGACACCGCGGAGGTGAAGACGGACATGGAGAAGAGCTTCACGCTCTTCCCCGTGCTCAAGGAGCGGCGCAACCAGATGGCGGGCACGCTGTCCGGCGGCGAGCAGCAGATGCTGGCCATCGCCCGCGCGCTGCTCAGCCGGCCCCAACTGCTGTTGTTGGATGAGCCCTCGCTGGGCCTCGCCCCGCAGGTGACGGAGACCATCTTCCGCACGCTGCGCGAGGTGAACCAGACGGGCGTCAGCGTGCTGCTGGTGGAGCAGAACGCGCACCTGGCCCTCAACTGCGCCCACTACGGCTACGTGCTGGAGACGGGCGAGGTGGCGATGGCGGGCCCCGGCAAGGCGCTCCTGGAGAGCGCGGAGGTGCGCCGCGCCTACCTGGGTGAATAGCTTCCGGAGGCCGATTTTCAGCCTCCGAAGCGTCCACTTCCGTCCTGCCGCGGACGCTTCTGGGGTGTGCGTGACACCTGGAAACTGGCGGCCGTCCCAATCTCGGGTAGTCAGAAGTCGAGCAGTTCTATTAGCGTCGTCCGACGCACCGCGTTCATCTCCCACACCAAATTTCAGGAAGCGCGCCCATGCCTTCGTTGTCTCGCCTCCTTGCCGCCCTTGCCACCCTGTCGCTGATTTCACTCGCGTGCGTCAGCGCCCAGAAGACCGACCCCAACCAGCAGGCGACCTCCACCATCGAGGAGCTGCCGAACGAGGGCGGTGAGTCGGGGGGGGGGCAGCCGGCCGCCGCCGCGGGCCCGCAGCTGACCGAGGTGACGGCCGAAGAGGGCTTCACCGTGAAGATGCCGGGCCAGCCCCAGGTCCAGCGCCAGAAGGTGAACATCCCCGCGGGCGAGGTCTCCACGGCGGCGTACTCGCTGCAGACCGCCGAGGGCGTCATCTACTCCATCAGCACCGCGGACTACCCGGAGAAGGTCGTCGCGAGCCGTCCCCCCGAGGCGTTCCTCAACGAGGGCCGTGACGGCCTCACCAACCAGCTCAAGGGCACCGTCAGCAACGAGCAGGAGCTCACGCTGGATGGCTACCCCGGCAAGTCCTACACGGTGTCCTCGCCCAACGGCGAGGTGCGCGCGCGCAACTACCTGGTGGGCCCGCGCCTCTACACCATGCTGGTCCTCTACAACCCGAGCATCGGCGCGCCGGGCGCGGAGGACTTCCTGGCCTCGCTGGGGCTGGTGAATCCTCCTCCGGCCATTCCGCGCGCGGGCGCGGCGGGCGCGGCGGATGGTGGCGTGGGTGACGCTGGCACGGGCGCGGAGGCGGGCGCCGTCGAGGCCACGTCGCCGGACGCCGGTGCCCAGGACGCGGGCGCTCCGGCCCCCGCGAAGCGTCGCCGCGGCAAGTAGTCACGTCGGAGGGCTTCCCCCGGGCCGCGCTCCCTTCTTCGGGGAGCGTGCTGCTGGCGACACGGGCTCCGTTGCTGCTCAACGGATGAGGCCCTGTCCACTGCGGGGCGACTTCCCTCGGTAGGTCTTCGCCCACATTCTCTCCCCGGATGTCCGGGGAGGGGATTCATGACAGGGCTGGCAGGGGCCTTGCTCGCCGCGGTGCTCGCGGCGGGCGGGACGGCGTTGGTACCGGTGAGCGGGGGCAATGCCCTCACGCTCCCGGCGCAGCGCCACGTCGTTCGAGTCGAGACAGGCAGTGGTCGTCCCGCGAGTCTGCTGGTGGCCATCCAGCAAGGCAGCGTGGAGTCCAAGGGGCTGGTGCTGTACCGCTCCGAGGACGCGCTGCGCACGGTGCGGCGGGTGGGGGTCATCCAGCCGGACGCCACGCACGCGGACCGGGCGGAGCTGCTCGCGGTGGGGCGGGACGTGGCGCTCGTCTATTCCTACGAGGGGCCGCAGCTGGAGCCCTCGAGCCGGCACGACGTCTGGTTCCAGTGGTGGCGCTACCAGTCCGCCGCGGACACCTGGGCGCCGGAGCCCGCCGTGCGCGTGATGGACGCGGACGCGAGCTCGGCCTACTCGCGGGCGCTGCTGGTGCGGGACTCGAAGGGGCGGCTGTGGGTGCAGGCCTTCCGGCTGGAGTCGGACGGCGGCTCCACGGCGGTGGTGGCGGTGTCCACGGACCAGGGCGCGAGCTTCGGTGGGCACCAGGCGTTGGACAAGGTGCGCAGGCGCGGTGGAGGACGGCTGCTGAGCGTGGGGACTCGGCTGGTGTTCGTCTACGCCATGCATGATGGCTTCGTGCCCACGCGGATGCGCGTGCGCGATGACGATGACCCGCTCGCCACCTGGGCGCCCGTGCGCGAGGCGTTCTCCGACGGCATCTACCATGGCGCGGCGCTGAGCGCGGTGGCGGACGGCCGGGGCGGCATGCACCTGGTCTACAAGGACGAGCAGGAGCGGCTGTACCACCGGCGCTTCGATGGGACGTCCTTCGGTCCGCGCACGTTGGTGGAGAGCACGTCGGACTGGGCGATTCAGGCCGCCATCACCCGCGTGGGTGACTCGCTCTACATCTTCTACAACCGCATGCGCGTGCTCAACGCGCACTACGAGCTGCGCGCGAAGGTGCTCGCGCCGGACGGCACCCTGGGCGACGCGGTGACGTTGGATGGGGACGCGACGTTCAAGGGCTATCCCAACGCGGTGGACGTGCTGCCCGAGGGCAGCGCCGAGGTGCCGTGTCTGTATGGCGAGGCGCCGGACGCGAGCTCGCGGGGCACGGTGTCGCGGGTGGCGTGGATGCGGGACGAGGCGCCGCCGGGGGAGGGGCCGTTCTCGCTCGACGTGGTGCGCTCGTCCTCGAGCCACGAGCTGCTCGCGGTGGATGGCGCGGGCACGCTGTACGGGCTGGCGGTGGGGGGTGAGCGCTCGCGGTTGTTCGCGAGCACGGATGGGGGGGCGACGTTCTCAGCGCGGGGGCAGGACAGCGGCAACCTGTGGACGATGGCGGCGATGTCGAACGGGACGCTGCTGGCGGTGGCCAGTCACAGCGGCGCGTATTTCCTGCAGCGCTCGACGGACAGCGGGCGCACGTGGCGGGACGAGGTGAGCCTGGGCAGCTACCGGGCGATGGGGCCGCGCAGCTTCGCGCAGCTCGGGAGCACGTGGTTCTTCCTCGAGTACCAGACGTTCACCTCGTCCGCGGTGCCGGTGCGCCTGTGGGCGAGCACGGACCATGGGGCGAGCTGGAGCGTGCGCTCCACGCTGACGGCGCATCGGCATGGCCATGCGCTGGTGGCGGACCCGGCGACGGGCGCGCTGTGGGCGATGATGGGCAGCAACAAGACGCAGGCGGCGGTGCTGCGCTCGACGGATGGCGGGCGGACGTGGACGTCGATGCTGCAGGGCTACGCGGCCAACGGCGTGGCGGGCGGGGTGCTGGTGGACGGCACGCTGCTCTTCGGCCAGTCGACGCTGTTCGAGCCCGAGCATCCGAAGCTGCTGCGCGTGTCGCGCACGGGGCAGGTGAGCACGGTGTTCGAGCTGCCGGGGCCGGCGTACTCGTTGGAGGCGGCGCCCGGTGGTGGGTGGGTGCTGGGCACGGCGTGGTCCATCGCCGGGGATGTGCACGCGGACGGGGATGTCCTCGTGCGGTTGTTCACCAGCGGCGATGGGGCGACGTGGAGCGAGGCGCGCCGGTATGAGCGGCTGAGCGGCGAGGACCTGGCGCGCGCCGACGTGTGGGGCGTGTTGCCCTCCGGAGATGTGGTGGTGAGGATGCAGAACGTGAGCGGCTTCGGGAGCGCGGGGACGGGCTTCCAGGTGCTGCGCATCCGACGCTGAGCAGGGAGGTCGCGCGCTCCGAGCAGGCCGCCTCGAGTCGCGAGTCAGCTCGGCTCGAGGCGCGTCGACGGTGTGGGCGCGGCGCCCGGTCCACGTCGTCGTGGAGGCGGTGTGCCCTTGGCTGTGCCAGGCGGACCCCGCGCATGCGCGGGGCACTCCGTTCCTGTTCACCCGCCGCTTCGTGGTGGCGCGGCGGGGAGGGTGACTACGGCCACGCGGGCCAGCGGACGATGCGCCCGTCGTTGCCCACCACCCACAGGTCATCCGGACCCGTGCCGGTGATGTCGTTGTAGCGCTTGTCTCCCGAGTAGACGTTCGTCCACGACTGGCCGTCGTACCGGTAGATGTGCTGGTTGGCGCAGGTGGCGTAGGCGGAACCCGCGCCGAAGGCGATGACGGATGTCAGTCCATGGGTGTTGGGGAAGGTCTGCTTGGTCCACGTCGTGCCGTCGACCTTCCTCAGCACCGTGCCGTTGTCGCCCACCGCGAAGGCCACCCGCTCGTTGACCACCCAGACGCCGTGCAGGCGCCCCGCGCCGGAGGTGCCCTGCTCCGCGTTCTCCGACTCCCAGCGGCTGTTGCCCGGGTTGTACCGGAAGACCCGCGGTCCTCCCGACTGCCCGCCCACCAGCAGCAGGTGCGCATGGGAGATGCCATGCACGTCCTCGACCTTGGGGAGCGGGTTGTTGGTGGTGTCGTTGTAGCCGAGCGTGCCGCCGCCATCCCAGGAGAAGGCCTGGCCCGTCGACGCCGAGTCGGTGTCATTGGGCGACGCGGCGCCGTGAATCGTGAGGACACCGTTGTTCCTCACACCCGTCATGCCGAAGATCCACTTGTCGTCGTCCTGCACCTGGGTGCAGCCCGCGGCGTTGACGTCCTGGTGCGCCTTCTTGCCACCCTGCGAGCCGAGCCACACCCGTCCATTGTTGCCAGGGTCCGCCCAGACGGCGCGCCACTCCGTGTCGGTCGCGCCGCAGCCCGTGTTCGAGGTGACCGAGAAGCTCGTGGCGCTCGGCACCAGCTTCGCGAGCCGGTCGTCGTCGCCACCCACCCACACGCCACCCTTCGTCCACGAGGAGGCGGAGTACCAGTGCTTCTGCGCCCCGCTGGTGATGGTCCGGCTGGTCCAGGCCGGCGCCGTGCCACCCGGGCACACGGCCTGCGCGTTCTCGGGCTGACCGTCGCAGTCGTTGTCCAGCCCGTCGCAAATCTCCGTGGCGCCCGGATACGTGCGCGGGTTGCCGTCGTTGCAGTCCGTGTTGTTGGTGACCCAGACGCCCGCGGGCTTCACGCACGAGCGCACCTCGCCTGTGGCCGCGCCGAAGCCATCGCCGTCCTCGTCCGGGTACCAGGCGGTCGGCGTCACCGTGGACACGCAGGTGACCCCCAGCGTGTCCTCCGAGCACGCATACGCACCCGCGCACTGGAACGTGTCCGTGCACGCCTGGGTGAGCTGCGGGAAGTCCTCGTCCAGCTGTCCGTCGCAGTTGGTGTCCTCGCCGTCGCAGCGGTCCGGGATGCCCGGGTGCACGCTGAAGGCGTCGTCGTTGCAGTCGTCCGGCGGGCCCGACGTGTAGCCCTCGGGCGTGGCGTTGCAGACGATGAGCGGCTCGGAGCCCAGCCGGCCGTGACCGTCCCTGTCATTGTCCGGATACACGCTGCGGCTCGGCGGGGTGTCGCAATATTGGACGAAGTCCGTCATGTCACAGCGGTAGACGCCGTGGCAGTCGTTGGATGTCGAGCAGCTCGCGCCGAGCTGGAAGTGCTCCGCGTCGCCGATGCCGTCGCAGTTGTCGTCCCGGTCGTTGCAGCGCTCCTCGGCGCCCGGGTTGATGTCGGCCACGTCGTCCCGACAGTCGGTGCCGTTGCTGCTCACGTCGACATAGCCGTCCTGGTCGGCGTCCACCGCCTGCAGCGTCAACGTGACGGCCTGCACGGCGTCCGTCACCAGCGTCACGCGCTGGGAGTCGGTGACCACGCCCTCGCCCTCGCAGACGCGCTCGAAGGCGGTGGCGCGCACCTCCACCGCGGTGCCCCAGCTCGTCGGAGGCGCCACGCCCACCGTCATGGTGCCGCCCGAGGCGCGGGTGCCGAGCGTCTCCGTCACATCCTTGGCGAGCACCTGGCCGCTCGCCACGTCGACCGCCTGGACGCGCAGGCAGCCCGGCAGGAAACGGGTGTAGTTCACCGTGACCTTCACCGCGCCCTGGGTGACGTCCTTCTTGCAGCCGACGATGAGAACCAAGGGGAGTACGAGCAGGATGCGTCTCATGCGCCGGAGTCTACCTGCTCCCGGCCTCGTCTCATCGTCCGAGTGACGGGGTTGAATACACCCCGGATACGCGGTGAGGCGTTGCTACAGCGCTTCCTGAAAATCCGAGTGAACCACAGACAGGCGGGTATCCCGGGCCAGGCTCGCTGGGGTTATCAGTGTCAGCTCGAGTGGCACCTTGTCGCCGTAGCGCTCACGCATCTGTTTCTCCAGGCCCGCGACATCGAGCGAGCCCAGCGTCTGCATCTCGCCGTACTCCACGCCCGCGCCCTGGGCGTACGCCTTGCGCACCAGCTCCGAGCAGTACATCGCGTCGTCGCTCCAGCCGAAGCGCCAGTCATACGGCTTGCCCAGGTGCGTCTTGGCCGCGGTGAGCACGCGCTGCTTCGTCTCCGCGTCGACGTCTTCGGCGCGCAGCACGAGGATATGGCCCTTCACGCCGCGCGCCTTCCACTTCGCGAAGGGGACGCGCTGCACGGGTTGCACGGCCTCCACCACGAAGGTGCCCTTCTGGGTGACCTCGACCAACCCCACGTGGGACAGCGGGCTGTGCGTGGCCGCCTGGATGGCCTGGGACTGCCGCGAGCGCGAGGTGTGCAGGACGATGTCGCCTGTCTGTAACCTGGCTTCCAGCGCGTCGCGAGGCGCGGCGACCGCGCTGAGTCCCCACAGCCACAGCACCCACCCCATCATCCACCGCATGTGCCCGTCCTTTCCGGTGCTTGCCGCGCTCACACGGGAAGACTGCAGGGGCAGTGCCAGCGCATCCGCGGGCGAGGTCATCCTGACACCGTGGGAGGAGTCCGTCCTCGCTGCCGCTCGGGCGAGGGGGCACCGCGAGGGAGCGATGCGCGGACTTGCTGGGGCACGCGCCATCAGCCCGCGCGCGTGAGCGGCACCTCCACCACGGGAACGTAATCGGGCCCCCGGCTCTCGAACAACACGAGCCGGTCCACGCGCCCCTCGCCCAGCTCGACGCTCGCCAGGGCCTGCGCACACGCGAGCAGCGCGGGGTCTCCCTTGGGCGCCTTGGCTCGGGCCAGCGTCAGATGCGGCGCGTAGTCGCGGTGCTCGGGCTCGAAGCCGAGCGGGAGCAGCTGCGCGGCCGTGTCCGTCTGCAGCGCCTCGAGCGCCTCGACGTCTCCGCGCACGTGGGACCAGAGCACGCGCGGATGCGACGGCGTACCGAACGTCCCGCCCCCTCCCACGGACACAGTGAAAGGCGCGTGGCGCGGGCCCACGGACGCGAGGGCCTCACGGACAGCGGGCAGTCGCGAGGGCTCCACCTCCCCCAGGAACACCAACGTGAGGTGCACCCCCTCGGCGCGCACGAAGCGGGCCGTGGGCGCGAGCGCGCGCAGTCGCGACAGCTCCTCGGCGGCGCGGGCCTCGAGGACGTCTCCCAACGTGACGGCGGTGAACAGTCGCATCGCTCAGCTCTTTCTCGCGGACCGGCGCGGCCACAGCGCGTACGCCCAGAAGGGGATGAAGGCGAGCAGCTCCGCGCCGACGACGTACATCCCTCGCGGGGACAACATGCCCGCGCCGATGGGGGACACGGGCAGCGGACGCACGGGCGCGAACATGCGCGCGTTCGAGAAGGGCCACAGGAGCGCCGCGCCCAGCCCGCCATCCGTGAGCGCGTCCAAGAGCCCGTGGCTCGCCACCGCGAGGAACGCGAGCCCGCCCCATCTCGCGGCGGACGCGCCTCGCCACTTCGCCACCAGGGCCACCAGCAGCGCGATGCCCGCGGCGAAGACGAACGAGTGCGACGCACCGCGGTGTCCCCAGGGCGCCGAGTAGGGGATGCGGAACACGAAGGCCACCACGTCCGCGTCGGGCAGCAGCGCCAGCGCGGAGAACAACGCCATGGAGGCGAGCAGCCGCCTCGTCGTCTCGCCGTTCGCTTCGTACCGCCCCAACGCCAGCCCCACCGCCACGTGACCGATGCTCGCCATGGATGTCTCCGGCGCGCGAGGATAGCCGTCCGCGAGAGCCGGGGCTCGTGTGTCGGGCCTCCCTGGAGGGTCGGGGGAGGGTGGGCTAGCGTGCCGGGGGCATGCGGAGGCTCTCCCAGGTCGAGGATACGCTGCGGCTGCGGTTGGCCGGCTGGCGCGCGCAGGTCGGCGAGTGGCTCAACCGCGTCCGCGCCGTCGCCGTGGTGTGCTGGCTCGGGATGGCGATTCAGTTCGAGTGGCGCGTGCCGCCCTCGGTGCTCGTCGCCTACCTGCTGCTGGCCGTGGCGCTCTGGGCCGGCGCGCGTCAGTGGCCCGCGCTGGGACGCCGTCCGGCGCTCGGGCTGGCGTTTCTCGACATGCCCGCCATCTTCGTCCTCCAGGCACTGGCCATCGGCGCGGCGGGCAACGACAACGCGGTGCCGATTTCACTGCTGACGTTGGGCGTGTACATCGTGCTCGTGGTCCTCGTGTCGCTGGTGACGCTCTCGCCCGTCACCGTCGTGCTGGCCACGGCGCTCGCCATCGGCCTGGAGGCCGCGCTGGTGTTCCAGGCGGGCGTCGCGTGGGAGTCGTTCCTGCCGGGGCTCGTGCTGGTGTTGTCGCTGGGCGCGGCGGCCGCGTCCTTCATCGGCCGGCAGGTGCTGGGGCTGGTGACGCAGGTGGCGCGCGAGGAGATGCGCCTGGAGCGACTGGGGCGCTACTTCTCGCCGGAGGTGGCGCGGCAGATTGCCCAGCACGGCACGGAGGCCGGGGGCGGTGAGCACCGCGAGGTGACGCTGCTGTTCTCGGACATCCGAGGCTTCACCTCCATGTCGGAGCGCATGGAGAGCCCCCAGGTGGTGGCGCTGCTCAACGAGTACCTGTCGCGCATGGTGGACGTGGTGTTCCGTCACGGCGGGACGCTCGACAAGTTCATCGGTGACGGCATCCTCGCGTACTTCGGCGCGCCGCTGGATTTGCCCGGGCACCCGCGCTCCGCGGTGGCGTGTGGACTGGCGATGCTGGAGGCGCTGGAGACGCTCAACGCCGAGCGCGTGGCGCGCGGAGAGGAACCCCTGCGCATCGGCATCGGCATCCACACCGGACGCGTGGTGGTGGGGGACGTGGGCAGCGCGCAGCGGCGCGAGTACACGGTGATTGGCGATGCGGTGAACCTGGCCAGCCGCATCGAGGGCCTCACCAAGAAGGTCGGCGTGCCCATGCTGGTGTCGGAGGCCACGTGCCGCGCGTGCGAGGCGGACCCCTCGTTGTCGTTCGAGCCGGCCACGACGCTGCCCGTCGCGGGCAAGACGGAGCCGGTGGCGACGTTCGTCCCGGGGCGGCGGGCCCTGCGGGACGTGGGCTGAAAAGCGCGAGGGCCGCGAGGGGAGCGACACGGCTCCTCCCACGGCCCTCGGTGTGCTCAGCGCGGCGGACGGCTCAGTACGCCTTGGAGAACACGATGCGGCCCGGCGAGTCCTCGCCGGTGACGACGCACTTGCCCGGCTCCTGCTTGAGGGCGAAGGGCCGGTTGCGCGTGGTCAGGCCGGTCTCCTCCTTGATGCGGGCCTCCACCTTGGGGTCCAGGTTCCAGTGGGCGAGCAGGAAGCCCGCGTCCGCCTTCTCCTTCATCTCCTCGTAGGAGTTGACCTCGAAGGTGTGCGCCTCGCGGAAGTCCTTGGCCTTCTGGAACAGGTCCTTCTGCATGCCGTCCAGCATGGACTGGGCCTTGGCGGCGGCCTCGCCGAGCGGGATGAACTCCTTCACTTTCAGGTCGCGGCGCACCATGACGCAGGTGCCCTTGGCCAGGTCCTTGGGGCCGATTTCGATGCGCACGCAGGTGCCGGTGAGCTCGTGCTCGAAGTACTTGAAGCCCGGGCCCTTGCTCTCGTCGTCGTCCACCACGACGCCCAGGCCCGCCTTGCGCAGGTCGGCGGCGAGCCCGTGGCTCTTCTCCAGGACCTGGGCCTTCTCCGCGTCGGTGGCCTTGCCGAAGATGGGGATGATGACGACGTGGTTGGAGGCGAGCTTGGGCGGGACGATGAGACCCGAGTCATCCGAGTGGGTCATGATGAGGCCGCCGATGAGGCGCGTGGACACGCCCCAGGACGTCTGCCAGACGAAGTGCTCGCGGCCGTCGCGGCCCTGGAACTTGGTCTCGAAGGCCTTGGCGAAGTTCTGGCCCAGGTTGTGGCTGGTGCCGGCCTGCAGGGCCTTCTTGTCCTGCATCATCGCCTCGATGCTGTAGGTGCGCAGGGCGCCGGCGAAGCGCTCGGACTCGGACTTGCGGCCCGTCATGACGGGCATGGCCATGTAGTCCTCGGCGAAGGTCCGGTAGACCTCCAGCATCTGGAGGGTCTCCTTCTCCGCGTCCTCTTCGGTCTCATGACAGGTGTGGCCTTCCTGCCAGAGGAACTCGGTGGTGCGCAGGAACAGGCGGGTGCGCATCTCCCAGCGCATGACGTTGGCCCACTGGTTGAGCAGCAGGGGGAGGTCGCGGTAGCTCTGGATCCACTTGGCGAAGCTGCGGTTGATGATGGTCTCGGAGGTGGGCCGGATGACGTAGGGCTCCTCGAGCTTGGCGCCGCCCGCGTGGGTGACGACGGCGAGCTGGGGGTTGAAGCCCTCGACGTGCTCGGCCTCCTTCTTGAGGTAGCTCTCGGGGATGAGCAGCGGGAAGTAGGCGTTCTTGTGGCCCAGGTCCTTGAACATCTTGTCCAGGACGCGCTGCATGTTCTCCCAGATGGCGTAGCCGTTGGGCCGGATGACCATGCAGCCCTTCACGTCCGAGTAGTCGGCGAGCTTCGCCTTCTGGACCACGTCGACGTACCACTCGGAAAAGCCCTTCTCGCGGGGCGTGAGCTTCTCGGCCATGTGCGGAGCACCCTTCTAAAGTCGTGGAAAGAGGACGGTTGCCTACGATGGGGCCACCCAGAAATCAACGGCCCCGTCGTCGCCCCGGACCGCTCCCGTGTGTCAGCCTGACGGGCTCATGGGGCACAGCCGCTCGGTATGAGCCGGGCGGCGATTGCATGACCCGTGGCCTCGCGACGACCCCCACGCACACGAGACATGTGTTCGAGCTGTCGCGTGCTCCGGACAGAATGCCGCACCCCTCCGAGGTGTCCGCCGGGACCTCTGATACCGAGTGATTGGACTCCTCTCGCGGGAGCGAAACCCTCGACGGAACCGTCACGTGGCCCCTCCCGGGCGAGTGCTGGGAAGCGTTGCCGCGTCGCGGTATGAAGTCCTCCCCTTCCTTCTCGGGTTTCTCAACCTGGAGGCTTCATGCAGTCGTTCCTTCCGTCCCTCAAGGTCGCCGGCGTCCTGGCCGCGTGCCTTGTCTCCGGCTCCGCCTTCGCCTACGCCACCGGCCAGAGCAACTACAGCGGCAAGAGCGGGCAGACCTGCTCCTCCGGCTGCCACTCGCGCTCGGGCGCCACGCCCACCGTGACCATCGAAGGCCCCGCCACGCTCAACCCCGGCCAGACGGGCAGCTACACCCTGGTCATCGCCGGCGGCCCCGGCGTGCGCGGTGGCTACAACGTCGCCGTGGACGGCGAGGCCACCCTCACCGCGGGCGGCTCGGACTCCAAGAAGCTCTCCGGCGAGCTGACCCACTCCCAGCCCAAGCCCTTCACCGACGGCTCCGTGCGCTTCGCCTTCAGCGTCGTCGCCCCGTCCACCGGCACCACCCTCACCCTGTTCGGCGCCGGCAACTCGACCAACGGCAACGGCGAGGACACCGGTGACGCGTCCGCCGCCACCACGCTCAAGGTCAAGGTCGGCGACGGCGGTGGCAACGGCGGCGGTGGTGGTGGCGAGGACGACGGCGGTGGCTGCACCGCCGCTGGCGGCGCGCCCCTGCTCGGCGCGGCGCTGATGCTCCTGGGCGCGCGTCTGCGCCGCCGCGAGGAGTAACCCGCCCGCCTGCTCCTCGGACGGGCCCTGGGGGCCGGGGCGACAACGGGCGACCGCGCGACGTAGCATCGCGCCTTCGCCCCATGCACCTCCGCCTCCTCCCCATGCTGCTCATGCTGGGGCCGCTCGCGTGTGCGACCGGCCCCGGTCTCCTCCCGCCCGAAGTCCCCGTGGCCGCCGTGCACCGCGAGCCCGGGACGCTGCGGGTGATGACCTTCAACATCCAGTCCGGCGCCCGCGGCCTCGACGGCGTGGCCCGCGTCATCCGCGCCTCCGTGCCGGACGTCGTCGCGCTCCAGGAAGTCGACGTCGGCTCCCACCGCGCCGGCGGCGTGGACCAGGTGGACGCCCTCGCGCGCCTCACCGGCCTGCCTCACCGCGCGCACTTCCGCACCACGGACCTTCATGGCGGCGCGTACGGCGTCGCGCTGTTGTCCCGCTTCCCGCTCGAGGCGCTCGCGCAATACCCGCTCCCCAACCCCGAGGGCGCCGAGCCACGCACGCTCGCCCACGCGGTGATGGACGTGGACGGCCGCGAGGTGAGCGTCTACGTCACGCACCTCATCCGCCGGCCCTTCAACGCCCGCGCGCGCCTGCGCCAGAGCGCGTTCGTGGCGAACCTGCTCGCCCGCGACACGCGCCCCCACCTGCTCATGGGGGACCTCAACGACGACCCGGACTCGAACCCGCTGCGCCTGTTGCGCCGGCAGATGAAGGACGTCGTCGCCGCCACGGGCGGAGCACGGGGCACCTACCCCATGCCCCTGTTCCTGCCCACGCTGCGCATCGACTACGTGCTGGCCTGTGACGCCTTCACGCCCGTGGCCAGCCGCGTGCTGCGGGTGGACGCGTCCGACCACTACCCGGTGGTGGCGGACCTGCGCCTGGACGTGCCCGCCTCCACCGCCGAGGCGGACGCCGCGCTCAGCTCACGTTGAAGCGGTAGAGCACGTCGGGGTCCTTGCGCGTGAAGCCCTTGATGACCTCGTGCTTCAGGTCCTTCGCGCCGAGGAAGCTCAGGCCGCCCGCGGCGAAGCCCATCACCGACAGCTCGAAGTACACGTGCGGCTTGGGCACCTTGAAGATGTGCAGGTCCGTGGAGCCCTGACCCGGCAGCACCTCCATCTCGCCCTCGGTGAAGTAGCCCTTCCAGATGCCGGGCGTGAAGAAGAGGAAGCGGCGGAAGTCGCCGGGGCTGAACATCGCCTTGAGCTGTCCCTGGCCCAGCGCGTACTCGGCGGACTTCACGCCGAACTGCCACCACACGCTCTGGTCCCCGCCGTAGAAGCGCTGGAGCAGCTCCTCGTTGAAGCGCAGGAACGCATCCACCGGGATGCGCGTCACCGGGAGGATGGGCAGGGAGAAGACGGGCTCGCGTCGCTTGATGTCCGCCAGGAAGTCCCGCCACGCCTGTTCACCGTGCGCCTGCACCGTCATCTGCTGTCGTGCCAGGAACGCCACGCCTTTGACTTCCATCCGTGTGCCTCCACTGCGACCCCGCGCGGGGCCGCGCTCGGGGAGTCCGTCCCGGTCATCTCCGGGAAGGTTAGGGTGCTCGGGTTCGCGCCGCAGGCGCTGCCCGGTTGCTACTCGAGCTGAAGACCACAGTCGGCGCACGCCCCCTCCACCAGGGGGGCGACGGTGCCGCAGGCGGGACAGGGGGGCTCGCCCTCCTCGGACGCGGGCAGCACGAAGGGCGCGGCGCCCTCCGCCAGCACGCCCTCGCGTTGGATGCTGTCCATCCAGCGCTGCTGGAGCAGCGTGGTCACGCGCACGCCGTCCTCGGGGCGCACCAGCACCTGGAACTTCGGGCTGCAGCCAGGCTTCGCGCACGCCTCGCGGTGCACCAGCGCCGGGACGTCCGCTTCGAGACATGCGTCCACCAGACGTCGCGCGTCCGCCAGCGCCATCTCCGCGCACGGCACCAGCTCCACGTCCGAGAGCACCTTCGCCACTTCATCCTGGGTCATCACCTGGTGGATTGGAGCCCACGCGCGGGCCCCTCGTCCAGATGCGGTTCGTCATCTCGCACCCGGGGGCCCCTCGACCGGACAGCTTCCGGGCCCCACCCTGCCCGACGCTTCCTCGGAATTTCATGGGCCTACGCAGGTGGGTTGGGGGCACGACGCGATGCTTCATGGCGGACGGAGCTGGAGGGCGGGCTGGGTGCTGGTGGTGCTCGCCCTGGCCTGTGAGCGGCAGGAGGCGCGGGAGCCGGCTCCGGAGAAGGACTCGAGCGTCGAGCGAGTCACACGCGGCCCGCGTCCGACGGGCGCGACGCGGTGGGTGCGCCCGTTGACGGGCCCGGGACGTGAGTCGGCCGCGGGGCTCGCGCACGACGCGCGGGGCGAGGTGGTGGTGGCGCTCAACTCGGACGCGGCGGTGGCGGACTTCTTCGGTCCGCTGCTCAACCCTCGTTCGGGGCGCGTGACACCGGAGACCTTCGCGGTGGCGCGCTACGGCACGGGCGGCGAGCGTCAGTGGTCGGTGTCGTTGCCCGGGTTCGCGGAGGTGCTCGCGGTGGGCGCTCGTGGACGCATCTTCGTGGTGGGGCGCAACGTGGTGGGGGTGGACCTGGGGGGCGGGCCGTTGCCGGCGGGCCGGTTCCTGCTCGAGCTGGGACGTGACGGGGTCTTCATCCGGGCGCGGAGCCTGGAGGCGCTCGGGGTGTCGGACGCGCTGGTGCCACGGCATGCGGACGTGGATGGGCTGGGCAACGTGGTGTTGGTGGGCTCGGTGGCCGACGCGAAGCGGGGCAGGGTTCCCGCCGTGGTGAAGCTGGACGCGAAGGGCGAGCTGCTGTGGACGTATGCGCACGAAGCGCAGGGAGAGGCCGTGTCTGCGTCGGTGGACGCGGAGGGGCAGGTCTACGTCGCGGGGGTGCTCGAGGCCGCGCGTGTTCGTGGGGCCATGGACTCGCAGCCGTTCCTGGTGAGGCTGGATGCGCGAGGGCGGGCGCGGTGGGAGCGGCGGCTCGACACGCGCTCGGGCTGGGCCACGGGGGTGGCGGTGCGGGGGCAGCGGGTGCTGGTGACGGGAGGCTTCACGCAGTCGCTCACGTTCCTGTCGCGGACCCATGTGGTGGAGGGGGGAGGCGGCCGTGGTTTCGTGGCGGCGTTCGACGCGGAGGGGGCGCCGCGGTGGTTGCGTGCCCTGGGTTTTGTCGGCACGGGGCTCGCGGTGGACGAGCAGGAGGGGGCGCTCGTCGTCGGTCGATACGAGGAGGGCGATGACCTGGGCACGGGCCCCATGCCGGGTGTGGCGGGGAGCCGCATGAACCTGTTCCTGGTGAAGCTGGACCGCGTGGAGGGTGGGGTGCAGTGGGCGCGAGGTTTCCCTCGGGAGGCGCTCGGTGACGCGGAGGGCGTGAGGGACTTCGTGTCGCTATCGCCGAAGGGGCCGGGTGCGGTGTTGGGCACGCAGCTCGGGCCGGTGGACCTGGGCACGGGGCGGCTGGAGGGTGCGTGGGAGTTGTTCCTCGGTGGCTTCGAGCCCTGAGGAGAACGAGTCGTCGCGCGGATGGTGTGCGGTGCGTGCGTCCCGCTTCACTGACCATGCGATGGCGGTCTAGCTGGCTTGGATTCATCGCCCCGCGTTCGTCGGAATTCGACTTAGGGCTCGCCGTCACGGACGAAGAACGTCCCGCCAGACGAAGACATCACATACGGTCCGGAACAGACAGGACACCGCTCGCCGAGATAGCGGACGCCATGTTTCTCACAGTGGGTCCCACCCTTCCATGGCAAGTAGTCCAGCTCCATGATGGTGCCCGAGTCCGGCTCCGCGAATGAGGGGAGGCGCCTCACGGCTTCGGTGGCTTCCGACCAGCCGCACCTTGAGCAGAGCTGGACCCACCCCTGGACCTTGTTGATCCAGTGGGCTTCCTCGATGGCCTCGGCGACCGGCACCTTCCGCGTCTGCATCAACCACTTCACGACGTCAGTGCGAGTGCCCGCCCGCATCTGGCACCACGCTCCAAAGTAGGCTGCGGACTCCATCAGTGCCCTTCACCAGAGAAACGGCGTCATCCCAGGTTGCTCAACGCAGGTTTTGAACCCCATCGCTGTGAAGCAGGTGCCGGCACTTCAACCTCTCGTTGCTTGCCTGGAGACTGGAACCTCCCGCCCCCGGGACTTGAACCGCATGTTCCCCTCTCTCCTCCGGAATCTCAAAGTCGGGAACGTGTTGTCCTTCTTGTTGGAGTCGTAAAGCAGCGAATCTCGCGCTTCCGACCATGCCCCTCAACCTCTGGGGACGGCCATTGTCAGCGCTCAGCCCGGTCCAGACTTTCTAAGAGCTGCTAATCACCAGCCCACCATGCCTCCCGCTTCGCTGCGCTCCCGTCCTGGTCGTCTCCGCCGGCTCCTCGTCGTGTCCGTCGGCGTGGCGACGTGTGGCGTGTTCGGCCTCGCGTTCTGGGTGGACCGCTTCGGTCAGCGCGAGCGCGCCGAGTCCGCTGATGCGGTGGTGGTGCTGGGCGCGCGAGTGCTGGCGGGTGGAGTCCCCTCCGGCGCGCTGCGAGCACGCACGGAGCAGGCGGTGGCGCTGTACCAGCGCGGTGTGGCGTTGCGGCTCGTATTCTCCGGAGGCGTGGGCGTGCATCCTCCCTCGGAGGCGCGCGCGATGCTGGCGCTGGCGACGCGATTGGGTGTGCCCCCGGAGGCGTGCGTGCTGGAGGAGGAGAGCCACTCCACCGATGACAACGCGCGCCTGACGTCGGTCCTGCTGCGAGAACTGGGCGCGAG
This sequence comes from Myxococcus guangdongensis, assembly GCF_024198255.1. Taxonomy (NCBI): domain Bacteria; kingdom Pseudomonadati; phylum Myxococcota; class Myxococcia; order Myxococcales; family Myxococcaceae; genus Myxococcus; species Myxococcus guangdongensis. The sequence continues at coordinate 496,199 of NZ_JAJVKW010000003.1, forward strand.
GCGCGTGGTGGTGGTGTCGGACCCGTACCACCTGCTGCGCGCGCGGCAGTACTTCCGGCTCAATGGCTTCGAGGTGCTCACCAGCCCCGCGCTTCAAACGGAGCGCAACCTGAGCTGGGTGGACCGCTGCTACTGGACGATGCGCGAGGCCCTCGCGCTGCTGCTCCACCCAAGCCTGCTGCTCGCGCGAGCCCCTGCGGGCGTTACGACTCCGGCGCCTTGAGCGCGCAGCGCTCGGTCGCCCTCGGGTCTCGCCACGCGCAGCAGGCCAGGTGAACTGCTGCTGGACGATGCGCGAGGTCAACGCGCCGCTGCATCCGAGTGCTCCTCGCGGACGTCACGACTCCGGCGCCTTGAGCGCACGCAGTACGCGGTCGCCTCCAGGCATCGCCACGCGCAGCAGCACGGACTCACCTGGCTCGGCCTCGCGCAGCGCCTGCGCCAGATCGGAGGCGCGGCGCACGGGCCGACCCGACGCCTCCACCACCACCATGCCGGGCACCAGTCCCGCGCGCTCGGCGCTGGAGCCCGGGACGACGTCCGTCACCAGCGCGCCCGCGCGAGGCAACTCCTGCGCCCGCGCCAACCTCGGGTCCATGTCCGACAGCGTGAGCCCCACGCGCTGATGCGCCGGTGCCTCCGGCTCCTCAGCGGGACGCCGCGCGGCCACGCCCTCGAGGTCCGGACGCGTGCCCAGCGTCACGTTCACCTCGGTCTTCTTCCCTTCGCGATACACGGTGAGCGGCAGCGTGCTGCCCGGCGCCTTCAGCGCCACGGTGCGCGTGAGCGCGCGTCCCGAGGCGATGGGGCGTCCTCCCGCCTCGACGATGAGGTCATCGGGACGCAGCCCCGCCTCGGCCGCGGGCGTGCCCTGGGTCACATCCGTGACGAGCGCGCCATCGCGCACCGGCACCCCCAGCGCCGCGCCCAGGTCCGGCGTCACGTCCTGCACCGCCACACCCAGCCATCCCCGCGTGACGGTGCCCTCCTTCTCCAACTGGGGCAGCAGCTGCTTCACCAGCGTGCTTGGCACCGCGAAGCCGATGCTGGAGCCCTGGCCCGCGATGGCGGTGTTGATGCCCACCACCTCACCCTGGAGGTTGAACAGCGGCCCGCCGGAGTTGCCCGGGTTGATGGCGGCGTCCGTCTGCAGGAAGTCGTCGAACGGGCCCGCCTGGATGTCGCGCGCCTTGGCGGAGACGATGCCCAGGCTGACGCTCGAGTCCAGACCGAAGGGGTTGCCGATGGCCACCACCCAGTCGCCCACGCGCATCGCGTCCGAGTCACCCAGCTTCACCACGGGCAGCTTCTCCACCTTCCCCTGGAGCTGGAGCACCGCCACGTCCGTGAGCGGGTCCGTACCCACGACCTTCGCGGCCTGCTGACGTCCGTCGGAGAAGTGCACCTGAATCGACGTGGCGCCCTGCACCACGTGGTTGTTGGTGAGGACCAGCCCGCGCGCATCCACCACGAAGCCGGAGCCGAGGCCCTGGCGCGGCCCCTCATCACGAGGGTCCTCGAACGGCGAGCCGAACGGGAGCGCGCCACCGAACGTCCCACCCCGGCCCTCGTCCCCCCAGGGCGAGCCTCGACGCGCGCGGGCAGGCGCCGCATCCCGCACCTCCACCTTGACGACGGCGGGCTGCACCGACGCGACCAGCGGCGCCACGGACGCGAGCGCCGCGTTCATGTCCGGCGGCATGACCTGCTTCGCGGGTGCGGAGTCCGTGCTCGGGGACTCGGTGGGGGCAGGCGGGGGAGCGGGCGCTTCCTCCTGACCTCGGCGACAGGCCGACAGCATCAGGACCAGGGCCAGGACTCCCGTGCTTCTGCATCCCTTCATCACGTTCCTCCCTCGGGCCCACGCGACGTTCACGGGAGTGAGTTGGGGCGCCTCGGAGCCGGCGGCACGCAAGAGCGGGCGTGGCTCGCCCGCTCGGGGGACATCAGGAGGCTGAACGCTCGCGGGAGGGTGTGGCTGCCGCCGCGCCCAGGGTATCCATGCGGCGCAAGAGCTTCTCCAGGATGCGGAAGAGCGCCTTGCGGTCGCCCGCGTCGAGGATGTGGAGCAACTGCCCCATGCCCTGCATCACGAAGCGCTCGAGCCGCTGGTAGGTCTGCAGGCCATCGGCCGTGAGCCGACAGCGCACGACGCGGCGGTCCTCGGCGGTGCGCTCGCGCACCAGGTGTCCCTCGCGCTCCAGCCGGTCGACGAGTCCGGTGACGGTCTTCTCGGTGACGCCCAGCCGGCGAGCAAGCTCGCCCATCGTGAGCGCGCCATCCTGTCCGAGCCAGAGCAGCGCATGGACCTGGGGCGCGGTGAACTGGAGCTGCTCGCACGTGGCGGCGATGGGGTCGCGGAGCGAACGGCGCCGGCCCATCGCGAGCAGCAGGTGCTGGAGCCTCAGCACGTCCGCCGACAGGTCCTCATCCTCTTTAGAATGGATATTCCGGGACACGGAGTATGGCTTAGCGGGCATGGCCCCACGGGTCAACCCGTTGTCACGGCGTGGGCTGCCGTGCGGACAATGCGCTCCTTCGCCGACGGTGGTGAGAGGAGCGTCCAGGAGTGCGTACCATGTTTCGGCTGTACGTGACGGCCCTGTTCCTCGTGTCCTTGTTGGCGCGAGCGGACGAGGGGCTCGTCTTCGCCGCGGCCAGCACGACGGATGTGCTCGAGGAGCTGCGGCCGGCCTTCACGAAGGCCACGGGCCACACGGTGGTGGTGGCGCTGGGCTCGTCGGGGGATTTGGCCCGCCAGGCGATGGCGGGTGCGCCGGCGGATGCGTTCCTGTCGGCGGACGTGGCTCGGATGGAGGCCGTGCAGGCGGCGGGGTTGGTGCGGCGCGGCACGCGGGTGGATTTGCTGTCGAACCGGCTGGTGGTGGTGGTGCCGGTGGGCGCGAAGGGGAAGGCGCCGGGCAAGGCGGAGGACCTGAAGGGGCTGAAGCGGCTGGTGTTGGCGGACCCGGGCATCGTGCCCGCGGGGGTGTACGCGAAGGCGTGGTTGGAGAAGGTCGGGGTGTGGAAGGACGTGGAGGGGAAGGTGGTGCCGGCCGTGGATGTGCGGGGTGCGCTGGCGGCGGTGGAGGCGGGGCGGGTGGACGCGGGGGTGGTGTACGCGACGGACGCGGCGCAGTCGAAGAAGGTGCGGGTGGCGTTCGAGGTGCCGTCGGCGGATGCGCCGCGCATCGTCTATCCGGTGGCGGCGCTGGTGAAGGGCAAGGCGCCAGAGGTCGGCGTCGCCTTCGTGAAGTTCCTCCAGACGGAGCCCGCGCGAGCGGCCTTCCGGCGCCATGGCTTCGTCGTGCTCTCGGCCGACGAGGGGACGAAGGCACGGTGACGGCCGACACGGTGGGTTTGGTGGGGTTCACGGTGACGGTGGCGGCGGTGGCCACGCTGGTCATCCTCCCGCCCGGTGTGGCGGTGGCCTACGCGTTGTCGCGCTGGCGAGGGCCGGGGCAGGGCGTGGTGGACACGGTGCTGGCGCTGCCGTTGGTGTTGCCGCCGACGGCGGTGGGGTTGGTGTTGCTGGAGTTGCTCGGGCGCGAGGGGCCGCTGGGGCGTGTGTTGGATGCGATGGGCGTGGAGGTGGTGTTCACGCCCGGGGCGGTGGTGCTCGCGAGCGCGGTGATGGCGTTCCCGCTGGTCGTGCGCTCGGCGCGCTCGGGGTTCGAGGAGGTAGACCCTCGGTTGGTGGCGGTGGCGCGCACGTTGGGGGACTCGCGGGCGCGGGCGTTCTTCCGGGTGACGTTGCCGCTGGCGTGGCGCGGGGTGGTGGTGGGGGCGCTCTTGGCGTTCTCGCGAGCGCTCGGCGAGTTCGGCGCGACGGTGCTGGTGGCGGGGAACATCCCGGGGCGCACGCAGACGTTGTCGCTGGCCATCTTCCAGTACACGCAGCTGGGGCAGGACGCGGAGGCGCTGCGACTGGCGGGCATCGCGGCGTTGTTGGCGTTCGTCGCGGTGTACGCCACGGAAGGGCTGACGCGGTGGCGGGGACGGCGGGTGCGCGCGTGAGTCTGGAGCTCTCGGTTCGATTGCCGCTGGCGCGCTTCGTGTTGGAAGTGGACGCGCGGCTGGAGGGCGCGTCGGTGGCGGTGCTGGGGCGCTCGGGTTCAGGGAAGACGTCGTTGTTGGAGGTGCTTGCGGGGCTGCGGTCTGGTGCGCGAGGGCGCGTCGTCGTCGGTGGGCGCGTGCTGTTGGACAGTGAGGCTCGCGTGGAGGTGCCTCCGGAGGCGCGGCGCATGGGGTATGTGCCGCAGGACGCGCTGTTGTTCCCGCACCTCACGGCGGAGGAGAACGTGCGTTACGGCGCGAGGAAGGGGCGGCCGTCGCGCTTCGACGAGGCGGTGGGGCTGCTCGAGTTGGGGCCGCTGTTGCATCGCTATCCGGCGACGCTGTCGGGAGGCGAGAAGCAGCGGGTGGCGTTGGCGCGAGCGTTGGCGACGGACCCGGCGCTGTTGCTGCTCGACGAGCCATTGGCCGCGCTGGACGTGACGTTGAAGGAGCGGGTGCTGCCGTATCTCCTGCGCGTTCGCGACGAGGCGCGGGTGCCGATGTTGTACGTGACGCACCAGTTGGGTGAGGCGCGGGTGTTGGCGAAGGAGGCGGTGCTGCTGGACGAGGGACGCGTGCGCGCGGCGGGGCCCGCGTCCCAGGTGCTGGGGGCGTCAGCACGAGGTCTGCTGGCGTCGGATGCGGAGGGCGAGGAGAACATCCTCGAAGGGGTGGTGGAGCGTCCGGAGGAGGGCGGCACGCGGCTGCGTGTGACGCAGGGGCTGGGGCTGTGGGTCCCGGACGCGCCGGAGTTGGCGGTAGGCGCGCGAGCGGCCTACGCGGTGCCGGCGAGCGACATCCTGCTCTCGATGGGCGCGCTGACCGGAGTGTCCGCGCGCAACGTGCTCGCGGGCACGGTGGCGGGTGTGGAGAGCGCGGGAGCAGGAGAGGCCGCGGCCACCGTGGACGTCGAAGGCGTGCGCTGGGTGGTGCGGCTCACCGAGGCCTCCGTGCGCGAGCTGGGCGTGAGCACGGGCGCACGCGTGTACCTCGCGGTGAAGACAGCGGCGTGCCGCCGTCTGCGGTGAGCAGCGAGCCGATGCATCCAGGACGACGCGGCCACCGCTGTATCTCTTCCGCACATGCCTTGGTGGGGCAGGGCGTGACTGCGTGACGGTGTAGGATTTCGCCCGCGCGTTGATTGTCCAGGTACGTGTCAGTTGGCAATGCCAGCATCTTCGCGACGGGCCTTCCCTGGAGGGAGGCGCGGAGGTGCGGAATGCGTGCGGGTCTTTGGGTGGTTGGCGTTGCCCTTCTCCTCACAGGGTGCGCTGGAGTCGACTCGTCGACTCGCACGGCCACGTTTCAGCAGCGCAAGGCGATTCCGGGAGCGCCGTGGGCCACGTCGGGCGAGGACCCCGAACGCGAACAGGATGCCGCAGAGGCCAACGACTCATCGGGACAACGGCTCCAGCGACGTCATCCGCCCCGGAACTCCGTAGCCCGGCAGGAAGGTCGGGGGAAGCCGGACGCGTTCGTCGTCCTGCTTCAGAACGCGGGACTCGACGCGAGCGACGCTCGGCCTGTCGCGGGGAGCTCCCTCACTCCGACCCACGCTGCGCGACTCCTCGCGACGTTATTGAAGAGGGACGTCACGCTGGGACAGTTTCCGGCACGTCTCGCGGTGAGCTTCATTTTGCGAGAAGTGCTGGCCACGGGCGAGATGTCCCGGGATGCGTTGGCACGCCGGGTGGAACGCTTCAATCACCTGGCGGTGCTCCGACCTGACGGGTGCCTTGCGTGGGTGCGCACGGGGAGGACCCAACAACGCGTGACGTCCGTCGAGTGGCGGGGTGGGGCCTTTCGCGCGCACGGCTTCGAGTTGGGCCGCTTCTACGATGGAAGCACGGGTGTGTTCCGCCTGCTGGACGACGAACTGCGGGAGGAGAATGGGTTCCCACTGGCGGACGTCCACGACGATGCCGACGTCCTCAGTCGCGCCCTGGACGGGGCTGAAGAGGCCTTCGTCGGACTCATCCTGGCTGTGGGCAAGTTCTTCTCGACATCTCCAGCGGACAACCTCGAGGCACTCCGTCAGATGCCGGTCGCCGTGGTGGCGTTGCTGGAGTCATCGCCCGAGTACCTGGAGCGCTTCCGGTACATGACGCGGGGCGAGCAGGTGCAGGTCGTCTCCAAGCTGGTGACGAACTTCATCGCGACCTGGGGCACGGTGTCGTCCGCGACGCGCACGTTGGAGGGGACCGCGCTCGCCACGGCGGAAGTGCCAGTGCTTGCGCTATCCGCCGACGGAACTGTCGCCATGCGGCTCGTGGCTGCTCCCGTGGGACGTGCGGCAGCGATGCTGAGCGGCGGGCCTGGAGCGGCCATCATCCTTCAGCGGGTAGGCACGACGGCGAAGCAGGGTGGACCCTCCAAGGGGCCGGGACAGTGGGGACCGGCGAAGGAGTCCATGTCGCCCGGAGCGCGGCGCTACCAGGAACAGATCTCGGGCCACACAGCGGACGAGGCATACTGGGTCGGAGGCGTCGGCAGAGACAGCGGAGGCGTGAAGTTCGATGGGTACGACAAGGGCGTGCTGCTGGAGGCGAAAGGGCCGGGCTATGCCAGGTTCTTCGAGGCCCTCGACCCGAAACGCTGGTTCACGAACTCCGGGGCGAAAGCGCTTGTCGAGCAGGCCGACAGGCAATCCCGCGCGGCGAGAGGAGTTCGAGTCCGGTGGCATGTCGCGGAAGAGAGCGCTGCCAGCGCCATCCGGAAACTGCTGAAGGACAACGAAATTGAAGGGATCGAAGTTGTCTTCACTCCTGTTCATCCCTGAAGGTGCGCTCTCGTGAGTGAAACATACTACGCGGGTGGGTACTGGGGCCCTCGCCAGGAGTCGCCGGAAGGCTGCGCGCAACGATTGGAGGACTTCTTGAGGGGACTCTCCTCCATCGATTCATCCTTCGCGCATTGGTACGAGACCGCGAAGTCGCCGAAGGCGTCGTTGAAGCGTCCACTTTGGCCAGACCACGGGGAACTGACGCGGCTCGTCCAGAGGAGCAAGGACCCGGTATTCGATGACCTTGGGTTCAGCGTTGGAGGATGGAACGGCCAGCCTCTGGCACATGAGGACTGCGGGTTCCTGCTCAGGTGTGGAAGCTACGATGCGCGGACACACAACCGCTGCGTGTTCAGCTTGCCCAGCCGAGGCGCGAGCGCGGACCGTGTCCTGACCGCACCTGTATTGTCGAGCATGCTGCGAGAAACCGCCGCCGCATGGGCCCCTGATTGGGGCGTGGCCATGTCACATGCTCACCGCGACATGGCCGATTCGCATCGCGTCCCGAAGTCGCCATACGTCGGGTGGGTGACGTACCTCGCTCAGCATCGCGGCCCGGTGCCGCCCCTTCCTGCTCCGGTACGCGTCGAGCCCGTGGAGGGAAAGGGCACCCTCATCGTCCTCACGCCCGAGCGCTTCACGGCGAGCAACCCGGAGCATGTGGCGCTGGCGGAGCGGGTGCGAGTCCTGTTGGACCAGGCGGGGCTGTTGAAGCCGCTCCAGGCCTGAACGCGACGATGACACCCGTCTCACGAAACACAGAAGACGGAGCCCACACCCGGGCTCCGCCTCCCGTGATTCACCACCGGTTTCAGCGCAGGCGCTGGTACAGCGTGTCGAGCAGCGTGCCGTCGTCGCCGCTCAGCTCCCAGAACATCGCGCCGCCCAGGTTCTTGTTCAGGATGTAGTCCGACTTCGCGTTCAGCGTGGACGGGTCGTCATACGCAATCCACACCTTCGTCGTCGGGCTGTACACGTACGCCTCCTTCGCCTCGGGGTGGGTGAACTTCGTATAGCCCGTGCCCGCGCGCTCGTAGTTGGCCTTGATGTCCTTGTAATCGAACACACCCGTCAGGCCCGACTGGCCGTCATCCCACGTGCCCTTCGTCGGCACGCCGCTCTGGAACAGGCCGTTGTTCACGTTCGGCACGCCGCCCCAGCCTCGGCCGTAGAACGGGACGCCCACGACAATCTTGTCCGGCGCCACGCCCAGCTCGAGCATCTTCGCCACCGAGCCGTCCGTGTAGAAGCCCGTCCCCGCCGCCGGGTCGCCCGTCACGCGGTAGAGCGCCGAGTGGAAGTTCACCGTGCTCTCGAATGAGCCGTGGTAGTCGTAGCTCATCACGTTGATCCAATCGAGGATGTTGGACAGGTTCTTGGTCTCCTGCTTGTTCGCCAGCAGGTCCGGCGACGCGCCCGTGGCGATGGTGAGCAGGTACGGCTTGCCCGTCTGCGCCGTCACCGCGTTGAGCTGGTTGCGGAACTCGGCCATCAGCAGCGTGTAGTTCTGCTTGTCCGCGGGGCTGTTGGTGTTGCCCGGCAGACCGCCACCCACCGGGTACTCCCAGTCGATGTCGATGCCGTCGAACACGCCCACGCCGTTCGCCGGGTCCACGCCGGGGTACTGACCCTTGATGAACAGGTCCACGCAGGACTTCACGAACGCCGTGCGCGAAGCCGCGGTCGCCGCCACCTGCGAGAAGTACGTCGACCACGTCCAGCCGCCCACCGAGATGAGCACCTTCAGGTGCGACTGCGTCTTCTTCAGCTCCTGGAACGCGCGGAAGTTGCCGCGCAGCGCCCCCGGGTTCCACTCGCCCGGCCAGCCGCCGCCCTTGTCGATGTCCGCGAACGAGTCACCGAGCACGCACCGCCCATCCGCCGAGATGTTCGAGAAGGCGTAGTTGATGTGCGTCAGCTTCGACGCGGGGATGTTCGCGACCTGGTAGTTGCGCGAGTAGATGCCCCACTGCGTGAAGTAGCCCACGATGCGCTTCTGGCCCCCCGGCTGCCCCGGAATCGCCACCTGCACCGTGACTTGCTTCGTGCCCACGTTGCCGGCCTTGTCGTACGCCCGCAGCGTGTACGAATACGTGCCGTTCTGCGCCGAGCCGGAGAAGGTCCGCGAGTAGCTCAGCCCCGTGGACACCACGGCGCCGTTCTCCTGAATCTCCACCCGGTCCACGCCCACGTTGTCCGTGGCCGTGGCGCTGAGGGTCAGCGTCCCCGCCGCGGTGATGTTCGTCGAGCTCGCGTTCAGCGTGACGGTGGGCGCCGTGGTGTCACCGGGGACGGTGATGGCCACCTGCACGGTGACCTGCCGCGTGCCCACGTTGCCGGCCTGGTCGAAGGCGCGGAAGGTGTACGTGTATGAGCCGTTCTGCGCGGAGCCGGAGAAGTTGCGCGAGTAGCTCAGGCTCGTGGAGACCACGGTGCCGTTCTCGAGAATCTCCACGCGGGCCACGCCCACGTTGTCCGTCGCCGTGGCGGTGAGGGTCAGCGTCCCTGGCGCGGTGATGTTCGTCGAGTTGGCATTCAGCGTGACGGTGGGCGCGGTGGTGTCGCCGCCGCCCGCGGGCCCCAAATCCAACCACAGCGCCGCCACCGCCACGGGCGTCCAGTCCGCCTGCGACGTGTGCGCCTGACGGCATTGATAGAGCCGTCCACCGTAGGTGACTTGCGCGCCCGTCGCGTAGGCGACGCCCACCGCCCACTCGGCGAGCAGCGGCGCGCGCATCACACTGCCCTGGCCCTCGCCGTGCGACGGGGAGACTTCTCCGCACCCGCCCGCGGACAGGGCCGAGACCATCAGTCCAATGAACCACTTGCTGCGACGCATGCTTGCTCTCCTCGCTTCGATGGACGCGAGTCCGAAACCCGCTCGGGAACTCGTTTCCAGGAAGGAGGTGTGGACCGGATTTTCCGGGTCAAAGCCTCACACAGTGAATGGTGTGAGTGGAAGAACACGCAGCCACAGGAAGTGACGCGAGCGTCACCATCTCAGTGCCACTGTTCGTTTCCATCCACCCAGGTGGCGAGCACGCCGAGGTCTCCGCTCAGCAGCGCGAGGTTCGCGCGACCACCGGCCACGAGCCCACCCAGCTGGGACTCCAGGCCGAGCACCTGCGCGGGATAGCGCGAGGCCATGCGCAGCGCCTCCTCCAGCGGAACGTCCAGGAGCCGAACGGAGTTGCGCACCGCCGACGCCATGTCGATGTCCGCGCCGGCCAGCGTGCCGTCCTCCGTCACCAGCCGACCCTCGCGTCGCAGGATGGTGTGCCCATACAGCGTGAAGGTCGTCTCCGTCGTGCCCACGGGCGGCATCGCGTCCGTGACGAGGAAGACCTTGCCGCGAGGCTTGGCCTTCAAGAGCTGACGCAGGTTCGCCGGGTGCACATGGACGCCGTCCACGATGACGCCGCACCACGCGTCCTCGGACTCGAAGCCCGCGACCACGGGGCCGGGGTGTCGTCCTTGCACCGGAGGCATCGCGTTGAACAGGTGCGTGAAGCCACGCACTCCCGCCGTGAGCGCCTGCAGGGACCGCTCGTAGCTCGCCGCCGTGTGGCCCGCGAACAACACCGCGCCCGAAGCGCTGAGCGTCTGGATGAACGCGTCCTCCACCCGCTCCGGAGCGAGCGTCATCAACAACCTGCCCCCAACCCGAGCCAGTCGCTCACTGAGCGCGACGAGGGACGCGAGGTCCTCGGCGCCGGGCGGACGGATGTGGTTCGGCGCGTGGACGCCCGGGCGCTCGGGGCTGATGAAAGGCCCTTCCAGATGGACACCGAGCACCCCGCTCCCGGGCTGCTCCAGCGCGCGCGCCGCTGCCTCGCAGGCGAGCCGGGTGCGCTCGGGCGCATCCGTGATGAACGTGGGCAGCAGGCTCGTGGTCCCCGAGCGCCGCAGCGTGGATGCGATGGCGAGCGCCGCGTCGACCGTGGGCGAGTCGTTGAACAGCACGCCCCCCGCGCCGTTCACCTGGAGGTCGATGAAGCCGGGGGCGAGCAGGGCGTCGGCGGGGAGCTCGCGGGTGGAGAGCCCCACGGGCGCCTCGTGACGCGGCACCACGGCGACGATGCGTCCGGCCTCGAGCACCACCGAGTGGCCCTCGAGGATGCGCTCGCCGGTGAACACGCGCGAGCCCGTGAGGATGTGTCTGGTCACACCGTCTCCGTCACCTTGCGAAGGTTCGCGGGTGCATCCGGGTCCATCCCGCGCGCCGTGGCGAGCCGGTGGACCGCCAGGTAGAAGCTCTGCACCTGGCACAGTGGCGCAAGCGCCAGGGGAACACCAGGAACGGTGGGCAGCGTCGCGGCGCCAGGGACAGGGAGCACCGAGCGCACGTCCGCGCCCAGCTCCAACATCCGGCGCACCACCGCGCGCGTGCCCTCGGCGGAGCCGTCCTCCTGTCCCAACGCGATGACGGGGAAGCCCGGCCGCACCAGCCCGAGTGGACCGTGGACCACCTCGGCCGCGCTGAAGGCCTCGGCGTGCACGCGACAGGTCTCCTTGAGCTTCAGCGCCAGCTCGAGCGCCGCGCCCAGTCCGCTGCCCCGGCCAACGACATACAGGCTCTGCGCGTCGACGAGCGTCTCCAACGCGGGCCACCAGTCGAGCGCGCACGCCGAAGTCAAAGCATCCGGAAACGCGGCGACGGCCTCGTGCAGCTCCGGGCTCGCGGACCAGTGCGCCGCCAGTCGCAGGAACGCGAGGCCGGAGAGCAGATACGACTTGGTCGCGGCGACGGCGCGCTCGGGGCCCGCGTCCAGCGGAATGCTCACGTCACACAGCGCGCCGAGCGGCGCGGAGGCATCATTGATGAACCCGACGACGAGCGCGCCCGAGGCCTTCGCCGCCTCCGTCAAACGCAGCAGGTCGGGACTGCGCCCGGATTGCGACACGGCGATGAAGAGCGAGTCGCGCAGGTCCAGCGCATGCGCGCCATAGATGGACGCCACGCTGGGGCCCACCGACGCCACCGCGCGGCCGAGCGTCGTCTCGATGAGATACTTCCCGTAGACGGCCGCATGGTCCGAGCTGCCCCGCGCGCAGGTGACCACGAAGCGAGGTGGCTGGCGCCGCAGTCGCTCCCCCAGCTGCATGAAGGCGTCCTCGCTCCGTGCCAGCTGGAGCCGGGCGACCCCCGGAGCCTCCGCGGCCTCACGCGCCATGATGGGTAATCGACTCGACTCCTGGCTCCACGTCCCGCTCACGCTCGACTCCAAGAGGCACCCCCGCACCCCGTGCGATGCCTCGAGGCAGAGATAGAGCGCGGTGGGGACTTCCTCCACTCCCTCCTGTCCGGCTGCTCGACAGTGAGCCCTCCGCCGTGGACGGAGTGTCCGTCGATGGACGCCGGTCCGGGCGTCCCCCAAGGGGAGCACGGCTCCGCGTTGACGCACGCGGACATCCCGAGGCCACGCGCCGCGAAACCGGACAACCTCCCTGGGCCCCCTATACTGCGCGCCAGGGAGGCAACACCTCGACATGGGCACGCGAATCCTGGGCATGGTGCTGGCCGGAGGCCAGGGAACCCGGCTGGCGCCGCTGACGTTGCGACGCTCGAAGCCGGCGGTCCCCTTCGGCTCGAAGTTCCGCATCATCGACTTCGCGCTCAACAACTTCATCAACTCCGGCATCTACTCCATCTACGTCCTGACGCAGTTCAAGGCGCAGTCGTTGACGGAGCACATCCAGCGGGGCTGGCGCTTCGGCTCGGTGCTGTTGTCGGACTACTTCATCACCCTGGTCCCCGCGCAGATGTACCTGTACGAGGAGCTGGGGCCCGTCTGGTACCGGGGCACCGCGGACGCCATCTACCAGAACATGCACCTGGTGGAGAACCACCGCCCCGAGCACCTGGCCATCTTCTCCGGCGACCACATCTACAAGATGAACGTGGCGCACATGCTGGAGCAGCACGAGGCCCAGCGCGCCGACATCACCATCGCCGCGTACCCCACGCCGCTCGCCGACGCGCACCGCTTCGGCGTCATGCAGGTGGACGAGCGCGGCCGCGTGACGGAGTTCCAGGAGAAGCCAAAGAACCCCAAGCCCATCCCAGGCCGGCCCGACACCGCGCTCGCCAGCATGGGCAACTACATCTTCCGCAGCAAGGTGCTCGCGGAGCTGCTGGAGATCGACGCGAAGTCGGAGGGCTCGCAGCACGACTTCGGCAAGGACGTGCTGCCGCGCGCGCTCAAGGACGGCTATCACATCCACGCGTACGACTTCGCCAAGAACCCCATTCCTGGGCAGACCGGCCCCAACACCTACTGGCGCGACGTGGGCACGCTGGACGCGTACCACGAGGCGTCCATGGACCTGGTGTCGGTGAACCCGGAGTTCGACATCTTCAACGCCGAGTGGCCGCTGCGCTCCGCCAGCGAGTACAGCCCGCCCGCCAAGTTCGTCCACGAGGCCGGCGACCGCGTGGGCCGCGCGCTCAACTCCATGGTGGCCGGCGGCTGCATCATCTCTGGCGGCGTGGTGCGCGAGAGCATCCTCTTCCGCCGCGCGCGCGTGAACAGCTACGCCAGCGTGCAGCGCTCGGTCGTCTTCGACGAGGTGGACATCGGCCGGCACGCCCAGGTGAAGAACGCCATCATCGACAAGGGCGTGCGCGTGCCCCCCAACGCGAAGGTGGGCTACGACCTGGACGCCGACCGCGCCCGCGGCTTCACCGTCACCGAGAGCGGCATCGTCGTGGTGCCCAAGGGCTACCGCTTCGAGTAGCCCTCACAGGCCCCGCTTGCCGTCGGCCCAGTACGCCTTCGAGCGCAGCGCGCGCTTGTCGAGGCCGTGGCGCTCGAGCAGCTCCTGGCGCAGCCGCACGATGCTGCCCGCGTGGCCCGCCAGGTAGCACGTCGCCTCCTTGCGCACGTTCCGCCCGAGCCACGCGCACAGCGCCTCGCCGCGCGCTCCGCCGGGCTCGCGCGTCACCGCCGTCAGCGGCACGCCCACCTTCTCCAGCCAGTCCTCGCAGCCCGGCTCCACCTCCACCGCGCCCGACAGCCGCAGCGGGGAGGGCAGCGCGCGCACCATCGCCTGGAACAACCCCAGACACGTCTCGTCGCCCAGGAACAGGTGCGAGTCCGCGTCCGGGTCCACCGCCAGCCGCCCGCCCGGGCCCAGGATGTCCACCGCGTCGCCGGCCTTCAGCCCCTGCGCCCACGCGCTCCCCGGCCCCTGTCCGTGAAGGTAGAAGACGACTTCCATGATTCCGTGCTGCGCGTCGAGCAGACTGGGCGTGTAGTGCCGGAACTCCGTCGCGCTGACCCGGAACTCCACTTCGTGTCCGGGCTCGTGCACCACCCCGCGCAGCGACGCCCCCTCGAAGCGCACCCGCTTCAGCCGGGCCGACAGCGCCTCCACGTGCGTGACGTGGGAGGGCTTCGCGAACCAGGGCATCAGCGTGTTCGCCAACACCGCGGGCATCTGGGGCATGTCCTGTCTCCATCCGGGTTTCCGGGGTTCAAAATCCAATATTGAATATGAGAATCGTTATCAAGTAGGGTGCCGTCCTGTCGAGTGAGGTGGAGCCCTCGGGGCGCGCGGTGAGCGCGCGCGTGAAAGGGGGCCCTCGACGAGGAAGACCGGGGCCCCCGCTCCGGTGGGCACGTCACGCAGTCCGTTCAGGGAAGAGGGATACGAAGATGAGTCATACCGAGCAGGCGTTGCCGAGGCGCGCCGGACAGCAGGGCCTGTGGGTCCTGGTCGCCGTGGTCATGTCGTTGGCGTTGCTGGCGAGCTGCGGAGATGACGAAGACCCCACGCCCACGCCCACCCCGGACGCGGGCACGCCGGATTCAGGTACGCCGGACGCGGGGCCTCAGGTGTGTGGACCGTCGACGGTGGACTGCGCCGAGCAGACCATCGACACGCTGTCGCTGCGCACCGTGGTGAACACGGGCGTGGTGCGTGAAGAGGGGACGACGTCGGGCGAGTTCCTGACGTTCGTGGACTCCACGGCGGGCGGTCTGAACCCGACGATGTCCTATACGTACCTGCAGTTCACGGCGACGGGCGCCAAGCAGGTCCAGATCCACGACCACCAGGCGCTCGCGTCGCAGGACTGGGACATCGCGGTGCGTCGCTACACGATGCGCGTCAACAGCGGCACGTCGGGTCCGTCGTGCGTGTCGGTGGCGAAGGTCGCCGAGGGCACCACGTTCGCGCAGGTGTCGGCGGTGGACTCCGCCTGGACGTTCGAGACGGAGAAGTGGTGGGACAACGCGTCGGGCACCTGCACGCTCATCCCGGATGACTCGGGCCTGAACGGTCCCAAGACGGCGCTGGGCGCCTTCTGGGAGTACCCCACCCGCTGCGTGCAGATGACCGGCCAGGTGTTCGCGGTGCGTCTGGCGGATGGTCGCCACGTGAAGCTGGAGGTGATGGGGTACTACGAGCCCGCGGCGCAGCAGACGTGCAACGAGACGGGCGCGGCGCCGACGCCGAGCGGCTCGGGTTCCATCCGCATCAAGTGGGCGTTCCTGCCGTGAGGCTCGGGGCGTGGCTTCTGTTGCTTCCCCTGGGATGTGGCCCCGTGGAGTCGACGCGGGCGCCGCACGAGCGTCCGGAGACGTTGGCCGAAGGGCGGCAGGGGCAGCAGACGGGAGCGCGCCCCACCTCGCCCCTGGCGGTGCCGCCGAGCTTCGGCGCGGGTGAGCAGGTGGAGTCGGTGGTGTCCCCCAAGGGGCGCTTCCGCATCCACTTCTCCCGCGTCGGGCTCAACGCGGTGCCGGCGGGGGACGCCGATGGAAGTGGCGTGCCCGACGCCGTCGAGGTCGTCGGGCGCGCGTATGAGCGCGTCGCGGACTTCTACCAGGGCCTGGGCTTCGTGTTGCCGGGCAGCGACGCGGCGGTGGAGGACAACGGCGGGGACGGGCTGTTCGACGTGTACCTGGTGGACTTCGCCGGGGTCGCGGACGGGGCGTTCCGGCTGGATGACTGCGAGACGGAGTCGGGCCTGCGGTGCGTGGGGCACATGCTCCAGGAGAACGACTTCGCGGGCTACAACTACCCCTCCTACGAGACGGCGGTGGACATCCTCGCCAGCCACGAGTTCTTCCATGCGGTGCAGTCCGCGTACCGGACGGGCATGGGCGGCGTGGTGACGGAGGGGACCGCGGTGTGGGCCAGCGAGCGGTTCGACGCGTCGCTGGATGACCTGGAGCACTTCTCCGCGTCGTACCTGTCGCGCACGGAGCTGAGCCTGGTGCAGGACCCCACGGGGCCGGCGGCGTCGTTCAGTTATGGCTCCAGCCTGTTCTTCCAGTACCTGGGTGAGCGCGTGGGGGATGGGGCCATCCTCCGACTGTGGGAGGAGAGCGTCACCTCGCCGGAGGTGCGCTGGCCCGTGTTGGTGGACCGCCTCCTGTATCGCGACTGGAGCCTGAGCTTCGACGCCGCGTTCACGGAGTTCTCGACGTGGAACCTGTCCACGGGCGCGCGGGCGAATGCGTCGCAGGGCTACGCGCGGGGCGGTGGTTACGACGGGTTGAAGCCGGCGGCGAAGACGCTGCCCTACCAGGAGGCGGACGTCCGGATGACGACCGCGTCGGCGCGCTACTTCGAGGTGCCGGGTGGCTCGGCGCGGGTGTGGGCGCGGTACACGCCTCGGGACGTGGCGAACTCGTCCCAGCAGCACCTGCTGGTGGCGGCGGTGACGGACACCGCGGTGCTGCGGGTGGTGCGCGTGGATGGGCCGGGGACGTTGTCGGCGAACGTGACGGCGTCGGATGCGAGCCGGGTCATCATCGCGGTGGTGGATGGCCGCCACGAGGGCACGGGCCGCTACGGCACGCTGTGCCTCACGGGTGAGACGTCCGGCGCGCCGTGTGTCGACGTGAAGCCCGAGCCGGAGCCCGAGCCCGAGGTGCCGGAGACTCCCGACGATGATGACGACAGTGGCTGCGCGGCCGCGCCCGGTGCGCTGGGCTGGGCGGCGCTGGTGCTCGTGGGGTTGGGGCGGCGAAGGCGGTCGTAGACACGGCGAGGTCCGCCGAGGGCTCCTTCGTCAGGGGCCCTCGGGAGCCGCCGCGCCGGGTGTCGACGCAGCTTCGGGTGACATGGGCGTGGGGCCGGTCGGGCACTGCCCCTGGTACGCGGTGAGCGCGCGTTGGAAGCGCTCCTGCTCCTCGCGAGGCCACTCCGCGGGCAGCTTCGCGATGGCCTCCTGTTGCTCCTGGATGGCCTCCTGGCAGCGCCCCTGGTGGAAGGCGACCAGGGCGCTCGTCTCCAGCACGTAGGCGTTGTTGGGCGCCTCGCGGCGTCCCATTCGGGCGAGCGGGGCCGCCTCATCGTGACGCCCGACCTTCGCGTACAACCAGCCCAGTTCGGTTGCGCTCCACCAGTATTTGGGGCTGAGCTGATTCAGCCTGCGCAGCGCCTGCTCATATCCTGAGTCCTCGGGTCGGTCCCTCGCCAGTGTACGCGCCACATGTGCCCAGGCCTGAATGCTGTCGGGAAATGACTTCACACGAGCGATGCCCCACGCAAGCTCCTGAGTGGGGGTGAGGTCCATGCCCGGATGGGCAGTGGTCATCTGGAGGGTATAGCGATTCTCGATGGGATGACCCGCGAGGGTCGCAGGGTAGAATCGCATGCTCGCCGCGGTCTTGAGGGCGGCCTCGGTGATTTCGTGGGTCGCGGACTCCAGGACCTGGATGTTCCGGGGGCGTCCCGCGGTGTCGATGATGAAATGGATGACGACGATTGCGAGGATGCGCTCACGGTAGACGTGCTGAGGAAACTCATGCTCCACCATGGAGTAACGCACAGGGAACTCGAGCTGCTCTCTCAGGTAGTCGCAGGCCTGGAACAGATCCGCCTGATGACATGCGGCGGCGATGTCCCCGTAGGCCTGTCGTACCTGTTGCTCCGTGGGTCGCCCCGCGAGGACCTGTTGGGCCTCGGAGAAGACGGCGGGAGCCTCTGAAGGAGTGACGACCAGGCTCGGGTCGGTGCTGAGGGGCGGCGCGAGCACACCGAGGTAGACCTGCGTGCCCTCGAACCTCGGATTCAGGTATTGGGCGAGAGCCCGGGACAGATGTCCATGGCTCGCGGGCAGGGTGGGAATCGGACGCGAATGGCCACACGCGGTGAGCCCCAGGAGCACGGCGCCCAGGGCGAAGATTGCGAATCTCATCGCGCTCCACGCTAGCGTGGCCTGTCCGGCGCAGAAAGGTCTGCCCAAGGCGTGTCGAAGGTCGTCCCAGCGGGGTTGCACAGGGGGCCGCTGTCCTCCGCGCGACACGGGGCGCCCGGTGCCTTCACGCGCGAGGGCCCGCCGTCTACCGTGTGACACTGAAAGGCGCTGCGGCGTCGGGACTCGTTCAGTCGTGGGGACAGGGGTCGCGTCCTCCACGCGTTTCCGACTAAGCGTACCCTGAGCGCCGCACGGACCCGAGACCTTCATGCACAGCGCAACCGGCCAGGACAGCAGCTCGCCCTACATCCGCTCCGTGGGACGAGCGCTCCCGCCTCACTACGCCTCGCAGGAGCAGCTCATCGCGGCCTTCCGCGAGCTGTGGGCCACGCGCCACTTCAACCTGGAGCGCCTGGAGGACCTGCACCGCGCCGTCCAGGTCGGTGGCCGCTACCTGGCGCTGCCCATCGACGCCTACCGCGAGCTCGTCACCTTCCAGCAACGCAACGACGCCTGGATTCGCGAGGCCACCACCCTCAGCGAGGTGGTGGTGCGAAAGACGCTGGAGCAGGCGGAGCTGACGCCCTCGGACGTGGACCACGTCTTCTTCGTCACCGTGACGGGCATCTCCACGCCCAGCGTCGAGGCGCGGCTCGCCAACCGGCTGCGCTTCCGCGAGGACTTCAAGCGCACGCCCATCTTCGGCCTCGGCTGCGTCGCGGGCGCGGCCGGCATGGCGCGGGCGGCCGACTACCTGCGCGCCTTCCCCACGCACACCGCGCTCCTGGTGTCCGCGGAGCTGTGCTCGCTGACGCTGCAGCGCGAGGACCTGTCCATCCCCAACATCATCGCCTCCGGCCTCTTCGGCGACGGCGCCGCGTGCGCGGTGCTCCGAGGCGCCCAGGCCCCAGGGGCCCGGGGGCCCCGGGTGGTGGCCTCGCGCTCGGTCTTCTACCCGGACACCGAGCGCACCATGGGCTGGGACGTGGTGGACTCGGGCTTCAAGGTCGTGCTGTCCGCGAAGGTGCCCCAACTGGTCAAGGACCACATCCGCGGCAACGTGGACGGCTTCCTCGCGAGCCACGGTTTGAATCGCGGTGACATCCGTCACTGGGTGGCGCATACCGGCGGACCCAAGGTGCTCGAGTCCTTCGAGCAGGCCCTGGAGCTGACGCCGGAGGCGCTCACGCGCTCGTGGGCGTCGCTGCGCGAGGTGGGCAACCTGTCCTCGTCGTCGGTGCTCTTCGTGCTGGGCGAGACGCTGGAGAAGGCGGACGCGAAGCCGGGGGACTGGGGCCTGATGATGGCGATGGGGCCGGGCTTCTGCGCAGAGATGGTGCTCTTGCGATGGTGACGCTCACCCAGGCCGTGTTCCTGGTGTTCATGGGCGCGCTCGTCCTGGAGCGGCTCGTGGAGCTGGCCCTCTCCAAGCGCAACGCGGCGTGGGCCTTCGCGCAGGGCGGGGTGGAGACGGGGCAGCGTCACTACCGCTTCATGGTGGTGTTCCACACGCTGTTCCTCTTCGCGTGCGTGGCGGAGGTGGTCCTGCTGCACCGCCCCTTCCCGGGCGCGTGGGGCTGGGCGGCGCTGGGCGGCGCGCTGGGGGCGCAGGCGCTTCGCTACTGGGCCATCTCCACGCTGGGCCTGCGGTGGAACTCGCGCATCATCGTCGTGCCGGGCCTGCACCCCGTGGAGGGGGGGCCGTACCGCTTCCTGCGCCACCCCAACTACGTCGCGGTGGTGCTGGAGCTGGCGTGTGTGCCGCTCATCCACGGCGCGTGGTGGACGGCCGTGTGCTTCTCGGTGGGGAACCTGGTGTTGCTCTTCGTGCGCATCCGCGCGGAGGAAGCGGCCCTGGGGGACGTGTACGCGAAGGCGTTCTCCCATCGTCCCCGTTTCCTACCGGAGGTGCCCCGTGGCTGAGCTCGAACTGGAGGTCCTGGCGGAGATTCGTCGAATCGCCATCGAGGAGCTGGAGTGGAAGGGCGAGGTGGAGCCCGGGCTCGACCTCGTGCGCGACCTGCAGCTCGACAGCCTGGGGTTGACGGTGTTGGCGGTGGGGCTGGAGAACCGCTTCCGCATCCGCTTGTCGGAGGAGGACGCGCAGGGGGTGCGCACGGTGGGGGACCTGGTGTCGCTGGTGGAGCGGCGCGTGCTGTCCACCGCGCGCGTGGCGGCGGAGGTCCGTTCGTGAGGGGACCCACGCTGCCCGCGGTGCGGTTCCCCACGGTGAACGCGATGCTCGCGACGACGGCCGGGACGGACTTCCGGCTGACGTTCGTGGACGCGGCCGAGAAGGAGACCTCGCTGTCCTGGGCGGAGGTGTACCGACGGGCGCGGCGCACGGCGGCGGGGCTGCTGCGCCTGGGCGTGCGCGAGGGGGAGCGGGTGGCGCTGCTCTTGCCCACCTCGCCGGCCTTCATGGATGCCTACTTCGGCGCGCTGCTGGCGGGCGCGGTGCCGGTGCCGCTGTATCCGCCGGTGCGGCTGGGGCGGCTGGAGGAGTACCACCGGGCGACGGCGCGGATGCTCCAGGTGACGGAGTCCTGCCTGGTGCTGACGGACTCGCGGGTGCGGCTGCTTTTGGGGCCGAGCGTGGAGAAGTCCCGTCCGCGCCTGGGCTGTCACACGGTGGAGGACGTGTCGCGCGAGGACGAGGGGCGCGAGGTGGCGGTGGGCGCGCACGCGCTGGGCCTCATCCAGTTCTCCTCCGGCTCCACGGTGGACCCGAAGCCGGTGGCGCTGACGCACGGGGCGCTGCTCGCGCAGTTGAGGGCGCTGGAGGTGGCGATGCCGGTGTCGCCCGACAGTCCGCGGGTGGGCGTGAGCTGGCTGCCGCTGTACCACGACATGGGGCTCATCGGCTGTCTGCTCTCGGCGCTGCACTACCCGGGGCACCTGGTGCTGATTCCGCCCGAGGCCTTCCTGGCGCGCCCCGCGCTGTGGCTGCGCGCGGTGTCCCGGCATCGGGGCTTCATCTCGCCGGCGCCCAACTTCGCGTATGGCCTGTGCTTGAAGCGGGTGAAGGACGCGGAGCTGGAGGGGGTGGACCTGTCGTCGTGGAAGCACGCGCTCAACGGCGCGGAGCCGGTGTCCTCGGAGACGCTGCAGCGCTTCGTGGAGCGCTTCGAGCGGTGGGGCTTCTCCGCGCGCGCGCTGCGGCCCGTGTATGGGCTGTCCGAGGCGTCGCTGGCCGTGACGTTCCCGCCGGAGGGGCGAGGTCCGCGCTCGCTGGGCGTGGACCCCGCGCTGCTCGCGAGAGAAGGCAGGGTGGAGGAGGGGGCTCGGCGGTTGGTGAGCGTGGGCGCGCCGGTGGCGGGCTTCGAGGTGGAGGTCCGCGACGAGCAGGGTGGGGTGTTGCCGGACAAGCGCGTGGGGCAGGTCTTCACGCGAGGGCCGTCGCTGATGAGCGGCTACTTCGGGGATGCGGTGTCCACGCGGCGCGCGCTGACGCTGGACGGGTGGCTGGACACGGGAGACCTGGGCTTCGTCGCGGAGGGGGAGCTGTACCTGACGGGCCGCGCGAAGGACGTGGTCATCATCCGCGGGGCGAACCACGCGCCGCAGTCCTTCGAGGAACCCCTTCAGTCGGTGGAGGGCGTGCGCACCGGGTGCGCGGTGGCGCTCGGCTTCACGCCCGAGGGTGGACAGGACGAGGCGCTGCTCATCCTCGCGGAGCGGGGTGGGACGGACGCCGACGAGGCCGTGGAGGAGCGCATCCGCGCGTCGGTGGTGGAGGCCACGGGCGTGCGTGCGCACACGGTGAGGTTGTTGGAGCCGGGGACGCTGCCGCGCACGTCGAGCGGGAAGCTGCGTCGGACGGAGGCGCTGCGGCGCTATCTCTCCGGAGAGCTGTCGCCGCCGAGGAAGGTGGGCATGGTGGGCATGGCGGTGGAGATGGCGCGCAGCGCGCTCGCCATGGCGCGGGCGGAGCACGATACGTGAGTCGTCGGTATGACGTCGCGGTGGTGGGGGGAGGTCCGGCCGGGCTCGCCGTGGCCATCCACGCCGCGACGCGGGGACTGAACACCGTGGTGCTGGAGCGCGCCTCGCTCCCGGCCGACAAGGCCTGCGGCGAGGGGCTCATGCCCGCGGGGCTCGCGGCCCTGGAGCGGCTGGGCGCGCTCACGCACCTGGACCGCTCGCAGAGCGCGCCGTTCGTGGGCATCCGCTACGTGCAGGAGGACGGCAGCACGGCGGAGGGCCTCCTCCCCGCGCCAGGGGGGCTCGGCGTGCGTCGGGTGGCGCTGGCCGAGGCGCTCGTCACCCGCGCGCGCGAAGTGGGCGCGGAGCTCCGCGAGCGGACCCACGTGGTGTCGCACCGCCGCGTCGGCGACGGCGTGACGCTGGAGCTGGTCGACGGCGAAGTCGAGGCGCGGATGCTGGTGGCCGCGGATGGGCTCGCCTCACCGCTGCGGCGCGCGGAGGGACTGGAGATGGACGCGGAGGGGCCTCGCCGCTTCGGCCTGCGCCGCCACTTCCAGCTCGAGCCCTGGTCCCCCTACGTCGAGGTGCACTTCGCGCACGGCGTGGAGGCCTACGTCACGCCCGCGGGAGCCCGGCGCGTGGGGCTCGCCTTCCTCTGGGAGGACGGAGGCGTGGAGGGACGCGTGGGCTTCGAGACGCTGCTCTCGCGCTTCCCGAAGCTCGAGGCGCGACTGTCCGCCGCGACGCCGGACTCCCAGGTGCGAGGCGCGGGGCCCCTGGCGCGCGTGGCCCGCGTGCGCGTGGCGGACCGCTTCGCCCTGGTGGGCGACGCCGCGGGCTACGTGGACGCCCTCACCGGAGAAGGGCTCTCCCTCGCCTTCTCCTGCGCGGAGTCGCTGGGCACGCTCCTGCCGGATGCGCTCGCGAAGGGCGCGGGCCGCGACGTGCTCCAGCCCTACGAGGCGCGCTTCCAGCAGGTGTTCCGCAAGTACGCCTGGGCCACGCGCTCACTCTTGATGCTGGCGAGGCGCCCCGGGTTGCGCCGCCCCATCGTCCGGATGCTCGGCCACAGCCCGTGGCTCTTCGAGCGCATCCTCCACACCGTCGTCGGGTGAGCCGCGCCTCACGGCGCCTTGCCCAGCACCCACCCGACGAACATCTCCGACGAGCGCTCCAACAGCGGCTCAATCGAGTCGCTCTGGCTCTTCTTGCGCAGCGGCCCCTCGTTCCACAGCGACGCGAGCCCGTGCACCCAGGACCAGATGGTGAAGGCCAGGATGTCCATGTCCATCTTGCCGCCCGAGGCCGCGCGCGCCTCCCGCGCAAGCTCCTGCAACCGCGCGTAGGCACGCATGCCTTCGGTGTGGATGCCCGCGTACTTCTCCTCGTCGCTCCACTCCTGGCGGAACATCACCCGGTAGTGCGCCGGGTGCTCCACCGCGAAGCGCGCGTAGCACCGCGCGAGCGCCTTGAGCTGCGTGTCGAGACGCGGCGCCCGGGCCTGCGTCATCGCCTCGTCCATTCGCGCGTTGAGGGCCCGATAGCCCTCCTCCGCCACCGCCGCCAACAGCGCGTCCTTGTCCCGGAAGTGGTGATACGGCGCCGCCGCCGTGACGCCCGCGCGCCGGGCCACCTCCCGCAGCGACACCGCGCCCACGTCCTCCGTCGCGATGAGCTTCAACGTCGCGTCCACCAACGCCTGCCGCAAATCCCCGTGGTGGTACGTCCGCCGCTTGGGCGCCGCCGCCTTCTTCGCCCGGGTCGTCATGGCCCCAGCCTCCTGGTTCGCCCGTTCATCTTGACAGTGTTTAGACTGGCCCTTATTTGAACATCGTTCACATTAACGGGGAGACGCCGGATGCGCGCATTCGTCACGGGCAGCACGGGGCTGTTGGGCAACAACGTGGTGCGGGCGTTGGTGGCCGGGGGGCACACGGTGCGGGCGCTGGCGCGCTCGTCGACGAAGGCGCGCCAGGTGCTCGGCGGGCTTTCCGGAGTGGAGGTGGTGGAAGGGGACATGTTGGACGTGAAGGGCTTCGCGGCCGCGTTGGAGGGTTGTGACGTGGTCATCCACACGGCGGCGTACTTCCGCGAATACTACGCGGCGGGAGACCACTGGCCGAAGCTGTATGCCATCAACGTGACGGCCACGGTGGCGCTGGCCGAGGAGGCGCAGAAGCGCGGGGTGAAGCGCTTCGTGGACATCAGCTCCTCGGGCACGGTGGGCGCCAAGGCGGACGGCTCGCCCGGGGACGAGTCGACGCCGCCCGCGGCGCTGCTCGCCGGCAACCTCTACTTCAAGAGCAAGGTGGAGTCGGAGCGCGAGCTCAACGCCTTCAGCGCGCGCACGGGCCTGGACGTGGTCTACATCCTGCCGGGGTGGATGTTCGGTCCCGGGGACGCGGGGCCCACCGCCGCGGGGCAGCTCATCCTGGACCTGGCCGCGGGGAAGATGCCGGCCCTGCTCGAGGGGGGCTCGTGCCTGGTCGACGCGCGCGACGTGGCCGAGGCCACCCTGGTGGCGGCCCAGAAGGGACGCTCGGGGGAGCGCTACCTGGTGGGCGGTGAGTTCGTGGACCTGGGCACGTTGGCCCGGACGATTGAAGCGGTGTCGGGCATCCCCGCGCCGCGCAGGGTGCTGCCCCACGCGCTGGCGCTGGTGCTGGGAGCACTGGGCCAGACGTGGGCCCGGCTGACGGGTGGGGAGACGGCGCTGACCGTGGAGGGGGTGCGCGTCATGCACGCGAAGCTGCGGGTGGACTCGTCCAAGGCGAAGCGGGAGCTGGGGGTGCGCTTCCGCCCGCTGGAGGAGACGCTGCGCGACACGGTGGATTGGCTGCGCGAGCACAAGCCCCAGATGGCGCCCGCCGCGAAGAGTCCTCGGGTGGCCACGTCCGCCTGAAGAGTCCTGCGCGGCCGCGTGCCCGCCATTACGATGCAGGCCCGTCGCGCCCTGACCGGAGGGCGTGGCCGTTGGTTTCCGATGGAGCGTCGTCCCCATGTCCCAGGCGTCCCTGGCCCGTTGGTTCCCCGCATCGACCGCCCTGTGGGGTCTGCTCGCCTGCGCGCCGCTCGTGGGCGGCTGCCTCTTCGCGGGCCCCAGTCACCGGGGGCCGCCGATGGCGCACTTCGACGGGGAGAAGTTCCAGAACATCGGTGACGCGCCGATGTTGTCTGCCTCCGAGTTGATTGGCGCGGCGCTCAAGGAGCCTCGCGGCGCCTGGCGCGAGTACGAGGACCTGGCCCCCGGCAGGCCGCCGCCTGAGCGCGTGGGGCCGGGGAAGCTCAAGGTCACGCTCATCAACCACGCCACCGTGCTCATCCAGGCGGACGGGGTGAATGTGCTGACGGACCCCATCTACTCGGAGCGGCCCAGCCCGGTGCCGTGGGTGGGACCCAAGCGGGTGCATCCGCCGGGCATCCGCTTCGAGGACCTGCCGCCCATCGATGTCGTGGTGGTGAGCCACAACCACTACGACCACATGGACCTGCCCACGCTGCGCAGGTTGGAGGCGGCGCACCATCCGCGCTTCATCGTCGGGTTGGGCAACAAGGCGCTCCTGGATGACGAGGGCTTCCGTCACGTGGAGGAGCTGGACTGGTGGCAGGCCACGCGGGTGACGCCGGAGGTGTCGGTGACGGCGGTGCCCGCGCAGCACCGCTCGAACCGGGGGCTCACGGACCAGGCGGAGACGCTCTGGGCCGGGTACGTCGTGTCGACGACGGGCGGGCCGGCGTTCTTCGCGGGGGACACGGGCTTCGGTCCACACTTCGCGATGATGGCCGCGCGCTTCGGGCCCATGCGGTTGTCGGTGTTGCCGATTGGGGCCTATCGGCCGCGCGTGCTCCACACGGTGCACATGGGGCCGCGCGAGGCGCTGGACGCGCACAAGGTGCTCAGCTCGTCCACGTCCGTGGCCATGCACCACAACACCTTCCCCATGGCCTTCGACGGACAGGACGAGGCGAAGTTCCTGCTGCTGCGGCTGCTCGCGCGCGAGGAGGTGCGCCCGCGCTTCTGGGCGCTCGGCTTCGGCGAGGGGCGGTTCGTCGAGCCCCTGCCGGCGACCCCCGCCGCGGTGGCGAGCGTGTGCGCGGCGGAGCGGTAGGCTCGGGTGTCAGCGGTTGTAGGGCCGCTCCTGGACCCAGTTGAAGCCGCGCCCGAGGAGCTGGGTCTTCGACATGTCCACCGCCTTCAGCCGCACGTCGACCTTCGCGCCGTCGACCTCGCCTTGGAGCACCAGGTGCTCCGCGTCGGGTGTCTCGCGATGGAGGGTGGCCACGGGCTTCGCGCCGTCGTCCCAGCTCGACATGAGGAGGAGGGACTTCCCATCCCCGCCCTCCTTCACCGGGAAGTGGCGGCGCACGTCGTTCATCCGCCGGGCGGTCACCACGTTGCGGCCGACGGAGACGGCGCGCCAGCGATGCGGGTCCGTCAGGAGCGGCGGGAGCTCCTGGCCGTCTCGGGTGAAGGACTCGACCTGGTAGAGGCCCCCGAAGGGCGGCGGGGGCGCGCCGTCGCCCCACTGGGTGTAGCGCTCGTGGCCCCGGGTGATGCCGTTGTGGAGCAGCCAGCCGATGAAGAGGAGCTTGGCGGCGCGCGTGGCCCACAGGACGCGGGTGGGGAGGGTGAAGGGGAGCTCGAGGGAGGCGGGCTGGGTGGCGCGGTTGAGGACGAAGACGTTGGCGAGCCGGCGCAGGTCGGGCAGCGTGAGGAAGACGGCGAAGAGCAAGAGCTGGGTGGAGTAGAGCTTGACGGGGACGTCGTAGAAGAAGTTCAGCGCGACGACGTTGGACATGACGCCGATGACCACGAGCGCGCCGAGCGTGGTGGTGCGTCGGGTGAGCAGCAGCAATCCGCCCAGCACCTCGGCGCCTCCGGTGAAGAGGTTGTAGCCGGGGGAGAAGCCCATGAAGGTCCACAACAGGCCCATGGGGGAGAAGTCGCCCAGGGACTGGGTGAGCCGCTCGATGGACGCCATGGGGAACTGCGACTTGAAGACCTTGGAGAAGCCGTAGCCCAGCATGGGGACGGCCAGCAGGTAGCGGACGTAGATGTGCAGCAGGGTGTGGGCCTTGTCGTAGCGAGGACGCCGCCGGTCGACGATGGACCACACCGCCATCGCGATGAGCGCGAGCGCGAGGAACAAGCCTGTCTGCGCGTAGTCGAAGGCCCTGTCGCCGCTGCCGGATTGCTCCATGGGCAGCTCGTGCGGGTATCTCGCCACGTGGCGCGTCACCCAGGGGACGACGATGGCCCAGAAGTCGCTGATGGCCTGGGAGATGGACGCGCCGATGACGGGGAGCGAGTCGATGGGGAATGCGAAGCAGCTGATGAGGATGAAGGCGCAGAAGAAGCGGAAGCCGAGCCGCTTCGCGAGGCTCCACGGCGGTGGTGTCGGCTCGGGCGCGAGGGTGGGCGTCACCGGAGCGACAGGCTCCGGAGCGGCGGTGATGGGCGCGGCGGTGGTCATGGCGGCCTCTTGCCATTGAGCGTAGCCAAGACTCCGGCGTGGGCTCAAAAGACAGTCTTTCGCGAGGCGTGACGCGATGCGCGGCGAACGAGTGTTCGGGGCGTCTTGGTGCTCCGCGCGCGTCACGGGCAGGGACGTTCGAGGGCGGCGCCAGGGCCGCGGTGCGTGGCCGTCATCGGCGGGGTTGTCCTCGTGCCGGTGGCGAGCGTCGCGCGGCCAGTGGAGGCGCTCAGGCGCGGTCGTGCCGCCTTCCGCGAGCGGAGCGGCGACGTGGCTTGCTTCGTGGCGCGGAGGAGTGTGGCGGTTCGCTGGCGGTGCGCAGCGCGTCGATGAGTCGGAGCGCGGCGGGGTTCTCGGGCGCGTTCGCGCGTTGCACGGAGTAGATGAGGTTGGTGACCTGCTTGCGGCCGGGCGCCGGAGCGATGACGACGGCGCCCTGGCGCGCGGCCTGGGCGACGCAGTGGTCAGGAAGGATGGACCAGCCGTGGCCGGCGGCCACCGTGCTCACCACCTCCTCGAGCTCCTCGAAGTGGTACGTGCCGCGCATCGAGCGGGGCTGTCGTCCGTAGTGCCCCTCGAACCACTTGCCGAAGACGTACTCGCACTCGTCATAGGTGACGAAGGTCAGGTCCTCGAAGGCCTCGAGTCGGGGGAAGGTCTTCCCCTTGGCTCCCGGGGGCCCGACGAGCACGAGCTGTTCTCGCCACACGGGCGGTGGTGTTGCCGGGCGAGGAGGTGGAGGCGCGGCCGTCGCTGGTGGTGTTCCTGGTGTTCGATGGCCTCCGCCATGACGACCTGGAGCGCTGGCGTCACCGCATGGGGCCGGGAGGTTTCCGTCGGCTCCTGGAGGGTGGCACCGTCTTCGACTCCGCCCGCTATCCATACGCGACGACGAAGACGTGTCCAGGGCACGCGACGCTCGCGACGGGTGCGCCTCCGGGGGCGCACGGCATCATCTCGAACGAGTGGTACGAGCGGGAGACGGGCACGGATGTGAGCTGTGTTCGAGACGCCGCCAGCCCGCCGCTCGATGACCCGAAGGGGAAGGGTGTGTCGCCCCGGCGCCTGCGAGTGCCGACGTTGGGGGACCGCTTGCTCGAGACGCACGGTGGGGCCTCGCGCGTGGTGTCGGTGTCGTTGAAGGACCGCGCCGCCATCATGCTGGGAGGGCAGCGTGGGCAGGCGTACTGGTGGGGGACGAAGGGCTTCACCACGAGTCGTCATCATGCGCGCGCGCTGCCGACGTGGGTGTCCGAGTGGAATCAGGCACTGGGCTCGCAGAAGGGAGGCGCGTGGGCGCGGGGCGCGGAGGCTTCCGTGTATGGCGCGTTGGGGCCGGATGACGACGCGCGTGAGCGCCCGCCCGAGGGACTGGGTCGGACGTTCCCCCATCCGCTGACGACGGAGGAGGCGTTCCTGTACACGCCACTGGGGGCGGAGAAGTTGTTCGCGCTCGCGCTCGCGGGAGTGAAGGCGGAGCAGCTGGGCACGCGTCCCGGTGCGAGGGATTTGCTGGCCATCGGCATGTCGAGCGTGGACGTGGTGAGCCACAGCTTCGGGCCGGAGAGTCACGAGGCGGTGGACATGCTGTTGCGGTTGGACCGGGCGCTGGCCGCGTTCCTGGAGGCGATGGACCGCGAGGTGGGGATGTCGAAGGTGTTGGTCGCGATGAGCGCGGACCATGGGATGGCGCCCGCTCCCGCGAGAGCGGAGCAGCGGTTGTCGGCGGAGACGGTGACGCGCGCGGTGGACGCGGCGATGGATGGGGCTTTCGGCGCGGATGACTGGGTGGAGGCGTTCAGCGCGCCGCACCTGTATCTGCGACAGGCGCGACTGAAGGCGCGGGGCGTGTCGCTGGAGAAGGCGGCCGAGGTGGCGAAGAAGGCGGCGCGCGCGGTGCCGGGAATCGCGGAGGGGGTGTCCGCCGCGGATGTCCGTGCCGACCGGGCGGAGGGTTTTGCTCGGAGGGTGCGGCAGGAGTACGTACCGGAGCGCTCGGGAGAGCTGGTGCTCATCGCGGACCCGCATGTGCTGCTCGCGCCGGATGACGACCATGCGAGCACGCATGGGACGCCCTACGAATACGACACGCACGTGCCGCTCATCCTCTACGGGCAGGGGCTGCCAGCCGCGCGACAGGGTCGCGCCGTGACGCCGCTGGACCTGGCGCCCACGCTGGCCACGTGGCTGGGTGTGACACTGCCGGAGGCCTCGGGGCTGCCGCTCTGTGAGGCGCTACCCCCACGAGCAGGCACGGCTGCCTCGTGCTCGGAGCGCGCGGCGTCACGGTGAGGCGTCGGCCCGCGCCTGTGACGTCACGGGCCATGCTCGGCTGCCCGCCCTCACCACCTCGTGGGCCATTGCGAGCCACGTCTTCGTCGGACCGCCCTGGTAGATAGGGCGGCGTGGAAGACGACCGGACCGGACAGGACAGCAGGCCCCCGAGGAAGCAGAAGCGGCCCCGGAAGGTGTCCGCCCGCTACCTGGAGAACGCGGCGCTGCATTACTTGAAGCGCTACGCCTCCACGGTGAGCCAACTCAAGCGCGTGCTCGTGCGCCGCGTGGACCGCTCGGTGAAGGAGCACGGAGGGGACCGTGCCGAGGCGCTCGGGTGGATTGACGCGCTCACGCAGAAGCTCATCCGCAATGGCCTCATCAACGATGACGCCTACGCCGGCATGAAGGCGCAGTCGCTGCGCGCGGCCGGACGCAGCACGCGAGTGATTGCGCAGAAGCTGCGGATGAAGGGCGTGTCCGCGGACCTGGTGCAGCAAAAGCTGGCGCAGGCCACCGCGGAGGTCTCCGACGAGGACGCCGCGCGCATCTGGGCCCGGAAGAAGCGCCTGGGCCCGTTCCGCAAGAACCTGGCGACGCGCGACGAGAACCGCCAGAGAGACCTGGCCTCCCTGGCGCGCGCGGGCTTCTCGTTCGGGATTGCGAAGAAGATCATCGACGGCACGCTCGACTGAAGGCCGCGAGGCTCAGGGCCCTGGCGCGAGCATCTTCCGCGCGAGCGCGACGAAGGCCTTCAGCGCGGGTGAGGCGCGAGCCCGGTGGGGGTAGTACAGGAAGAGGCCCGGGACGGAGGGAGCCCAGTCCTCCAGCACGGCTCGCAGCGTCCCTTCGCGCAATGCCGGGGTGACCTCTGGCTCGGCGAGGTACGCCAGGCCCACGCCCGCCACGGCCATGCGCCGCGTGAACTGCGCGTGGTCCGTGACGAGCGGCCCCTTCACCGCGATGCGCAGTTGCTTGCGTCCGCGCTCCAGCTCCCAGTGGTACGGCAGCCCCGTGGTGGGGGCGCGGTAGCCGATGCACTCATGCTGCGCCAGGTCCTCGGGGCGCGTCGGCGTCCCGTGTTTCTTCAGGTAGGCCGGTGAGCCGACGATGAGGAAGCGGAAGGAGGGTGACAGGCGCACCTGCACCATGTCGCGCTCCACGGACTCCGTCAGTCGCAGCCCCGCGTCGAGCCCCTCCGTCACGATGTTCACGAACCGGTCCGAGACACGGACGTCGACGCGGACGTGGGGGTGCTCCTGGATGAAGCGGGGGAGGACGGGTTCGATGACGGTGGAGAGCCCCATGACGGGCACCGTGAGCCGGAGCGTGCCGCTGATTTCGGACACGGCCGCGGACAGGTGCTCCAGCGCGCCGAGCGCCGACTCCAGTCCGGGCCGCGCGCGCTCCAGGAGGCGCTGCCCCATGTCCGTGAGCGACACGCTGCGCGTGGTGCGGGAGAGCAGGGCGCCGCCCACGCGTTCCTCCAGCATGCGCACCGTCTGGCTCACCGCGGACGTGGAGACGCGGAGCTCCTTTCCCGCGCGCGTGAAGCTCTTGTGCCGGGCGACAGCGACGAACACGGCCAGCTCGTTCAGGGGTGTCAGGGCCATTGTGAAGCCATCCTAAACAGTGTTTGCGATTTCGGTCTCTTCTCGAAAAAGCCCGTGGGCGGCAATTTGAGGTCATCCACGGAGGCACGCATGACGACGACGAACCGCATCGACACGCTGTCGCGCTACCACCTGCTGGGCCGCTCGGGCCTCAGGGTGAGCCCGCTCGCGCTGGGGGCCATGACGTTCGGCACGGAGTGGGGCTGGGGCAGCCCCAAGGACACGGCGCACCGGCTGCTGGCCCGCTACCTGGAGGCCGGGGGCAACTTCATCGACACCGCGGACGGGTACACGGGGGGCACGAGCGAGGCCATCATCGGGGACTACTTCGCGGAGCACGGCGGGCGGGACAGCGCCGTCATCGCGACGAAGTTCACCGTGAACACGATTCCCGGGGACCCGAACGCGGGGGGCAACGGGCGCAAGAACCTCCGGCGCTCGGTGGAGGCGTCGCTGCGCCGGCTGAAGACGGACTACGTGGACCTGTACTGGATGCACGCGTGGGACGGAATCACGCCGCTCGAGGAGGTGATGTCCACGCTGACGGACCTCGTGCGCGCGGGGAAGATTCGGTACCTCGGGCTCTCGGACGTGCCGGCCTGGTACTTCGCGCGGGCGCAGACGCTGGCGGAGAAGGAGGGGTGGGAGCGGGTAGCCGCGTTGCAGCTCGAATACTCGCTGGTGGAGCGCAACATCGAGCGCGAGCACATCCCGGCGGCGCTGCAGCTGGGGGCGAGCATCACGCCGTGGAGTCCGCTGGCCTCGGGGTTGTTGTCGGGCAAGTACACGCGGGAGCGCGGCGTGGTGAAGGGGGATGGGCGGGTGGCGGCCATCCAGGGGGGAGGCAACCCGGGCTTCGAGAAGCTCTTCACGGAGCGCAACTGGGGCATCGTGGAGGCGCTGCTGGAGGTGGCGCGGGAACTGGACAAGCCGCCGGCGCAGGTGGCGTTGGCGTGGGTGGCGCGGCGGCCGGGCGTGGCGTCGACCATCATCGGGGCGACGAAGCTGGAGCAACTGGAGGCGAACCTGCGCGCGTTGGACGTGGTGATTCCGGAGTCGCAGGCGGCGAAGCTGGAGGCGGCGAGTCGCCCGGAGCTCGTGCACCCGTACCACTTCTTCGAGAACGAGTTCTTCACCCGCGGCATGTTCACGGGAGGCACGTCCGTGCGATCGGAGCCCACGTGGTTCCGCCCGGCGGCGCGCTGAGCCTCACGGCATGGGGCGCTGGAGCGAGCACCAGCGCCAGCCCCACATTTGCCAGACGCTAAATCCCGGAGGTCGGCTCCACGAACGGCCAGAGCTCGCCGAGCCTCAGCTCGAGGTCCTCGAACGGAGGGACTCGGACGAGGTCGTCATCGCAGTAGGTCCCGACCTCCACCCACTGTCCATCGCGCAGCTCGCTCACCAGCAACGTGCGCGCTTCCAGGTCGATGAACCACAGGTGTTTGATGCCAATCCGCGCGTAGAACGGACGCTTGATGCGCAGGTCGTAGGCGCGCGTCGATGGCGACAGGATTCCACAGGCCCAGTCGGGCGCGACGAGCCACGAGCCCGCGGGAATTCGCGCGACCCGGTCCTTCTTCCACCCCGCCAGGTCCGGGATGAACTCGGGCGAGCCCTCCAATCGGATTCCGGGCTCGACTTGAATCCACCAACCCCCAGGCCCACCCCGCCCCTGTTGGAAGGGTCCGCGGAGCGCGGCAATCAGTCCGCCCAGCGTATCCATCTGCCCAGCACGCGGCTGGGCATGCACATACAACGTTCCCTCGATGATCTCGCCCACGACGCCCTCGGGCAGCGCCTCGATGTCGGCGAGGGTCGCGACACCCTCTGTCTCGCGCTTGCCGTAGGCCATGCCCCGAGTGTGGAGATAGCAGAGCCGTCCGACAAGCCGCGCCGCTCCCGGCGTCCGTTTACAGCTAGAGCTTCAACTTCTTGAACACGGATTCCGGGATGCTCTTGATGATGAGCATGATGAGCGCCCAGATGCCGGGGACGTAGACCTCGTTCTTGCGCCCGTCCGCCGCGCTCAACAGTCCGCGCGCCACCTTCTCCGGCGAGGCGAACAGCTTGTTCTTCGGGATGTGCGCCGTCATCGGCGTGTCCACGAAGCCCGGCTTCACCGTCACCACCGCCACGTTGGACTTCGCCAGCCGGTTGCGCAGGCCCTGGAGGAACACGTTCAGCGCGCCCTTCGACGCGCCGTACACGTAGTTGCTCTGCCGGCCCCGGTCTCCCGCCACCGACGAAATCACCACCAGCGTGCCCGCCTTCTGCGCCTCGAAGCGGTTCGCCAGCGCCGTCAGGAGCGACACCGCGCTCAGGAAGTTGGTGCGCAGCACCGCCTCCGTCGCCGCCCACGAGCGCTGCGCCTCCGTCTGGTCTCCCAGCACCCCGTGCGCGAGCACCACGCCGTCCAGCCCGCCCAGCGCCTGGAACGCCCCGTCCACCAGCGCCTCGTGCGCGCTGAAGTCATTCAGGTCGAGCGCCTTCGACTCCACCTTCGCGGCGCCCCGCGTGGCGGCGTCCTTCGCCACCGCGTCCAGGTTCTCCACGTTGCGGCCCACCAGGTACAGCGAGGCACCGCGCGCGGCGAGCAGTCTCACCGTCGCCTGGGCAATGGCGCTGGTGGCGCCGAGGACGAGCACTTTCTTCATGGGGTCTGGAATCTCGAAGAGGGGTCAGCGAAGCGCAAGCAGGGATTGCGGCGCGGCGGCTCCACCCTTCCGCTCCGACTCCAGCGAGAAGGGCAGGGCCACCGGGTTCATCCGCCGCCAGAAGGACGAGGAGAAGGCCGGGTCGATGTAGCCCGCGAACTCCGAGTGGCGCGGGAAGTACGCCGCGAAGCTCTCCGGGCTCATGCGCGCGTCCTTCGCTGGATACACGGCGCCGCCCGCCTCGCGCGTGAGCTTGTCCAGGTCCTCCACCAACCGGTACGTCTTCTCCCCCCGGTTGGCGAAGTCCATGGCCAGCGTCACGCCCTGGCGCGGGAAGGACAGCCACCCCGGAGAGGGGATGTCTCCGAAGGTCTTCAACACCGACAGGAAGCTGGGCAGCGCGCCGCGCGAGCTGCGCTCCAGGATTTCCCTCAGCGCGTCGCGCGCCGTCGCGTACGGCACCACGCACTGGAACTGGAGGAAGCCGCGCCGGCCATAGATGCGATTCCAGCCATAGATGGCGTCCAGCGGATAGAAGAACGGGTCGTAGTGCGTCAGCCGCTGCTTCGGCTTGCCGTTCTGCCGGTGGAAGTACAGCCAGTTGAACGCCGACACCGACAGCCGGTTGAGGCAGAACGCCGGCATGTCCATGGGCACCGCGAGCCCCATGCCGTGCGACAGGTGGCTCTTCGCCAACGGCAGCCGGTCGAACTGCGGCGGCGCGAAGTTGCCCCGGTACAGGAGCCCGCGCCCCAGCTTCCGGCCGCGCGCCAGACAGTCCACCCACGCCATGGTGAACTCGTGGTCCGCCTCGGACTCGCGCGCCACGACCAGGAACTCATCCAGGTTCCCGAAGGGCACCGTCTCCTGCAACACGAACGGGTTGCTGATGGGCTTGAGCTGCACCTCCGCCCACGTGACGAGCCCGGTGAGCCCCAGGCCGCCAATCGTCGCCCCGTACCAGTCCGGGTTCTCGTCCGGCGCGCACACCCGGCGGCTGCCATCCGAGCGCAAGAGCTCGAAGCGGCGCACGTACCGGCCGAACGTCCCCCCGCGGTGGTGGTTCTTCCCGTGCACGTCGTTGGCGATGGCGCCGCCCACCGTCACGTACTTGGTGCCCGGCGTCACCGGCAGGAACCAGCCGCGCGGCACCGCCAGGCGCAAGAGCGTGTCCAGCGACACCCCCGCCTCGCAGCGCACCACGCCCGTCGCCGCGTCGAACGCGATGAGCCGGTCCAACCCCGACGTCATGAGCAGCGTGCCGCCCCCGTTCAGGCACGAGTCGCCATAGCTGCGCCCCAGCCCGTGCGGCAGCACCGCGCCGGACACCTCCGGCAGCGCGTCCGAGCGCCACGTCAGCGCGTGCGTGCGCTGCTCGACTCGGGGATAGCGTCCCCAGGACTCCTGTGCCTTCATCGCGCAAGCCCTCTCACGTGGCGGCCCACAGCACCAGGGCGGACACGAGCCCCACCGCGTAGCTCACCCGGTCCCTCAGCGCGAAGACGAGCGGGTCCTCGTTCACCTGCCCGCGATGCGCCAGCACCCAGATGCGGCCCACCCAGTACAGCATCACCGGGCACAGCAGCCACAGCCGCTCCGGGTGGTCGTAGTACACCGTCACCTCCTTGGAGGTGATGTACAGCGCCAGCACCAGCACCGACACCTGACCCGCCGCCGCGCCCAGGCTGGCCAACTGCTCGTAGTCCTGCGCCAGGTAGCCGCGCCCGTGCGCGGACGTCTCGTTGGACAGCCGCAGCCGGCGCACCTCGGACAGCCGCTTCACCAGCGCCAGCGACAGGAACAGGAACGTGCTGAACATCAAGAGCCAGCTCGACGTGGGCACGCCCACCGCCAGCGAGCCGCCGAAGATGCGCACCGTGTACAGGCCCGCCAGCACCAGCACGTCCAGCATCACCACCTGCTTGAGCCGCAGCGAGTACGCCAGCGTCAACGCGTAGTACGTCGCCAGGAGCGCCGCGAAGGCGGGCGGCAGGAACAGACACACCGCCGCGCCCGCCAGCAGCAGCAGGGGCGCCATCACCACGCCCACGCTCACCGGCAGCGTGCACGCCGCGAACGGACGGTTCTTCTTCGTCGGGTGCCGCCGGTCGGAGTCCAGATCCAGCAGGTCATTGAGCACGTACACGCTGGACGCGCACAGGCTGAAGGCCGCGAAGCCCAGCACCGCCTTGAGCAGCAGGTCCGGCGAGGCGGCCTTGTGCGCGGCGAGCAGCGGCACGAACACCAGCGCGTTCTTCGCCCACTGGTGCACGCGCAGGGCCTTCACCCAGACGCGCGGGCTCGTCTTCGGCTTCTCGAAGACGCGGTGCACCCCGCGCCCCAACCCATGCGCCTGCTTCAGCACGCCCGACGGCGCGTGCACCACCACCACCTGCCGCGACTCGCGCCACAGCGGCACGTCCACCGCGTCGTTGCCCGCGTAGTCGAACGTGCCGAGCGACGCCTTCAGCTTCGCGAGCTTGCGGGCCCCGGACAGGTTCTCCTGGCCATCGCTGGCGTGCACCGCGTCGAACAGGCCCAGGTGCGAGGCCACGGCCTGGGCGATGCGCTGGTCGGCCGCCGTGGCCAGCACCAGCCTGCGCCCTCGCGCCTTCTCCTCCTGGAGGAAGTCGAGCAGCTCCTGGTTGTACGGCAGGAGCGAGGCGTCCAGCGCGGCCCGCCGGGCCACCTCCGCCTTGAAGTACGCCTTGCCCTTGAGGACCCACAGGGGCAACAGCAGCAACAACCAGGGCGCGCGCTTGAAGAGGACGAGCAGGTTCTCGTGCAGCGTGTCGGTGCGCACCAGCGTCCCGTCGAGGTCGACGGCGAGCGCCACGTCTGGCGAGTCAGCGGAGAGCGGGGTTTCGGGAATCATGGGCAACGGGAGGCGCAAGCTAGCCCATCGGCGCCGTGTCCAGGGGGCAGAAGCGCTTGCCCGCCCGCCGTGCCCGCCCGGCCACGGCTCAGTCGAGCCGCGCCACGTGCAGCGTCTGCAGGGGCAGGTGGCGGATGGGCCGGCTGCTCTCGATGCGATAGCCCGCGTCGTCCAGGAAGCCCTCCACCTCGGCGGGCGTGTACGCCGCCGCCCCCGACGTCACGAAGTAGTGCAGGCCGATGAGCGGCGCGGAGCTGGCCGGGTCCTGGATGTCCTCGCGCAGGTACTCGAGCACCGCCAGCGTCCCCTTGGGCGCGAGCGCCCCCCGGATGCGGCGCAAGAGCGCCACGTTCTGCGCGGGCGTCAGGTGGTGCATCACCTGGAACAGCAGCACCCCGTCATACGGGCCGCCCAGGTCCGCGGTGAGGATGTCCCCGGCCTGATGGGTGACCAGGTGGCTCAGCCCGGCGCAGGCGATGATGTCCCGCCCCACGCGCACGCTGCCCTCCAGGTCCAACACCGTCGCCTTCAGGCCCCGGTTGCGCCGGCACATCTCCGCCGCGAACCAGCCGTGGGCGCCGCCCAGGTCCAACAGCGTCCTGGCCCCCCGGGGCAGGGGGATGGCGCCCGCCACCTCGGGGGCCGCCAGCCGGGCGAGCTGGTGCATGGCGTGGATGTAGTCACGCCAGCGCGGGTCCTCGGGGGCGAAGCCGTGGATGTCCACCGCCTCGCCGGTGCGCACCACGCCCTCCACCTGACTCCACCAGTCCCACTGCGCGTAGTTGAACTCCAGGAACGCCCCCACGTACTGGGGCGAGCGCGGGTCCAGCCACCGCTTCGAGCGGGGCGCCAGCCGGTAGCGGCCGTCGCGCTGACGCTCCACCGCCTCGCAGGCGATGAGGGCCTCCAGGAGCGAGCGCATCCCCTCGGGGGACAGCTTCAGCCGGGCGGCCAGCGCCTCGGAGGTCGCCGCGCCATCCGCCAGCGCCGCGTACACCCCCAGCCGCACCCCCGCCATCAGCGTGCGCGAGGCCATCATCCCGAAGAAGGCATGGGCCAGGGGCTGGGGCGCCAGGTTGAGCCAGTTCGCCACGCGCTCCAGCAGGTTGTCCGCCTTGAGGCCCAGCCGCATGCACGCGTCCCCTATCCTCGGTTGCGCCGGGGCCGGGCCAGTCCCGCCAGACCCACCAGCACCAGCGCTCCCTCCGCGCCCATCAGGCAGCCTACCTGCTCCGCCTTGCGCACACCCGTGTAACGGCACTTCCCGTCGTCACAGGTGAAGCGCGCAGAACAGTCGCCGCTGTGGCGGCAGACGGTGTTCACCCGCCCCGTGCCGTCCTCGCCCTCCGGGTTGTCCCGGTCCGGTCCGCCCTCTCCAGAGGAGGCGTCCGGCAGGGGGATGATGATGCCCCCGTCGGCGCCCGCGTCGTCGGCGGACTGGGCCCACGCGAGCGCGGGGGACACGAGGGACAGGCACGCCAGCAGACCGAGGGTCCGGGCACGGAACAGATGACGGAGAGAGGCCATGACGGGGTCGTCACCCTAACCGCCCGGCGGCACAGATGCATCCACCGTGGAAAGGGGAGGCCGGGGGTAGATTGTCCCACCCCCTGGCTGGCATCTGGTAGCGTACGGCCCGCGATGGCCGCCCCCAGAATCCTCGTCGTCGATGACAACCCGGAGCTCCTCTCCCTCCTCACGCAGCTCTTCGAGGACGCGGGCTACGAGGTCGTCGGGGCCAGCCGCGGCAAGCAGGCCATCGAGGTGGCCAAGGCCCATCCTCCCGGCGCGGCCGTCTTGGACATCCTGCTGCCGGACATGATGGGCTACCCGCTGGCGGACGTGCTGCGCAAGGACAACCCGCAGCTGCCGCTGCTCTTCATCACGGGTGTCTTCAAGGGCGGCAAGCACGCGCTGGAGGCGCGCCAGAAGTACCAGGCGGCCGGCTACTTCGAGAAACCCTTCGAGGCGCAGAAGCTGCTGGAGGCCGTCACCAAGGTCCTCGCCCCCGAGAAGAAGGCCCCGCCCGCGGGCTCGCTCCAGGACGCCTTCGAGGTGGAGCTGGACATCGACGTGGAGGAGGAGGGCCCCCAGGACGTCATGGAGCTGACGGGCCGCATCAAGGTGACGGGCGGCGGCAACATCACCGCGGAGATTCGCGGCGCCAACCTCACCGCCAGCCCCATGCAGAAGGTGCCGGCCACCCAGGTGCGGCCGCCCACGCCGGGCCGCCCGCCGGACCAGCCGCCCCCGGGCTCGGGCGCGCCCGGCAGCCGCCGGGGTGAGCTGAAGGACAACCTGCCCTCGCTGCTCACCGCCTACTACCTGTCCCGGGAGACGGGCGAGCTGGGCATCCAGAAGGGCAAGGTGAAGAAGGTCGTCTACTTCGAGAAGGGCATGCCGGTGTTCGCCCTCTCCAACCTGCTCGCGGACCGCTTCGGACAGTTCCTGGTCCGGGTGGGGAAGATCAAGCCCGAGCAGCTCCAGGATGCCTCCGCCGTGGCGGGGCAGACCAACCGCCGCACCGGCGACGTGCTGGTGGAGCGCGGGCTGCTCAAGGACACCGAGCGGCTGTACTACGTGGGCCAGCAGGTGAAGGCGGTCATCTACTCGCTCTTCGCCTGGGACGAGGCCACGTACGTGATGAGCTTCCGGGAGAAGGCCAGCTCGGAGTCCATCAAGCTGGACGTGCACCCCGGCAACCTCATCGTCCGCGGCATCAAGAAGCTCTACAAGCCGGAGCGCCTGCGCAGGCTCTTGCAGCCCGAGGACCGGCTCATCCCGGCGGTGGCGCCCTCGTACCAGTTCAACGAGGTGGAGCTGGAGCGGTGGGAGGCGGAGCTGCTCCCCAAGATTGACGGCATCCGCACCGTGGCGGAGCTGCTCGCGTTCGCCAACCGCCCCGAGCACGTCGTCTACGGCTTCCTGGTGGCGATGATGTCGCTGGGCATCCTGGAGAAGCGCTCGTAGGCCCGGGCGTCGCCCTCGACGAGAGGGGACGCCCTGGGGTCCTGGCAGTGCGTCGGGAGGCTCAGCCGCCCGTCAGGCGGGAGCCGATCCAGAACAGGCCGAGCGCGCCGGAGGCCAGCGCCACCGCGCGCTGCACCCAGGCGGTGATGCGCGCGTTGAGGCGGGTGAGGCCCTCGGCGAAGAGCAGGCCCACCGCGCCCATTCCGATGAGGATGCCCAGGGCGAAGCCGGGCAGGTAGGTCCACGCCGCCAGGCTCATGCTGCCGCCAACGAGCAGCGGGGGCAGGGCGAGCAGCAGCGAGCGCACGCCGCTGACGGCCATCAGCGCGCCGGCGGCGGTGCTGACGGTGTGCACGTGCTGGTGGGGCTCCTTCGCGTGGCCGGGCAGGTGGGGGTGGCCGTGGTCCAGGCTGTTGGGGAAGAGCAGGGCGGTGACGGCGAGCGCCACCAGCACGGCGCCGCCGAAGATTTCGGCCCAGCGCTCGAAGGTCTCCGACAGGCCCACGCCAGCCAGCAGGCACACCGCGGCGATGCCGCCCAGCATGGCCGCGTGCCCCAGCGCGAAGCGGAAGGCGGTGATGATGGCCGCCTTGCGCCGGCCGCCGTTCAGGGTTCCCAGCGTCGCCACGGCGGCGCAATGGTCTGGCCCCACGGCATGGAGCAGGCCCTGGAACAGACCGAGCAGGAAGGCAAGGAGGATGGGGGGCACGGGCTGTCACCCTAGCCGCGCTTCCCTCCAGAGGCCAGCAGGAGGTACCTACGCGTCATGTGGACTGCCTTCCAGCGGCCTGCCGCCGCGCTTTCAATCCTGCTGTGCCTGGTGTTCGCCACCGGGTGTGACTCCGGCCCCGAGAAGCTGCGCGAGGCGGACGTGAAGTACAAGGCCCTGGTGGACCAGGGCGTGCGCCCCACGGACCCGGCCTGGGACGCGGTCGTCGCGGAGCTGGAGGCGGTGCCCACGGGCTCGCGCGCCCGTCCGGAAGCCGACAAGCGGCTGGCGGCGATTGGGGCCCTGCGGGGCAAGCTGCCCCCGCGTCCGCTGGCGACCCCGGGCGCGACGGGGCCCGGCACGGACGACTCCGACGCCAAGCGGGCCGCGTGCGAGGCGCTGGCGAAGAAGCTGGGCGTGGCGGATGACGCCGCGCGCGAGCCGCTGCAGGCGGCGCTGACGCAGTGCCAGAAGGAGCTGGTGCGCATCGAGTCGCACAGCCATCCGCCCGGGGAGCATGGCCACGAGCACGGCCATGAGGCGCCCGCGGCGAAGTAGCGCGCGGGTGACGGGTCGCGGGGAGATTGAGAACGCGCCCTGTTTGTGGCTATGGAGCGCGCATGCCCATGCCCCAAGCAGGTGACGCGGCTCCCGACTTCCAGCTGCAGGACCAGGACGGCAACACCGTGACGCTCTCGCGGTTCGCGGGGAAGAACGTCGTCCTCTATTTCTATCCGAAGGATGACACTCCCGGATGCACCGTGGAGGCGTGCAGCTTCCGCGACGAGCATTCGACGCTGGAGGCCGCCGGCGCGGTGGTGCTCGGCGTGTCCGCGGACAACACCGCGAGCCACCGGAAGTTCGCGACCAAGTTCAGCCTGCCCTTCCCGCTGCTCGCGGACACCGAGCACCAGATGTCGGAGGCGTACGGCGTCTGGGGCGAGAAGTCGCTGTACGGGCGCAAGTTCCTGGGCATCACCCGCGCGACGTTCCTCATCGGGCCGGATGGCAAGGTGAAGCAGGTGTGGCCGAAGGTGAAGGTGACCGGGCACGTGGTGGAGGTGCTCGCTGCGCTGGGCGCGAAGCCCACGAGTCTTCCCT
Source organism: Myxococcus guangdongensis (assembly GCF_024198255.1). NCBI lineage: Bacteria > Pseudomonadati > Myxococcota > Myxococcia > Myxococcales > Myxococcaceae > Myxococcus > Myxococcus guangdongensis. The sequence goes on from NZ_JAJVKW010000003.1 coordinate 537,789, forward strand.
CGGGGGAGTTACCGGCGCCGGGCTCGAGCCCGGAGGTGGAGTCGAGCGCGGGTGATGAGGACACGCGCGAGGCTCCGGTCGCGAGCGCCCCGGTGTCCGCTCCGGCGCGAGTGCCGGTGACGCGGTTCGATGCGCCGAAGCGCAAGGTCGCGCGTCAGGGTGACGCGGGGACGGGCGCCACGGCACAGGTGGAGGCTCCCGAGGCTCGCCCGGCGAAGGCCGCGCCCGTGAAGGCGGCTGCGCCTGAGGCGAAGGCCGCGCCCGCGAAGAAGGGCGCCGCGAAGAAGGGCGCCGCGAAGAAGGCTCCCGCGAAGAAGGCTGCTCCGAAGGGCGCTGTGAAGAAGACTTCCGCGAAGAAGGCCGCGCCCGCGAAGAGCGTCGCGACGAAGGCTTCCGCGAAGAAGGCTGCTCCGAAGGGCGCTGTGAAGAAGACTTCCGCGAAGAAGGCCGCGCCCGCGAAGAGCGTCGCGACGAAGGCTTCCGCGAAGAAGGCGACTCCGGCGAAGAAGGGTGCAGCGAAGAAGGCCGCGCCGTCCAAGAAGAAGGGCGCCTCCCGAAAGTAGGGCGTAGCGAAGAATGCAGCGCCCTCCAAGTGGAGGGTGCCTTCCGGAAGTAGGGCGTGGCGAAGAAGGCCGCGCCCTCCAAGTGGAGGGTGCCTCCCGGAAGTAGGGCGTAGCGAAGAATGCAGCGCCCTCCAAGTGGAGGGTGCCTTCCGGAAGTAGGGCGTAGCGAAGAGGGCCGCGCCCTCCAAGTGGAGGGTGCCTCCCGGAAGTAGGGCGTAGCGAAGAATGCAGCGCCCTCCAAGTGGAGGGTGCCTCCCGGAGGTAGGGCGTAGCGAAGAGGGCCGCGCCCTCCAAGTGGAGGGTGCCTCCCGGAAGTAGGGCGTAGCGAAGAATGCAGCGCCCTCCAAGTGGAGGGTGCCTCCCGGAGGTAGGGCGCTGCGAAGAAGGCCGCGCCCTCCAAGAAGAAGGGCGCCTCTCGGAAGTAGGGCGCTGCGAAGTAGGCGCCTCGCGGAAGCGAGCGTGCCTCTCGAAGATGGGCGAGAGGTCGCGGCGCATCGTCAGACAGGCACTCGGGATGACTCCCGAGTGCCGTGTCGACATCCGGGGCACGACCCGCGTCGACGTTTCACCGGAGCGACGGTTTCACTTCGTGAACACGACGGAGTCGGCGCCGAAGCCTTGAATCCTCACAGGGCTCAGGCTCCTTTCGCGGGAGGGTTCGCGCAAATCCTGCGCGGTCGGAGCCTGCTCCCCGCAACCCTTTCGCGCGAGTCGAAGCAGCCTTCTGCCAGGAAGAAGCCTGGGTCGTCATGCGGACAGCCCAGCACGACGAAGTCCTGAAGAGGACTGTTCGCACGCGCACGCGAGGGTTTAATTGAGCAGGCGGCCGAGGGCCGCCATGTACCCATTCGATGGGTCGGCACCGTCGAGTGCCCACCTTCGTCGAACGGGAACCTCAAAGGGAGTGGACATGCGCGAGCTGAATCTTCGACGGTGGACCCAGGTGGCGGCGCTGACGATGGGCGCGCTGTGGAGCGTTGGCTGTGGCGGGCTTCCCGAGACGGGCGGCAAGCAGCCGGACGAGCCTCGCGGGGGTGCGTTCGCCCAGCGTGGCATCCAGCCGAGCGCCCTGCTCGACATGGAAGGCAACGTGCACCCCGAGCAGTCTCCGCCGTGGCTGATGACCGCGGACCGCGGCCACAACGGCACCATCAAGGAGATTGGCTCCAGCATCGACCCTCGCACGCCGAAGCTGGAGGGCCACCAGAACAAGTCCCTCTGGGATGACTCGGGCAAGATGATGCAGGACCGCTACGGCAGCGCCACCTACTCCCCCACGGCCCAGGGCCTGGGCGGCGAGGATGGCGCGATGGTGGGGACCTTCACGGACCACCACCGTTCCTGGGGCTACCGCCCGCTCGGCTGGCAGGACCGCAACGCCCACTCGCGCCGCTAGGCGCCCGGCGTGCCCTCGCCCATCCCCCCGCCGCTGTTCGCGGGGGGATGCGTATCCATCCCTCTGGAGCCTCGGATGGCTCGCCGGAGGGATTGCACATGAACCACCGAACCGCGCGCCGTGGGCTCCTGTCGGGTGCACTGGTCGTCATGACCTCGTTGGGCACCGCCTGTGGGGACTGGTCGGGCTCCTGGTATCAGGGCAACTCCAACGAGGCCCAGCCCTTGAGCAGCTTCGGCCCGGGCACGGGCGGCTCGGGTCCAAACATCGCCCCAGTGCAGGACAGGTTGGGCGAGAACCTTCCTCCCACCGCCGTGAACAACGTGCCGCCTCGCGTGCAGCCCGGTATCGCCGCGGGCGACCCGAACGCCGTCCGACGTGAAGAAGAGACGGAGGCGCGGCAAGACCGCGAGGAGGCGAAGGACTCCGCTCCGACGCAGGCGCCCTCCCAGGGCGCGCCTCGGACGCCGGCACCCGACAACGCCCACTGAGCCGCCGCGACGCGGGCGAGCCCAGGAGGAGTCATCCCTCGGCCCGCGAGCACTCAGCGCGACGCGAGCATGACCTCGGTCGGGTCCTTGCCCGCGAACGAGCTGTCGAGCCCCTGGGCCAGGGCCAGATGCTCGGCCCCGCCGAGCGTGGCGATGCGGTCCTCCGCCGGGTGCGCGAAGCGCGCGGAGAGCGCATCCAGCCGGCGATGCGCCTCGGTGATGCGCTCGCGCGGAATCCGTCCGGACTCCACCGCCTTCACCACCGCCTCGATGGCGCGCCGCTGCACGTCCACCTGATGGCACACGAGGAACAGGTCCACCCCCGCGAGCGTGCCGCGCACCGCGGCCTCCTCCACGGAGTAGTGCGCGGCGATGGCCTTCATCTCCAGGTCATCACTGACGAGCACCCCATCGAACCCCAGCTCCTGTCGCAGCACGCCCGTCAGCACGCGCTCGCTCATCGTCGCGGGCATGTCCTTGTCCAACGCATCGAACATGACATGCGCCGTCATCAGCGACGCCAGTCGCGCCTGCGCGAAGGCGCGGAAGGGCACCAGCTCCACGCGCCGCAGCCGCTCCAGGTCGTGCGGCAGCCGGGGCAGCGTCAGGTGGCTGTCCGTCATCGTGTCGCCATGCCCGGGGAAGTGCTTGCCGCAGGACGCGACACCTCCCGCCTCGAGCCCGCGAGCGAGCGCCACGCCCAGCCGCGCCACCTCCTCCGCGTCCCGGCTGAAGCTCCGGTCGCCGATGACGGGGTTGGCCGGATTGGTGTCCACGTCCAGCACCGGCGCGAAATCCCAGTCGAAGCCCACCGCGCGCAGCTCGTGGGCGAGCAGCCGCCCCACGCGCTCCACGACGCCCGCGTCCCCGCGCTGTCCCAGCTCCCGCATCGGCGGCAGGGGGGTGAACGGCGCGCCGCGCAGCCGGGCCACGCGTCCACCCTCCTGGTCCACGGAGAGGATGAACGGCCGGCCCGCGCGCACCTTGAGTTCGTGGCACAGCGCCGCCGTCTCCTGGGCCGTGCCCACGTTGCGCTTGAACAGGATGGCGCCGTAGATGCCGTCGTCCATCAACGACGCCAGGTCGGCGTCGACGCGGGTTCCAGGAAAGCCCACCATGAACAGGCGGGCACAGTCGCGGTAGAGGGCGGAGGCGGTCACCCGCGCAGTGTCGCACTACCCGGGGCGCCCTTGGGGAGCGGAATGCGGCGCGCCGCCCCAGGCGTCGTCTGCTCGTCAACTCCCGAGGCGTCCGAGGCCAGCCCCCTCTCAGCTGTCGGGGAAGAGGTTGTCGAGGTCCTGTTGGGCCTGCGCGTCCTCCTGGGCCACCGCGTTCACGAAGGCCGAGGCCTTGTAGACGAACCGCGAGGAGATGTTCTGCTCGAAGCTGCGCTGCTTGAGCAACGCCACGCGACGGCGCTCCCTCGCCCGCAGGTCCATGATGCCCGAGACCTCGTCGTCGACGAGCTCCTTGACGATGCGGAGCGTGTTGAGGTCCGACAAGAACACCCAGGGGAGCTGCTCGGGCGTCAGCGGCACCAACGCGAGCTGGGGGTTCACGACGAAGGCCACCAGCGCCCCGGCGAGCGCGACGCCCTGGCTCTGGAAGTACACCAGCGTGTCGTGGAGCGACTTCTTGTCGGGGCGATAGTGGCCGCTGTGGTTGGTGAGCATCTGCAACCGGCCGTTGAGGACGCGAATCTCCCCGGCGGACCGCGTCGGCGCGCCGCGCACGAAGGACGAGTGGGCGACCCGGTCCGCCTTGTCGAGGTGGTTGAAGACATACAACCGCTGCTCCAGGTCCAGCACATACCCACCGAAACACGCCTTGCCATGGGACTCCATGCGGGACGTGTCGAAGAGGGTCAGCTTCCCGCTGGGGTGGCGCCGATAGAAGAGCCCTCCGCGGATGAACACCTGGAAGGGGCGCGCCTGCCACTCGGCGAACATCCGCGTGCGCTGGCGGCCCTGCCCCAGCCCGTTGTCGATATCCCTCGAGGGCTGGTTCACCGTCAGCATCTTCCGGAACGGGCCCGGCTTCGCCCGCATCGTCATGCAGATGCTGCGCTCGCTCCGGTCATTCAGCAGCCGGCCGAGGATGTTCAAGTAGCGCGCGCGCCAGTCCGTCAGCGTATCGGCCTCGCCCTCATCCAACGCGTCCGGTGTCGCCAGGGCAGCCTTCGCCCCTGAGTAGATCTCCCAGGCCAGGGGCACCTGTTCCGACTCCTCGTCGACGATTTCGTAAAGGCTGTGCACGCTCTGAATCTTCTCGAAGATCTCGGACATGGATGTGGGGAGCCATGGGGAAGGTCCAGGGGTGTGTTCGTCGGGAGGTGTGGCCGTGGCCTGTCGGGGTGACAGAGCAAGCGACGAGCCAGGGTCTGCTCATCTCGCACGCCGTCCTGGGAGGACCTGGGGCGGGCGCCTGACGCGTTCCCTGGGGACGCGCATGCGTTCGGGGCCACCGCCATGACATGGGACGTCATGCCCGGCGGCCCGCGAGGGTGACGTGACGCTGCTGTACAGCGCGCGCGACGAGGACCACAACAGCGCGGTCGTCCTGAAGGACTACCTGGAGAAGCACCGGCGGCGTCCGGCCAGGCGTCGCCCACGCCATCGCCCCACGGTGCACTGAAGCGGGGGCTTGTTCCTCCCAGGACGACTGCTACAAGGGCGCGCTGATGCTCCGAGGCACCTTCCGCGCCTCCGTTCAATCGAGGCCCTGATGGATTTCGCCACGCTCGCGCTGTCTCCCCCGCTGCTCCAGGTCCTGGGGGAGCTCGGCTTCCAGTCCGCCACACCCATCCAGGCGCAGAGCATCCCCGTGCTGCTCCAGGGCAAGGACCTGGTCGGCCAGGCCCGCACGGGCAGCGGCAAGACGGCCGCCTTCGCGCTGCCGCTTTTGCGTCAGGTGCGGCTCCAGGACCGCCGGGTCCAGTCGCTGGTGCTGTGCCCCACGCGCGAGCTGTGCGCGCAGGTGGCGGGCGAAATCCGCAAGCTGGGCCGCAGGCTCCCGGGGCTCCAGGTGCTGGTGCTCGCGGGCGGCCAGCCCATCCGCCCCCAGCTCGAGGCGCTGGAGAAGGGCGCGCACATCGCGGTGGGCACCCCCGGGCGAATCATCGACGTGCTGGACCGCGACGCGCTGGACACGCGCGGGATGGCCACGGTGGTGCTGGACGAGGCGGACCGGATGCTCGACATGGGCTTTCGCGAGGACATGGAGCGCATCCTCGGCGCCATGCCGTCGCGCCGGCAGACGGTGCTCTTCTCCGCCACCTTCCCGCCGGACATCGCGGCCCTGAGCCGCGCGTTCCAGAAGGAGCCGGTGCGCGTGACGGTGGAGGACACCGAGGCTGCGCCGCCCATCCGCCAGCTGCGCTACGACTCCGCGCCGGACGACAAGCCGGCGAAGCTGCTCAAGGTCCTCCACCGCCACATGCCGGCGTCCGCCATCGTCTTCTGCAACCACAAGGCGACGGTGGTGGAGCTGACGAAGTCGCTCTCCGACGCGGGCGTCAGCGTGGACGGGCTGCAGGGTGACCTGGAGCAGTTCGAGCGAGACCGCGTCATGGCGAAGTTCCGCAACCTCAGCACGCGCGTGCTGGTGGCCACGGACGTGGCGGGGCGAGGCATCGACGTGGAGGCGCTCGACGCCGTCGTCAACTTCGACATGCCCTTCCAACCCGAGCCGTACGTGCACCGCATCGGCCGCACCGGCCGCGCGGGCCGCACCGGCCTCGCCATCGCGCTGGTGACGCCGCGCGACGAGCGCAAGGTGGAGGAGATCGAACAGGCCCTCGGCGTGAAGCTGGAGACGGGGGACCAAGCCGCGCTCGAGGAGACGTTCATGAAGCCCGGCGCGCTCGGCTCCGAGTGGGAGACGCTCTACATCTCCGCCGGTCGCAAGGACAAGATGCGGCCGGGCGACATCCTCGGCGCGCTGACGGGTGAGGCGGGCGGGTTCGCCGCGACGGACGTGGGCAAGATTGAAATCCAGGACCACATCGCCTACGTCGCCGTCGCCCGGCGCGTGTCCCGCATCGCCTTCCAGCGCTTGAGCGAGGGCCGCATCAAGGGCCGCAAGCACAAGATCGAACGCGTGAAGTAGCGCCGCTCACGGAGGCGGCGGGAGCCTGCGCACCTCGAAGTCGAACGCGCGCAGGTGCCCTCGCAGGAAGTCCGCGATGTAGCCCAGGTCCGCGGAGAAGGGCGCCGAGTCCAGGAGCGCGAGGGCCTCGTCCCGCTTCTCCAGCTCGCGATAGGCCTCTACTCGCAGCAGCCGATGCTCGTCCGAGTCCGAGACGACGAGCGAGGCCAGCACGTGCAGGTTGCTGAGCACCGCCCGCGTGCGCCTCCAGGGACTGCGCCACGATTCCCCCTGGTGATGGGGCGCGTTGCTCATCCACCACAGGTGCTGGCGCGCCTCCCACTCCCACGCGGGGGGCTGCAGCAGGTTCTCCCGCAGGACGAACTGGAGCTCCGCCTCGGACGGGTGCTCCAGCCTGGGCGCCTCCTTCCACTCGCGCGGGAGCAGCGAGCGCGTCGTCTGCACCGAGGTGGATTCCAACGAGACGCGCGCGCCCAGCTCCACCAGGCGCTTGGAGAGCCGTCCCGCCACGTCCTCGCTCCACGCGCCCAGCGACGCTGGGAGCTTGTCGAGCACTCGCCGGGCCTCCGTCGGCGACTTCCCCAGCTCGCGACTCAACAGGTGCATCACCTCGGCACGGCGCCCGCCGGCGTGGGCGAGCGTGACGCGGGTGGCGGGCTCCTCGTGAGGCACGGTGCGCTCCGTGAGTTCGCCCAGTGGGCGTGACTCACTCGCCCGGAACAGCTCTCGGCACGAAGCACAGCGGGAGAAGACCGGGACGCGCAGCGCCATCGGTGGGTCCTCCCACCAGCCATCCGTCCATACCGTCAGGCCCAGCGTGTTGAAGCTGGCGAGTGACCGGCGCCGGTGCGGCGCTCCACAGTGTGGACAGGCGACGACGTCGTCGGGGCCGGGCAGCATGGCCCCGAAGTCTACTTGCGCAGCAGCGTGCCCTCGAAGAAGAACGCCACGCACGCGGCCAGGATGAGCCACGTCCACAGCGGCACCGAGGGTCGGTCCTCGTCACCGCTGGACGCCTTCACCGTCTCCTCGCCGAAGTACGCGGTGAGCGTCTCCTGCGGCACGCGCGTCAAGTCGCTCTCGGCCGGCTCCAACGTCGCCGCGAAGGACAGCGCGGGCACCATCTTCCCGTCCGCGCCCAGCACCGAGTACGCCCCCGGCTCCAGCACGGGCCCCGCCACGAAGGCGCCATCCGTCTGCTCCTTCAGCGGCAGCTCCGAGCCGTCCGGGGCCTTCACCGCCGTCACCTTCTGCGAGCCCTCCGGACGCAGCGTCGCCAGCTCGCCCACGCGCACGCGCACCTCCTCGCGCTCCTCCAGTGAGCCGGTGAGGTACGCCGCGAAGCGCTGCATCAGCGGCAGGAAGCTGGTGCGGATGGCGAAGTCGCTCCAGTCGCGGTCCACCGTGCTGGTGAACAGCGCCACGCGGCCCTTGCCCTTGCGCATCACCGCGACCGCGGGCGCCCCGTCCTCGTACGTGGCCAGCACCTGGCTGGCGCCGGGGGACGTGGGGTTGTCCGCCTCCAGGAGCATGTAGCGGTAGAAGCGCGCGCCCACGAGGCCTTCCTCGGCGCGTCCGGTGAAGGGCGAGAAGAGCACGTGCTCCTGCTTCACCTGCGCCAGCCGCGCCGCCTTGGTCTCCGCCTCCGGGTCCGTGTCGCGCTCGGCGCTGGTGCGCAGCACGCGCAGCGGCCGGGGCAGCACCGCGCCCAACCGCTGGTTGTAGTCCTCCGTGTTCACCCGGTCGCCCATGCTGACGAACAGGCCGCCGCCGTTCTCCACGAAGGTGGACAGCCGCGCCGCCTCCTCCGCGTTCGGCGCCGCCACGTTGAGCAGCAGCACCAAATCGTAGGTGGAGAAGTCCTCGCGCAGCCCCACCTCCGCGTCGCGCACGGCCACCTCCACCGGAGAGCCCGGCGCCGTCAGCGCCGCGTCCACGAAGAAGGCCTCATCCCGGTATCGCGTCGCGTGCGGCGCGCCATTGACCACCAGCGCCTTGAGCGCGCGGGGCACCGGCAGCACGAAGGCCCGTCGGTCATCCTCCGCCAGCGCGTCCGGCGCGAGCGTCACCTGGCCCACCACCGTGCCACCTTGAGGGAAGCGCACCGTGAGCGCCTTCTGCGTGGTGCCACCGGCGGGCACGTCGACGAAGCCCTTGGCCAGCGTCGTCTCGCCCGTGCGCACCGCGGCCTCCAAATCCTTCACCGCCTCCGTCCCGAAGTTGCGCACCGTGAAGGTGAACTGGAACGCGCGCGGGCCGGCCTGCAGCGCGGGCTCCACCTTGAGGTCCACGATGGCGTGGTTGGCGAGCGTCTCCTTGCCCTCGGCCACGTCGCGCAGCACCACCTCCGGCTTCACCGGCGCGCCCGTGGGGCCCTTCACCGTGGGCGGCGGAGCCTCCAGCCGGAACGCCGTGGCCGCCATGTCGGAGACCACCACCAGCCGCTTGGCCGGCATCGGGTTCTCCTCCAGCGAGCGCGCCGCCAGGTCCATGCAGCGCGACAAGTCGGCGCCCCCGTACGTCGGCTTCGCCTCGTCCACGATGGCGCGCAGCCGGCCCCGGTCGAACCCCGGCGGCGGCGGCGAGGCGGGCGAGCCCGTGCACACCACCACCGTGGCGGGCTCCTCGGGCAGCAAATCCTTCAGCGCGTCACGCGCCTCGTCCCGACCCCGCTCGAACAGCGACGTGCCGTCCGACCAGCGCATGGACAGGGACGCGTCCAGGATGATGGCCGTCGCGGCCGGGCCCTTCACCACCTGCGCGGCCTGCGCGTCGCGCGTCAGCTCCGGCCGGGCGAGCGCGAAGGGGATGGCCAGCAGGATGAGCGTGCGCAGCGCGTACAACAGCAGGCGCTTCAACTTGAGGCGGCTGGCGGTGCGCTTCTGGCTTCTGAGCACGAAGGCCAGCGGACCGAACGGATGGGGACGCGGCCTTCTCCGGTCGAACAGGTGCACCAGCAGGGGGATGAGGGCGCCCAGCGCGCCCAGCAGCATCCACGGATTGCCGAACGTCACCCGCGCCTCCCGCGCCGCGCCAGATAACGCAGCAGCACGTCGTCCAGCTTCTCGTCCGTGCGCACCAGCTCGTAGTCCACGTCCGCCTCCGCGCACGACGCCTTCACGTTCGCCAGGAAGGCGTGGAACTCCTCCAGGTAGCTCTCCTTGATTTCACGCGGGTTCACCTCGATGCGGCCCTCACCCTCCATGTCCATGAAGAGCGTGGGGTCATCGAAGGGGAACGTCAGCTCCGCCGGGTCCACGACGTGGAACAGCGACACGTCGTTCTTGCGCTGCCTGAGCGCCAGCACCCGCTTGAGCGCGTCCTGCTTCTCGTCGAGCAGGTCCGACAGGACGATGACTGTGGAGCGCCTTGGCAGCACCTCCGCCAGGTGGTCCGCCGCGCTGCCCAGGTCCGTGGTGCCGCCGGCCGCCGTCGCATCCAGCGTGTCGAGCAGCACGTTCAAGTGGCCCGCGGAGGCGCGCGGAGGCACGTCCTTCCACTTGCCGCCGGTGAGCAGCGCCAGGCCCGCCGCGTCCTGCTGACGCACCAGCAGGTACGACAGCGCGCCCGCCAGCGTCGTCGCCACCTCCAGCTTGGACAAAGCGCCGCTCTGGTAGCCCATGGAGGCGGACGCATCCACCACCATCACCGCGCGCAGGTTCGTCTCGTGCTCGAAGCGCTTGACGTAGTACTTGTCGAACTTGCCGTACGCCTTCCAGTCCAGGTGGCGCAGCTCGTCGCCGGGCGCGTACTCCTTGTGCTCGGCGAACTCCACGCTCTGCCCCTGATGAGGGCTCTTGTGGAGGCCGGACAGCACCCCCTCCATCACCGCGCGGGCACGCAGCTTCACGCCCTTGAGGCGGGCCAGCGTCTGGGCATCGAGCAGCACGCGGCGCTAGCCCTTCACCACCGTGAGGAGCTGGTCGACCAGCTTCACGGACGTGATTCCCTCGCTCTCCGCGGTGAAGTTGGGCAGCACGCGGTGGCGCAGCACGGGCCGCGCCAGCGCGCGCACGTCCTCCACCGTCGCCACGAAGCGCCCGTGCAGGATGGCGCGCGCCTTGGCCGCGAGCACCAGGTACTGGCTGGCGCGAGGACCCGCGCCCCACGACACGTTCTTCGCCACGAAGTCCGGCACGCCCGCCTCCTTGGGGCGGGTGTTGCGCACCAGCTCCACCGCGAAGCGCACCACGTGGTCCGGCACCGGCACGCGCCGCACCAGATCCTGGAGCGCGACGATGCGCTCGGGAGACAGAATCTTCTCGAGCGCCGGCTGCTCGCCGCCGGTGGTGCTCTTGACGATTTGAATCTCCTCCTCGGCGGTGGGGTAGCCCACGTCCACCAGGAACATGAACCGGTCCAGCTGCGCCTCGGGCAGGGGGTAGGTGCCCTCCTGCTCGATGGGGTTCTGCGTGGCGAAGACGAGGAAGGGCGGGGCCAGCGGATACGTGCGGCCGCCGGCGGTGATGCGGTACTCCTGCATGGCCTGCAGCAGCGCGGCCTGCGTCTTGGGCGGCGTGCGGTTCACCTCGTCGGCCAGGATGATGTTGGCGAACAGGGGGCCCTGCACGAAGCGGAAGTTGCGCCGGCCGGTGGTGCGGTCCTCCTCCAGGATGTCCGTGCCGGTGATGTCCGAGGGCATCAGGTCCGGGGTGAACTGGATGCGGTTGAAGGACAGGTTCAGCACGTCCGCCAGCGTGGAGATGAGCAGCGTCTTGGCCAGGCCCGGCACGCCGACGAACAGGCAGTGGCCCCGGCTGAAGAGCGAGATGAGCAGGTGCTCCACCACCTCGCGCTGCCCGACGACGCGCTTCTCGATTTGGGCGACGATGGCGTTACGGGCCTCGGCAAGCTCCTCGACTGCGCGGAGGTCGTCGCTCGAGGCGTCGGGCACGGGACGTGGGGCGGGGGCGGCGCTTTCCATGGAAGGAGTCTCTTAATTCGCGGGCGGCGCCCGGACCAACGGTTTCCTCCGACCGAGCGGCCGAGTCGTGCGGTGGCAACCGTTGGAGTGGGGGCCTATTCCGCTGTCACACACTCGGGGGACGCGGCCCGGAGGCCCCAGTCGCCTGCATGCCCCCCGGGCGGGTGCCTCCCCCCGAGGGACAGGGGGAATGCCACGTCCCGGACACGCTGCTTACCGTCTCCGGAGAGCCGGCTCGCGAAGGACGGCGGCGGCTCGGGGAGCGCGCATGCGGTCAGAGCGAGCGGGGCGTTGGTTCCAGGGCTGGCGGTGGCTCGCGCCATTGGCCCTCCTGTGGGGCGTGGGGCTGGCGTGTGGCTCGGAGCCGGGCGCCCCCGAAGCCCCTGGGGAGGAGGCCGCGCCGGGCACGGACGACGGCGCCAACGCGGGCTCGGGGACGATGCCGCCGAAGTCGGGCACCCAGCCGCCCTCCGAGGGCGAGGGCGCACAGGTGCCCTGGGAGGCCCGGGTGGGCGGGCCCCAGGACGACTCGGGGACGGGCGTCGCCGTGGGGCGCGACGGGGATGTGGTGCTGGTGGTGTCGCAGTCGCCCCGGCAGGACGCGGACCGCGAGCCGGTGGCCGGGGAGCGGCTGGGGGTGGTGCTGGGGCGGTACGGGGCGGATGGGACGCCGCGCTGGACGCGGGAGTTCCCTCGCGAGCGGCTGTCCGATTTGCGCGTGGCGGCGTCACCGGGCCCGGACGGCGCGGTGTTCCTCACGGGCAACGCGTTCCTGTACCCGGCGAACTTCGGGCTGGGCCCGGCGCAGGACGGCTTCCTGGTGCGCTTCTCCGAGGACGGCGAGGCGACGTGGCAGCAGCGCGTGGGGCAGAAGGCCCAGGCGGTGGTGGCGGACGTGGAGGGCGGCGCGGTGGTGGCGGGCGAGGAGTGGGTGGGGGCGCTGAAGGACCCGGTGCTGACGCACTACGCGGCGGACGGCTCGGTGCGCTGGACGCGGCGCTTCACCGGGACGGGCGAGGACACGGCGCTGCACGCGGTGGCGCTGGCGCCGTCGGGGCGCGTGGTGCTCGCCGGGCAGTTGGAGGACACGCTGGAGGTGGACGGTGAGTCCTTCGGCGCGAAGGGGCGTCGCGGCTTCGTGGTGCTGGAGTTCGACGAGGCGGGGAAGCTGGTGTGGGGCCGCGAACTGCCGGGGGCCAAGGGCCGGGTGACGGCGGTGGCGGTGGGGCCGCAGGGCGGCGTCTCCGTGGCGGGCGACTTCGCGGGGCTGCTCGTGTGGGGCGGCACGTCGCTGGGGACGCAGGGGCCGTTCGTGTTCGCCGTGGGCGCCGAGGGCGAGGTGCGCTGGCTGAAGCAGCCCGAGTGCGGCGAGGAGGCCCAGGAGGGCGTGGCCGCGGCGGTCGACGAGTCGGGCGCTGTCTCCGTGGCCTGCGGTGACGTGCTCACGCGCTATCCCATGGACGGCTCGGACCAGGCGCGGCGCGTGCTGAGGGCGCGGGAGTGTCCGAGCGGACAGTGCGCGCTCGCGGTGACGGGGCTCGCGGCGATGCCGGGACAGGGGCTCGTGGCCTCGGGCTGGCTGCGCGAGGGCGGAGGGGACGCGTGGAACCAGGACGCGCTCCTGTGGCGAATCGCTCCCTGGTGACGTGATTCGGAACACGTCGGAAGAAGTTGACGCGTCGGAAGTTTCCGACGTATTACTTCGCGCATGCAGAAGGTCGACGTCTTCTCCGCGCTCGCCAATCCGGTGAGGCGCGAGATTCTGGTGCAGTTGCGCAAGGGGCCTCGCAAGGTGGGAGACCTGGCGAGTCACTTCGACGTGGGACGGCCGGCGGTGTCGGAGCACCTCCAGGTCTTGCGCAAGGCGAGCCTCGTGCGCGAGGAGCCCCGGGGGCGCGAGCGCTACTACCACCTGGACCCGCGTCCGCTGTCCGAGGTCGGCGGCTGGCTGGAGACGTTCGAGCGCTATTGGAAGCAGCGGCTCGGCGACCTCGAACAGCTTCTCGACGAGGAGGACGGTTCATGAAGGAAGCCGGAGTGATTCGAGTCACCCACGTCTATTCGCAGCCGCCGGCGAAGGTGTGGCGCGCGCTCACCGAGCCCGCGCTGGTGGCGCGCTGGTGGGCCCCGGGCGACATCCGCGCCGAGGTGGGGCACCGCTTCGAGATGGACATGGGCCCGTGGGGCAAGCAGCGCTGCGAGGTGCTCGCCGTGGAGCCCGAGCGGCTGTTCCGCATCCAGTTCGCGCTGAACACCACCATCACCTGGGCGCTGGTGTCGGAGGGGACGGGGACGCGGCTGGAGCTGACGCACGAAGGGTTTGATTTGGACTCGCCGATGGGCCGTCGCGCCTTCGAGGGCATGCAGCCCGGATGGCCGGGCGTGCTCGCGCGCATCGCCCCGGTGGCCGAGGAACTCTGACGCGCAGGGGCCCCGCCCGGAGCGTGTCGTCGGGCGGGGCTGTTGCAGTCGGGTGAGGCTACAGGGTGGGGCTGAGGGTGTACGTGGGCCGCGCCGGGTTCGGCCGCGTCTCCGGGACACAGGTGCCGTTCACCTCCACGTAGCCCGCGTCGCAGTGGCAGTGGTCGCCGTGGCTGTGGCCGTGCTCGCCGCAGGTGGGCTCGGGCTGCGTCTCCGGGACACAGGTGCCGTTCACCTCCACGTAGCCCGCGTCGCAGTGGCAGTGGTCGCCGTGGCTGTGGCCATGCTCGCCGCAGGTGGGCTCCGGCTCCGTCTGGGGCACGCAGGTGCCCTCCTTCTCCTCGTACCCTTCATCGCAGTGGCAGTGGTCGCCGTGCGCTTCGCCATGCTCACCGCAGTCAGGGCCCGTCACGGGGGCGATGACACACGTGCCGCCTTGCTCGACGTAACCGGCGTCGCAGTGACAGTGGTCTCCATGTGCATGTCCATGCTCACCGCAGTCGGGGCCCGTCACCGGGGCGACGACGCAGGTGCCGTTCTGCTCGGTGTAACCCGCGTCGCAGTGGCAGTGGTCCCCGTGTAGATGGCCGTGGCCTCCGCACTCGATGACGGGCTCCTCGGCGACGACACACGTGAGGCCGTCCGCGACATAACCCGCGTCGCAGTGACAATGGTCGCCGTGCAGGTGGCCGTGGCCGCTGCATTCAACCGTCTCGTCGGGGTCGGGCTCGTCCGAGGAGCCGCAGCTCACCATGAGGGCGGCCGTGACGGCCAGGAATGCCAGATGGAGGGGTCTTGGATGCATGACTGTTCCCGGGGAGGTGCGAAGGGCGGAGCGCTCACGCGGCTTCGAGGTGCGGGCGTTATGTCATGCGAGATGTGTTGATGCAACTGTGTTGCATATATATCTCTTGTCCGGCTTTGACCTGTTTGTCATCGATGGTTGATATGGCTCGGAATCAAGTCATTGCCCGAGTCAATCGAGTCGAAGAGGCTTCCTCGAGTGACGCGTCGTATCCACCCACACGCTTCACCCGGCTGGACGCTGAAGCGCCTCACGCCACCGCTTCCGAGGACGGGCTGCCTCGGAAGCGGCGGCGTCGGGACTCAGAACAGCTCGAGCTGGCAGTACGCGCTGCAGCCGTCCTGGCTGTTCAGGTTGCCGTCGTCGCACTGCTCACCCGAGGAGAGCTGCACGACGCCGTCCCCGCAGCGAGGCCCGAAGACGCAGCCCGCGGCGCACTGTCCATAGCCGCCGTCGTTGACGCCGTCGTCGCACTGCTCGCCCGGGTCCACCGTGCCGTTGCCGCACAGGAGCTGGGGGTCGGGGATGCACGCGGTGTACTGGCGCGGGTAACGGAAGTTGAGCAGGCCCAGCCGGTAGGAGGAGCCGGTGGTGTGGCGCTCCGCCTGGAACACGGCGAGCTGATAGACGCCGCCCGGTGTGAGGCCCAGCGGGGTGGCGACCGAAGACAGGCTGACGTCACCCATCTCCGCGCCATGGATGCCGCCCAGGTCCAGCGCGAGCCGGCCGTTGACGAACACCCAGACATCGTCGTCGCCGCGGAAGCGGATGACCTCGGTGCCGTTGTACTGGAACCAGTGGCGCGTCTCGCTGGTGAAGCTGAAGTTGCGCGGCCGCGAGGGGGAACCATAGTCGTTGCGCAAGGGCTCCATGCCGGCGGCGACCCAGCCCGCGTTGTCGAGCGGGAAGAAGAACGCGTTGTCGTAGAGGTACTCGTTGGCAGGCGTCCGCGTGAGCTGCAGGGTGCCGACGAGCGGCAGGTTGACGTTGGGCACGTCACGGAACCACTGGTCGAACGAGAACTGGCCATGCGTCGTCAGCGAGGTCACCCCGACCTTCGCGTAGACGGGCTTGTTGTCGGGGCCCAGGGTGGAGGCCACGATGCCTCGCTCGGCGCCGTTCTTGTTCTGGAAGTCGATGTGGCCACGCGGCAGGCCGCCCGTGGCGGGCAGGTCGTAGCCGCGGAAGTCGCGGTAGACGACGGGCAGGCCCACCGTGGGAGGAGGCGGCTCCTCGAGGACCTGACAGAGGAAGCCCGGCTCGAGCTGGCACGTGGGTGAGCACCCATCGTCGGCCACGGTGTTGCCGTCGTCACAGGCCTCGGACGAGCCTGGCTCCAGCCGGCCGTCGCCGCAGCGGGCCTCGCAGAGGCCGTTGACGCAGCGGGGCTCGCGCGTGCACAGGGGGGTACAGCCATCGCCCAGGTTGTTGTTGCCGTCGTCGCACTCCTCGGAGGGGTGCTTGATGGCGTCACCACAGACGGAGGGACCGGAGCCGGCGTCCAGCTCGGGAGGTCCGGCGTCAGGTACGGAGGGGCCGGCGTCGGTCTCTCCACAGCCGGGCTCCAGCTCCATCCCGGGGGACTGCCACGGGTCCTTCACCGGAGAGAGGCCGGTGTCATCTTCGCGGCCGCAGGCGAACAGCGTGACGACGAGGGAGGCGAGCAACACGCTCGCCAGTCGGGGTGACTGAGGAAGTGTCTGCATTGTCGATGGGGTTCCAGGTGGGTGAGTCGTGAGCCAGGACACATCTTGCTCCTGGCGTCTGACATTCCATGGAACGCACCATCAGCTGGTTTGCTTTGGTTGTTCGGTGACAGGTGCTGTCGAATGTGGGGAAGGCTGCGAGGAGGGTCAGGCCACCTTTCGCGCCAGCTCGGGGGCCGCGGGCACCTCGAGCGCGAGGGGCGAGAAGCGGTGCTTCATCCGCAGGAAGTAGCGCTCGACGAGGTGGTGGGACAGCAAGGCCATGGCAGTGGAGAGCCCCAGCTTCGCCGCGCTCAAGAGGAGCCATCCGCCCCAGCTCGGGGACAGGCGGTCCGCGTTCGGGTCCAGGATGGTGTCCACGACGTAGTAGGCGACGTAGTGCCAGAGATAGAGAGGGTAGGAGCGTTGCCCCACCCAGGTGAGCGGCGCGGAGCCGACGATGCGGCTGGCGAGGCTCTTCACGTTGGCGAGCAGGTAGAGCATCAGGCATGCCGCCGCGAGCGCGACCAGGGTGAACCCGCCCCGGAAGAGCAGGTCATGCCGCAAGGGCGGCGGCCCCGGCTGGGTCATGGTCGTGTAGAGGTCCTGTCCGAAGCAGGTCACCCCTATCGCTGCGACGAAGAGGAGCGAGGCCACCACCGTCCAGCCCACGGTCCGCCGGGGCAGGCCCCGCCAGGAGACCCAGAGCGCCGCGGCGCAGCCGACGAGCGGGGCGTCCATCCGCGTGTCCGTGCCGGCATAGCAGCGCAGGACGGCGACCAGCGGGCTCTCGTGCGCCAACAGGGTCTGCCACAGCATGGAGCGCACGCCGGCGCTGGCGAGGATGACGAGCCCCAGCCCCGCCAGAAGGAGGCGCGGACGGACGCCCCTGCGCAGCAGCACGAGCAGCACGGGGGGCCAGAGCAGATAGAACTGCTCCTCGACGCTGAGCGACCAGGTGTGATTGAGCCTGCCCATGTCCATGAACCAGTTGGAGACGTAGAGCAGCGTGCCGGTCAGCGTCAGCCAGGGCCTGCCGCCGAACATCTCGTTCCAGCCAAGCACCGCCCCCAGCCCGACCGAGGTGGCGAGGAAGAAGTAGAGCGCCGGGAGCAGACGCAGCGCGCGCCTCGCATAGAAGCGCTTGAGGGAGATGTCTCCCGCGCGAGACCACTCCCGCAGGAGCAGCGACGTGATGAGGAAGCCGCTCAGCACGAAGAAGAGGTCGACCCCCAGGGCGCCATTGGGCATCACTCCGGGGAACAGCTTCGCGCCGCGTGCGCTCAGGTGGGCCAGCATCACCATCAAACAGGCGATGCCCCGGACACCGTCCAGGACGGGTTCCTGCCCGAGTTCGTATGCGAAGCGGACGCCGGGCGCGAAGCCCGCGCGGGCCTGGATGTCATTGGAGTCGGTCATTGCGATGGATGTTATCGCGTGGACTGACAGGCTGTGAACCGACGGCTTTCGCATCACCTCGAGGATGCGGAAGCGCTGCGGGGTGACGCCTCCCCCGCAATGACAGACAAATGGAGTGTGCTGCGGGGACTATCGGTGCACGAGGATGTAATTGGCGGAGCCCGCGTTCCAGACGCCGTCCCGGGTGCTCCAGGGGCGCAGCTTGTAGCGGGCGACGACCTGCCAGGTGTATGCGTTGATGGGGATGACGAAGCACTCCAGCTTGAGGAGCGCGTTGTCTGCCTCGGAGCCGGGCTCCTCGAAGCCCATCTCTCGCGGCGACACCAGGAGGACCCAGTCGTTCACGGTGCCGGAGGGCACGGTGATGTACGTGCCGTGGTTGGCCGTGCCGCCCTGGGCGTTCTGCGCGAGGACTTCCGTGGAGGAAAGACAGACGAACAGCGAGGCCATCGCGAGGATGGAGAAGAAGGAGCGTTGCTGCATGGGGACCTCCGGTTGCGGGCGGCTCCGGGCGGCGGGGCTGCCCGTGGGGAGGTCGGAAGCTAGGGTGCCGTGCCCGGGTTTCAACCCGGCGGCACTGGAGGAGGAGGGCTTCGTACGCCAGCGGAAAGGGCGCCGCCCAGCTTCAAATCCTGGTGCAGCCCCACATCCTTGCTCACCCGCCAGATGCGCTGGTCCAGGTAGTAGTGGTGCAGGGCGAAACCCCAGATGAAGCCCGCCATGAAGTCCCGCAGCGTCAGCCCCGTGCCCAGCGCGAGCCTCGCGTCGAACACGCCGCAGCCCGGATGCGCGCCGAAGCCACACCCCAGACCCCGGTACGCCAGGGTGAAGGCAATCCCACACGCCGCATAGAGGATGAACCGCTGGCTCACCTTCGGCGCCCAGCCGAAAGACGCCGGGTCCACGCCCGCCGAGTGATAGCGATTGCGGTGATAGAACCAGACGATGCCGTGGTACTGCACGTTGTGGAACGCCGTCACCGCCACCGCGAACATGATGAAGTCCATCCGCGCGGACACCGACGGCCAGAACACCACCGCCGACAACCCCACCGCGGCCCCCATCATCAACAGCTTGGGCCCGTTCACCGGCTGCCCCGTCCGCCAGCGCCACACCTGACGCCCCGCGCTCGAGAGCACCACCGCCGCCACCAGCGTGAAGCACGCCGCGGCGACCACCGGCTCCCAGCTCGGGGTCCCCGTCAGCCCCAATTGCTTGCGCGCCCCTGGATGCGTCACCGCGAACGCCACGAACGGCGCGACGAGCCCCACGTAGAGCGTCACGCTGTCCAGCCGCTGGTCCACCCGTGACGTCTCGCCTGACTTGCGCTGGTACAGCCGCATCAGCCCGTAGTGCTGCCGCACCACGTGCCAGTACGCCCACAGCGCCGCGAAGGTGAGGAACACCACGAAGGGCAGCCTGCTGCCGACGAGCAACGACACCCCGAAGCACACCGGCCCCAGCGCGAACCAGCCCAGGCTCCCCAGGAGCAGTCGCCTGCGCGTCTTCCACTCGCGGGCGTCCAGGTACGTGCGCGACACCGTCGCGAACAGGTGCGGCCCATCCAGCACCAACACCCACGCCCACCACAACGCCAGGCTGCTCACCCCCGCCCCGGCATGAAGTCCGACAAGGATGAGGCTCGCGCAGGCGCCGCCCACCGTGGAAATCAAGTCGTGGCGCCGGTCGACCAACCAGCCGGTGCGCGGCGCTGCCGCGACGGTGAGAGGGATGGTGCTCATGGACGCCTCCTCGCGACGCGCGACATTACAGGAAGGTGCAGGTAGGCCGCAGGCCCACCTGTCCGTCTTCCTCGGCCTGCCAACCAACCGAGGCCCCAAAACCCTCTTGAGAAGGGGGCGGTGTCCCGCGATGGTGGTGCGTTATGGATCAAGGCAGGCGCACCACGGACCGGAAGGCAGTCGGTCTGTTGGTGAAGCTCAAGCATGAAAGCGTGGGGAGCTTCGCGGAGGAGTTCGCCACCAACCTGAGCCCGGGCGGGATGTTCATCCGCTCGCGCACCCCGCAGCCCGTGGGGACACCCGTCAAGTTCGAGGTGCAGATCGCCGGAGGCGTGCGCGTGCTGCGCGGCACCGCCGACGTGCGCTGGGTCCGTGAAGTGGGAGACCCCGCGGGGCCTCCCGGCATGGGGCTCCAGTTCCACGAGCTGGACCCGGCCAGCCGCGCGCTGGTGGACATGATGCTCCTGCAGCGCAAGCCGGAGGCCCCCGCCGCCGTCGTCGCGCCGCTGCCCGCCATCGCCCCGTCCGTCGCGCCGCTGGCTCCCGCCATCGCGCCGGCGGTCGCGCCCGTGCAGGCCCGGCCCGCAGCCGCGCCCGTGGCCAAGCCCGCCGCGGCGCCTCGTGGGCCGCAGGGCGCCGCGCTCGACTCGCTGTTCGATGACCTGGACGCGCCGGCGTCCGCGGGGCGCGACGAGCCGTTCGACTTCTCTCCGCCGCCCGCCTCGCCCGCCGATGACGTGGACATCCCGATCGAGGAGCTCATCGCGAGCACGCCGCCTCCTCCCACCACGCCGCTGCTGATGGACGAGCCGCTGCCCGGGTTCGAGCTGTCGCTCGACGACGCGCCGCTCGCGCAAGGTGAGATGCTCGATGAGGCGCCCATCGAGGTGGGCCTCACGGTGGAGGTCGAGTCGTCCTCGTCGGCGCGCCCCGGTGGCTCGATGGAGTTCGACCTCGACATGTCCGAGGCCACGGGCGCTCCGGCGCCTTCCCCCGCGAAGCTCAAGGGGGGCGCGCCCGAGTTCGACCTGGACTTCGGTGACGTGGTGGAGGAGACGCCCGCGCGTCCCGCCGCCGCGAAGCCCGCCGGGGGGGCGTTCGAGTTCGACCTGGACTTCGGCGACGCGGTGGAGGAGACGCCCGCGCGTCCGCCTCCGCGCGCCAGTGCGCCGCCGCCTCCGCCCGCTGTCGCGAAGCCCGTGGGTGGCGCCTTCGAGTTCGACATGGACTTGAGCGAGGCGGTGGAAGAAGCCCCCGTCGCGCCGCCTCCGCCTCCTCGTGCCAGCGCGCCACCTCCGGCGCGTCCCGCCGCCGCGAAGCCCGCCGGGGGTGCGTTCGAGTTCGACCTGGACCTGAGCGACGCGGTGGAGGAGGCCCCTGTCGCGCCGCCTCCGCCTCCTCGTGCCAGTGCGCCGCCTCCGCCTCCTGCCGCCGCCGCGAAGCCCCCGGGAGGTGCGTTCGAGTTCGACCTGGACCTGAGCGACGCGGTGGAGGAGGCCCCCGCCGCGCCGCCTCCGCGTCCCGTTGCGCCGCCGCCGCCTCCCGCCGCCGCGAAGCCTCGCAGTGGTGGCAGCCTCGAGTTCGACCTGGACTTCAGTGACGCGGTGGAGGAGCTGCCTCCCGCCGCGCCGCCTCCGACGCGCACCTCACCGCCACCGCCGCCCTCCGCGGCTCGCCCCGCGGGCGGCGTCGAGTTCGACCTGGACCTGTCGAACCTGGGGAGCAGCGCTCCTCCCGGCGTGGCCGCGCCTCGCGCGCCCGCGGCCCAGGCCCGGCCTCCGCCGCCTCCTCCTCCCGCCGGGCTCCAGCCGCCGCCTCCAGCGCCTGTCGCGCCCGCGACTCCGTCACTGCCCAACGTGCGCCGCGAGGCCCCCAAGGCCCCCGAGCCGGTGGAGACCCCCACGCTGTTGACGCCGGCCGCTCCGAAGTCCGCGCCCGTCGCGCCCGGACTCGACGAGCGAGGGCTGCCCAGGACCATCTTCCTCCCGCCGCCCGCGCAAATCGCGGGCACGGGGCCTGTCATCGGCATCGACCTGGGCACCACCAACTCATGCGTGGCGCTCCTGTCCAACGGTCGGCCCGTCGTGCTGCGCTCGCGCGAGGGCTACAACACGATTCCGTCGGTCATCTCGCTCAACGCGCAGAACAAGCTGCTCGTCAGCCACCGCGCGAAGAACCAGCTGGTGCTGCGTCCCCAGCACACCATCTACGGCGCGAAGCGACTGGTGGGCCGTCCCTACGACAGCGCCGTGGTGAACCAGGTCCGCGAGCGCTTCCACTACGACATCGTCCCGGACGCCGCGGGCCGCGCCGCCGTGCGGCTGATGGACAGCGTGCTCTCGCTGGAGGAGGTGCAGGCCATCATCCTGCGCGAGTGCAAGGAGATGGCGGAGGCCCACCTCAACCAGAAGGTGGAGCGCGCGGTGGTGACGGTGCCCGCGTACTACTCCGAGCCGCAGCGTGAAGCCGTGCGCAAGTCCGGCATCCTCGCGGGCCTCAAGGTGGAGCGCATCCTCAACGAGCCCACCTCGGCGGCGCTCGCCTACGGCCTCAACCGCGAGCTCAACAAGCGCGTCCTCGTCTACGACCTGGGCGGCGGTACCTTCGACGCCACCATCCTCAAAATCGAGAAGAACGTCTTCGAGGTGCTCGGCACCGGCGGCGACATCTTCCTGGGCGGCATCGACTTCGACAACCTCATCGTCGACTTCCTCCTCAAGCGCTTCCAGGAGAAGGAGGGCCTGGCGTTCAACGGTGACGGCATCGCCCTGTCCCGCGTGAGCGACGCCGCCGAGCGCGCGAAGATGGCGCTCTCCGAGCGCGCCAGCTTCGAGGTCCACATCCCCATGTTGATGATGGATGACTCGGGGCGGCCTCGCGACCTGCGCGTGGTGATGACGCGGCAGGAGCTGGAGAAGATCTGCGACCCGCTGCTCAGCCGCACCGTGGACGTGGTGCGCGACGTGCTGCTGGACGCGAAGCTCAAGGCGGCCGAGGTGGACGACATCATCCTCGTGGGCGGCATGAGCCGCATGCCGCTGGTGCGCGACAAGCTCAAGGGCCTGTTCGGCAAGGGGCCGCAGGCGAGCGTCAACGCGGACGAGGCGGTGGCGCTGGGCGCGGCGCTGTACTCGGGCTCGGTGGACAAGGTGAGCAGCGTGGTGCTCATCGACGTGCTGCCCATGACGGTGGGCATCGCGATGCCCGGCGGCGGCTTCAAGCGCGTCATCGAGCGCAACAGCCCGCTGCCCGCGCAGCGCTCGTTCGCGCTGAACACGTCGAAGGACAACGAGGAGGTCCTCGAGCTGTCCATCTTCCAGGGCGAGGACAACCACATCTCCGCCAACGAGTACCTGGGCACCGTGCGCATCGAGGGCCTGCCCCGAGGGCCGAAGGGCTCGGTGCGCGTGGCCGTCACCATCAAGCTCGATTCGGAGTGCGTGCTGCACGTCGAGGCGCGCGAGTACTCCACGCGCAAGGAAGTGAAGGCCACGCTGGCCACGCGCTACTCGCCGGAGGAGCTGCAGAAGCAGCTGCAGGTGAGCAAGGAGTCGGTGAAGGCCGCCGAGGAGCGTCGGGGCGCGGACCTGAAGGAGCGCGCTGGCGGATTCTGGGGCTTCGTCAAGAAGGCGCTGGGCCGGAAGTAGCCTGTGAGGAATGGGGAGATGAAAGGACCGTACGTCTCGAATCAGCCCACGCCCGCCCGGCGGCGCTGCTCGTTCTGCGGCGCCGCCGCGCATCAGGTGGGGCGGCTGCAGGCGGGCATGCGGAGCGCCGCCATCTGTGATGCGTGCGTGGTGCGGCTGTTCGCGAGGCTGGACCGTGAGGCCTTCTCCGTCACCGCGCCGCCCGTACCGGGGGACGCGGTGGTGGTGGGGCTCCGGGGCGGCACGGACGACGCCTGACTTCGAAAGGTCCATGTCCGCCACGGCTCCCCGGTATCTGACGCGCTTCCAGTGCCTCGCGGACACGTGTGAGGACACGTGCTGCGCGGGGCTCGTGGTGCCGGTGAGCGACGCGCGGTGGAGGGCGCTGCGCGCCGCGGTGGCGGGAGGGCCGGACGCGGCGCGGGTCGAGGCGCTCGTGCTGCCCGACCCGGGAGGTGCCGTGGGCGCGGAGGCCGCGTACATCGCGAAGCGCGAGGATGGGTCGTGCTCGTTCCTCGATGAGAAGCGGCTGTGCTCGTTGCATCGCGCGTATGGCGAAGCGGTGTTGCCGGATGCGTGCGCGATGTTCCCGCGCGTGGCCACGAGGAGGGCAGGGCGGCTCGAAGTGACGGGCTCGTTCGGCTGTCCGGAGGTGGTGCGCCTGTGCCTGCTCGCGGAGGACGCGCTGGAGCCGGTGTCGGTGGATGCGTCGCTCGCGGCGCGGCCGGAGCTGGCGCGAGCGCTGGGCGGCGGGGACGCGGCCGACGTGTGGACGTGGCATGCGCTGGGCGTGCGCGAGGTGGCGCTGCGCATCCTGGAGCGTCGCGAGTACCCGTATGCCTCGCGGTTGTTCATGCTGGGAGAGCTGGCCCGGCGGCTCGGGGCCTTCTACTTCCGGGGGGCGGAGGCGTCGCGAGAAGAGGCACGGCTCATCTCGACGCTGTCCGACTTCGAGGCACCGTCGGCGCTGGATGGCCTGCACGCGATGGTGTCCTCGGTGCGACTGCCCGGCGGACCGTGGGCTGGTATCTGCGGCACGGTGCTGCGCGCGCGCATCGACGGTGTCCGTGGCGCGCGGTTCCAGACCTGGGCCCGCGCCATCCAGACGTCCTACGGTGGCGCGAGCGCGACGCCGGACGACGTCTGGGCCCTGTACTCCGAGCGCCGTGCCCGGCTGGAGCCCGCGCTCGGCGAGCGCATCGAGCAGTACTTCCGCCACCACGCGGTGAACCACTGGCTGCGCAACCCGTTCACCGACACTCCCTCGGTGATGGACTACGTCTTCAAGCTGACCCTGCGCGCCGCGGTGCTGCGCTGGGCGTTGTTCGGACATCCCGAGGTCGTCGCGCTGTGTGAAGACCCGCCGCTGAACGACGGCCTCACGGCCGCGCGCGCGCGCCTCGACGCCGCGGCGGTGGAGTGCTTCCAGCTCAGCGCGAAGCACCTCGAACAATCACCGGAGCTGCACGACCTCGCGCGGGGGCTCTCCGGCGGCGCGGGGCCCGAAGCACTCCCACGCATGCTCGTGCTGCTCCAAGGCATGTAGCCGGCGAGCACGAGTCACCCCGCGCCCGCCCGGCCCCACCTCACGTCGTCGCGCGAGGCTTCGCGCCCAGCCGCTCCATCGCCTGCTTGAACACGGCGTAGTCCTGCGCGCCCTGGATGCCGAAGCGCTCACCCAGCACGAACGTGGGCACCGCGCTGACGCCCATCTCCTGCGCCGCGCGCACCGCGTCCTCCACCACCTTCGCGAACTCGCCGCCCTCCACCGCGCGCTGGAGCGCCTCCGCGTCCAACCCGACCTCCTCCGCCGCGCCCCGGAGCGTCTCCCACTGCCAGAGGTCCTGACCCTCGCTCCAGTACCGACGCAGGATGGCCGCGTGGTACGGCTCCAGCTTGCCCTGCGTCCGCGCGTACTCGGTGGCCTGGTGCGCGCGCCGCGTGGACGGAATCACGTCCCGGTCCACCATCTTCAGCCCCGCCTGCGCCGCGCGGACCTTGAGGGGGTTGTTCGGGTCCTTCATCTTCTCGCGGATGTGCGCGGGCAGGGGCAGCCCCTCCGGCGGCGTCTCCGGGCGCAGGAAGAAGGGCTGCCAGTCCACCTCGATGTCGAACTCCTTCTGGAGCTTCTTGACCTCCTGAAGACCGACGTAGCACCAGGGACACACGAAGTCGGACCAGACACGCACGCTGACGGGTGGGCTCATGGCCCTCTCACTAACCGGACTGCCGCGTCACGTCATGCCTTCCTCTCCCGGGAAGTCCTCCGGGCGTGAAGGCCCCCTGGCCCCGAGGGTGCGTCCCCCACGCCTTTCATGACGCGCCGGGCATACGAGCGCCCCTCGCATGTTCCGACGTCCCAAGGTGGACAGCGCCCGGAGGAGCGGGCACGGTCCACCCCCGAACCCCCCGCCCGAGCGCTCGCCTGGATGGACGCGCGCGGGCCCACCCCAGGAGCACACCTTGCCGCTGTCGCTTGTCGCGGCCCTGGCCCTCGCCGCCACCCCGGCGCCGGCCAAGCCCCAGCCGTTCAACCACCACGACATGATTTCGATGCGCCGGCTGAGCAACCCGCGCGTCTCTCCCGATGGGACCCAGGTCGCCTACGTCCTGCGCTCCACGGATTTGGAGGCCAACCGCGGCCGCACGGACTTGTGGCTCGTCGGCGTCGACGGGAGCGCCCCGCGCCAGCTCACCTCGCACCCGGACGCGGACTCGGACCCCACCTGGGCCCCGGACGGCAAGAGCCTCTTCTTCCTGTCCTCGCGCGGCGGCTCCTCCCAGGTGTGGCGCCTGCCCATCGACGGCGGCGAGCCCACCCAGGTGACCAAGCTCCCCCTGGACGTCGGCACCTTCCGCCTGTCCCCGGACGGCGCGCGGCTGGCCGTGTCCATGGAGGTGTTCCCCGACTGCGCTGGTCTCGACTGCAACACCCAGCGCGAGGCGGAGCGCTCCAAGCGCAAGGCCACCGGCCGCAGCTACGACAAGCTCTTCGCGCGTCACTGGGACACGTGGAAGGACGGCCGTCGCTCGCACCTCTTCGTCGTCCCCGTGGCCGGCGGCACGCCCGTGGACCTGATGAAGGGCATGGACGCGGACGGCCCCACCAAGCCCTTCGGCGGCCCGGAGGAGTACACCTTCACCCCCGACGGCAAGAGCGTCGTCTTCACCGCGCGCGACGTGGGCCGCACCGAGTCCTGGTCCACGGACCTGGACCTCTTCGTCTCGCCCATCGACGCGAAGGCCAAGCCCCGCAAGCTCACCGAGAAGAACCGCGCCACGGACACCAGCCCCGTCTTCAGTCCGGACGGCAAGTCGCTCGCGTACCTGGCCATGTCCCGCCCCGGCTACGAGGCGGACCGCTACCGCGTCATCGTGCGCGCGTGGCCCGGCGGCCAGGAGCGCGTGCTCGCCGAGGAGTGGGACCGCTCCGCCGGCGGCCTCGCCTGGAGCCCCGACAGCAAGACGCTGTTCGCCACCGCCGGCCACATCGGCCAGCAGCCCCTGTTCGCCCTCGACGTGGCCACGGGCCAGGTGAAGCAGCTGACGAAGGACGGCACGGACGACTCGCCGCAGCCGGCCGCCGGCAACCGCCTGGTCTACGTGCACGATGACCTGGACTCGCCCGCGGACCTGTTCGTCATGAACCAGGACGGCACGGGCGCAAAGCAGCTCACCCAGGTGAACCAGGACACGCTCGCGCGCGTGCGCTTCGGCGCCTTCGAGCAGTTCGAGTTCCCGGGCTGGAACAACGAGACGGTGCGCGCCTACGTGGTGAAGCCGGTCGACTTCGACCCGAAGCGCCAGTACCCGCTGGCCTTCCTCATCCACGGCGGACCGCAGGGCTCGTTCGGCAATCACTTCCACTACCGATGGAACCCGCAGGTGTACGCGGGCCGCGGCTACGTGGCCGTCATGGTCGACTTCCACGGCTCCACCGGCTACGGGCAGGCCTTCACCGACGCCATCCGCGATGACTGGGGCGGCAAGCCGCTCGAGGACTTGCAGAAGGGCCTGGCCGCCGCGCTGCAGCGCTACCCCTTCATCTCCAAGGAGAAGAAGTGCGCGCTGGGCGCCAGCTACGGCGGGTACATGATCAACTGGATTGCCGGCAACTGGGCGGACGGCTTCAAGTGCCTGGTCAACCACGACGGCATCCTCGACGAGCGCATGGGCTACTTCGACACCGAGGAGCTGTGGTTCCCGGAGTGGGAGCACAAGGGCACGCCCTGGGACAACCCGGAGGGCTACCGCAAGCACAGCCCCATCGAGCACGTGGGCAAGTGGAAGACGCCGATGATGGTGATTCACGGCGGCCAGGACTTCCGCGTGGTGGAGACGCAGGGCCTGGGCACCTTCACCGCGCTCCAGCGCCGGGGCATCCCCTCCAAGCTGCTCTACTTCCCGGAGGAGAACCACTGGGTGCTGCGCCCCGCCAACAGCCTGCAGTGGCACGACGAGGTGCTCGGCTGGCTGGACCAGTGGACGCGTAACTAGCCGGCGTCTTGAGGCCCCTCCACTCCCGGAGGGGCTTCAGGGGACGACGAAGCACTCGTCGATGCAGTGCTCCAGGTACTCCGAACAGCTGCGGTCCGAGATGCAGTCGGCACACTCGGCCACGCGCTTGCGCCGCTCGTCGGAGTCGCGGTCGTCGACCCAGTCGTTGATGCGGTCCGCGCACTTGCCCGTGTCGTCGCTGCCCGGGAAGCACTCCTTGCGGAGGTCACAGATGGTGTCGGCGTTGCTGGAGCAGCCCGTGAGCACCGCTCCGAGCACCAACAGACTCGTCACTGCGAGGGTTCGGATGGACATGACGTGGTGTCCTACCGCACCCAGTGACGTCCTGGAATAGCCCTCGGAGCGGCGTGGGGAACTAGTTCTTCTTCGTCCCCATTTCGCCGTGGCCCGCGTGGTCCTTGTTGCCCGGCATGCCCGTGTGTGAAGTGCCGGAGCCGCCCACGCCCATGCCGTCATCCAGCTTGCCCAGAATCTGCCAGGCCTGCTCGCGGTGGGCGGGGACCTTCTGGATGAGCTCGGTGAACATCGCCGTCAGCTCGGGGCTGGCGGAGGGCATGCCCTGCTTCGCGGCGAGCACCTTGCCGAGCACGGCGTCATGGCCCGCCACCTGGGCCGCCATGTAACAGGAGTCGAAGGGCATTCCCTGGAGCACGGCGAGCGCCTCCCCCGTGGCCTTGTCCTGGGCCATCATCTTCTTCTCCACGTCATTCATGGCCTTGGGCATGTCGGTGAGCGTCATGCCCTTGCCCTTCGCATAGGCCATGAGCTTCTGGTCCATGGCGGTGTGGTCCTTCACCATCATCTCGCCAAAGGAGCGCACCTCGGCGTTCTGCGAGTTCTTCTGCGCGAGCTGGCCCGCCTGGATTTCCTGCTGGTTGGCGTAGTGCAGCCGCTCCAGCAGGGCCTTCTCGTCGGTGGGGGCCATGAAGCCGCGGTACTCGGCCATGCCCTTCTGGGGCGTGGTGGGCTTCATGGTGGAGGAGGGCGTCGCGGATGCGCCGCTCTGGGCCAGCGCCGCGCCACCGGTGAAGAGCGAGACTGCGAGGGCAATGCCGGAGAGGGTTCGCTTCATGAGGACTGCTCCTTTTCACGTCGGGAAGCCATCACTGTCGGACCGCGGGCACGCACGTTGGGCCACACGCGTGGCCCGTGGTGCGCGCGACAGCGGGGTTCGTGCGACAGCGCACGAACGCCGGTGAGGACGTGGGGCAGTCAACGATGGGATGGGACGGGTGTCGGACCGGATGTGTCGGGTGCCTCACTTCCCCGGCGAGAAGCTACGCACCGCTCGACAGTCCGGCCGCGCTCGCACAGGCCCGCCCGCTCTCCAACCTGACGGGCGCGAGGTCCGTGCGGGCTCGCGGGTGATGGGCCTCCCACGCGGCGGCAGCCGAGGGCGCGAGGCCCGCGCCAAGGGCAGGCGCTTTCAGCGGCCGGCGTCGGGCGTGCTGGCCGCGGGAGCCTTGGGCGCCTCGCCTCCGGACGCGGGGACGCTGGTGCCGGACAGCTCCGCCTCCTCCTGGAGGAACCTGCGCGACAGCTCCTCCACCTCGGCGGGCTTCAGGCCCGTGAGCACCGCCGTCGCCGTCTTCGCGCGCGTCGCCAGCTCCGTCTCGCCGAGCGCGCCGTGGATGCGCGTCAGCGCCACGTGGATCTCCGGGTCGAACGGGTCCGACGCGAGCGCCTCCAGGTACGCCGTCTTCGACTTCGGGTAGTCC
Organism: Myxococcus guangdongensis; assembly: GCF_024198255.1. NCBI lineage: Bacteria > Pseudomonadati > Myxococcota > Myxococcia > Myxococcales > Myxococcaceae > Myxococcus > Myxococcus guangdongensis. The sequence goes on from NZ_JAJVKW010000003.1 coordinate 567,225, forward strand.
TTGCGGTGCAGGAGGATGCGGCCCAGGTGCACGTTGGTGGCGGGCGCGCCGGGGTGCACACGGAGGCTTCCGCGCAGCACGTTCTCCGCCTCGTCCAGGCGCTTGAGCTCCAAGAGCGTCAGCGCGTACTTGTTGGAGACGGACTCGTACTTGTCGCCCACCAGCTTGTGCGCCTTGGCGTACTCCTCGGCGGCGGCCTTCACCCGGTTGCGCTCGCGCAACAGCTCCCCCAGGTGCGCGAACTTGCGCGCGGGCACCTCCTGCACCTCGTTGAAGTCGCCGAAGGAGATTTCACGGCCCTTCTTCTCGCCGTCCTCCTTCACCTTGCCCTTGGCGTCCTCCTTCAGCACCACGCGGTCGTCGCGCGGCACCAGCTCCATGGGGAAGGGCTGCTTCTTGATGTGGGAGAGCCAGGCCTTCTCGAACAGGCCGAAGGGCATGCCCATGGCCGTCTCCACCGCCTTCTTGTCGGACTGCCCGGCCTTGAGCCCCTGCACCACGGCGCGCAGGCCCGCGGCGCCCTTGGACTGGTGCACGTAGTCGATGGCGTAGAACACCTCCGCGAAGGCCGTGGCCGCGTCCTCCGCCGTGGGGAGCAGCGCGATGGACGGGTGCATCTTCTCGAACGGGATGAGCTTGTCCGCCTTCACGCGCTTGCCGAGCAGGGCCTGCGTGGAGGGCGTCATCGCCAGGCCCGCCTTGCCGCGCCAGCGCGACTCCAGGAACTTGGCCAGGCCCTCGTGCAACCAGATGGGCACCGTGTTGCGGCTCATCTGGCTGACCACCAGGTGGATGTACTCGTGCGCCAGCGTGTCCTGCCAGTCGTAGCCCTGCGCCACCGCCTTGGGGCTGGTCACCATCAGCTTGTTGAACTTGCAGATGGCGATGGTGCCGGTGGTGCGAATCTGCTTCTCCGTGAGCGTGCTGACCTTGGCCAGCTCGCGCGCGTTGTTCACCACCTCCACGCGAATCTTGCCGCCCGGAGGCGTCCAGCCCAGGTCCTCCGCCATGGCGCGGTGGATGGCCTCGAGCGTCTCCAGCGCGTACGGCACCAGCACCGCCTCCTTCCCCTTGGGGTAGAGGAAGATGAAGTGCTCGCTCTCCGCGCGCTGGTGGTTCTTGACGATGTCGCGCGTGTCCTTGGCCAGCCGCAGGTAGCTGCCCGGCTTGTCCTCGATGTTGGCGCCTTCCAACAGGCCCACCGCGTCGTCGTAGCGGCCCTCCTCGAAGGCCACGCGGCCCTGGTAGTACTTCAGGGGCTCCACGTCGGCGGGAATCAGCGCCTCCACCTCGGAGAGCTCACGCCGCGCGCCTGGCACGTCCCAGTCATCCAGCGAGGACTCCACCTGGCCCAGGCGCGTCTTCACCTCGTCCTTGAGCGAGGCGTCCTGCGCGAAGGCGGGCGTGGCCGCGCACAGGCCCAGCGCGAGCACCAGCGCTCCCCAGCGATTCATCCGGCCGTCCCTCACTTCACCAGCTCCTCGTAGTAGCGCTTCACCTGCTCGCGGTACTTCTCCGGCGCGCCCTGCTTCATCGCGTCCAGGAGGTCCTTGCGGAACTCCTTGGGCGCCTGGAAGGCGTCCTCGTCGGGCAGCTCCACCTGGTCCTTGGGGTCTCGTCCCGACTGGCCCTGCTTGCGCCCGCTCATGCCGCCCGGCAGCGGCAGCCCGCCCTTCCTGCCCTTCTGGCCCTGCTGCATCTGCTGCTGGAACTGCTTGAGGCCCTCGAGCGCCGCCTGCTGCTCGCCGTAGCCCCGGCCCGGGTCCTTGCCCTGCATGCGCTGGGCGGCCTCACCCATGCGCTGGCCCACGCCCTCCATCTGCTGCGCGGCCTCCTCGCCGAACAGGGGCGCGGTCTGCTCCATCTCCTCCATCTGCTGGCGCAGCCCCTGCGCGCGCTGCTCCAGCTGCTGCTGCTGCTGGGCGAGCTGCTGCAACTGCTGCTTCTCCTGCTGGGACAGCTGCGAGCCGGGGGGCGGGAAGAGGTTCTGGAGCTGGCGATTGACGTCCTGCACGTTGCGCGCGTCGCGGTCCAGGCGCTGCGCGAGCTCCGAGGACTGCTGGCGCACCTCGGGCGGGTTGCCGAACATCTCGTCGAGCTGCTTCTGCTGCTCGCCCATGCCGGCCAGCTGCCGGGCCGCGTCCTCGGCGCGGGCGGCGGCCTCGGCGGCCAGGTCGAAGTCGTTCACCTTCAGCGCGTTCTCCACGTTGGACAGCTCCGACTGGGCCTCTTCCAGCGGGCGCGCGGCGCGGCTGTTGAGGTGCTCGGGGTTGAGCTTGTCGTAGCTCTGCTGGGCCTGCTGCACCTTGCGCATCAGCTCGTCCTTGATGGCCTCGCCGCGCTGGGAGAGCTTCTCCTTGTTCTGCGCCCGGGCCTGGTCGCGCAGCTGGCGCGTCTGCTCCGCCACGCGCTGCTGCTCGTCCACGGTGCTCTTGAGCTCCTCCATGAACTTGCCGAACTTCTCGGCCAGCTCCGGGTACTGCTCGCCGCCGAACTCCTCGTTGGCGTCGTCCAGGCCCTTGAGCATCTCGTCCATCTGCATGCCCAGCTCCTGCAGCTTCGCGAGCGCCTCGTCCGTCTTGCCCTCGCGCATCAGCTTCTCGACGTCGTCCAGGGCGGACTGCAGGTCCTGCTCCTTCATCATCTCCGACAGGGCCTCGGCGTTGAGGTGCTCGTCGCGGATGCCCTTGCGCATCTCCGCCATGCGCTGCATCAGTTCCTGGATGCGCGCCTTGAGCTGCTGAATCTGCTCCATCACCGCCTGGCGCGCGGCCTCGTCCGGGTTGGCCTTGAAGTCCTCAATCAGGCGCGACAGCTCGCGGCGCTCGCCGGCCAGCTGCTTGGCCATCTCCTGCAGCGCCTCCAGCTTCTGCCGGTCCAGGAGCGCCTCCAGGTAGAGGATGTCCTTCTCCAGCTCGGCAATCTCCTCCGTCACCACGGCGGTGAGGCGGTTGCCGGTGCCCCAGTCCTCGCCGCGCGAGCGCTGGGTGCGCAGGAACAGGCGGCGGAAGTCCGCGGTGCCGTTGATGTGGCTGCCCAGGGACTCGGAGATGTTGGACAGCGCGCCGACCAGGTCCGCGGGCACGTCGCGCTCGCGCGCCAGCGTCTGCGCCAGGGTGCGCATGTCGGTGATGAGCTGCTGGCCGCTGGTGTCCACCGCGCCCGCGGCGGCGATGGCCTGCGCGTCCTTCTGCTTCGCGCGGTCGGGCCCCTCCAGGCGGTCCGCCAGGTGGTCCACCATGCGGCCCCAGAGCTGCTCGGCCTTCTCCAGCGCGGCGCGGTGGTGCTCGGCGGCGGAGTAGATGCGCAGCACGTGCGTGCGGCTGACGCCCTTCTTGGGGCCCTCCACCGCGTCGTTGTCCTGCGCCTCCACGAAGTAGGTGATCCGGTCGCCCGCGTCGACCTTGAGCGAGCCCAAATCCCACGTGTACGTGTCGCGGCTCTTCCGGCCATCCTCGCGCCGCAGCGGCACGCGCGTGTCCTGCTGCGCGCCGGGCGTGCGGAAGACGAGCGACAGGCCGGACAGGCCGTAGTCGTCGGTGGCCTCGTACTTGAGCGTCACCTTCTGGCCGGGGTCCACCTCCAGCTCCGCGGCGGGCGTCAGGAGCGAGACCTGCGGCGCCTTGTCCGCCTCCACGGTGAGGGGGATGTCGGGGCCCACGGCGATGGGCTTCTGGCGCGAGCCGTAGAAGGCGAAGTGGTAGTGGCCGCCCTGCTTCGCGACGAAGGTGCCCGTCAAATCCCGGTTGCCCGTCACCTGGAGCGGCAGGGCCTCGCCGTTGATGACCAGCTCCGCGCGCTCCACGGGGCGGTCCGAGCGCGTCTTGAGTTGAATCTCCGTGCCGGCCGGGGCGCTCACCGCGCCGTCGGTGCCGGGGACGGTGCGCTGGGACAGGCCGGTGTAAGCGGGGTAGCGGTACGTCAGCTCGATGTCGCCGGTGATGGGCTCCACCTGGGCCTTGGCCTCGGGCGTCGTGGCCGTGGCGAGCACGCGCTTGACGCCCGCGGCCCACTTCTCGCCGAACAGGCCCATCACCAGCGCGAGCAGGAGCAGCACGCCGCAGGCGGCCAGGGCGGTGCGCTGCGCGGGGCGCGGGTCGACGACGGAGCGCGCGTCCACGGTGCGCACGCGCGTGTCCATCTGCTGGAGGAAGGCCTGGGCCAGCTCCGGCGAGCCGTTGGCGTGCGCGCCGTCCTCGCGCATCAGCTCCACGGCGGCGAGCACGTCCAAGGACAGCTCCGGCCGGCGCTGTCCGACGAGCCGCGCGGTGAGCGTGTCATCCCCCACGCGGCGGCGCGCGAGCCACAGCCCGAAGACACACGCCAGCGCCACGCCCACCGGCAGCGCCAGGCCCAGCAGGCTGCCGCCCAGGCGCGGCGCCCACAGGCCCAGCAGGCCACCGCCCACCCACAACAGGCACGCGGCGCCGAAGCCCAGCGCGGTGCCCTGGAGCCACAGGTAGCGCCGCTGGCGCTGGCGCACGGAGGCCAGCAGCCCCTGCACACCTTCGCCTCGCGAGCGCCGGCCCCGCGACGCGGGGGCGGACGGAGGGGGAGGTGGCGGGGGCGGCAGCTCGGGGCCTGGGCTCTGCGGGGTGTCGAGATTCACGCTGTCCTGTCCGCTCGTTCGCGAGGCAACCCCCGACAGGGGTGCCTATTTCCCGATTCTCTAGCAACGTCCGACGCGCCGCGAGGAGCTTGGACACGTCGATTTCGCTCGGGACGCGGCGAGGGTGTCCGACGCACGAAGGACGCGGCCGACGGAGGGTCCGGGAGGCAACGCGCGAGGGAGGTGCCCTTCGTCCCGACCTGGGGGCGCCAAGTGCCCGTCATGACTCGGAAGTGGGTGCGGCTCCATGCCTGGAGGGGCCCGGAGGCCCGGGTCCCCCGCGGCATGGGACGGCGACCCCCTCGTCCGCCGGGCAGGCGGGGAGGCTCGCGGAGACACCTGCGTGGCCGAACAAGGAGGGAACGGAGGCGCCTCGCCGCGCGCGAGTCACGCAGGGGCATTCACTCCGGAGGGGCTCGCCGAGGTCCTCGGCCCGCGAGGGGAGCGGGCCGTGGCGCGTCGTTCGGCGTGGGTCTACTTGCGCAGCTCGTCCTTGCGCGCCTCGTCCATGCCCATCTCCACCTCGGACGGCTGCAGTCCGCCCAACTCCTGGGCGAGCGCGGTGAGCACGTCCTGGGTGGCGAGGATGCGGGAGCGCGACAGCCGCCCGAGCACCCGCTGCACCGCGGACTCGACGGTGCCCTCGGAAGGGATGTCGAGCGAGCGGCCCGCCTCGGTCAGCGCGAACAGCGCCTTGCGCCCGTCGAGCGGATCCGACTTGCGCTCCAGCAGGCTGCGCTTCTCCAGCCGCTTGAGCACACCCGTCAGCGTGCTGGGGTGGACGTGGAGAATCTGCGCGAGCGTTCCCGCGGTGATGCCAGGGAAGCGGCCCACCAGCCGGATGACCAGCCGCTGCGGACCCGTCAGGCCCAGCGTCGACTCCATCCGCTTCGAGGTGGACTGGAGCCCGTGGTCCACGGCCCACAACAGGCGCATGAACTCGAGCACCTCTCCGAGGGGCGGCCCTTTGAGCCGCTCGCCTTCGTGGGGGTCCGGTTCTCCGTTGGCCGTGTCCTTCATGACTTCATCTTCCTTCACCTGCCGTCTCCCTGTCTCTGCCATGTCCTTCGAGCCGCGGGAGGTGTCCATCGACGAGGTCTCCTGCCGCCAGGATGCGTTGTCTATCAGTCACTGAGGAGGGAAGGGTGGGGCTTTCGTGCCCGGGACGCGGAGGACTCCCCAGGGGAGCGCCCGGCCGCCCACCCCGCCAGGTGGGAGCCGGGGAGCTGCCTGCCTCGGTGCGCACCCGGGGTGACGGGGGCGCGGAGGGCCCTCCCCAAGAAGGGGAGGGCGGAGCGCTCAGGGCGCGGGGGCCACGGTGGGCTTGGGGGCGGCGGGGGCGGGGGGCGCCTTGTTGGCGGGGGCGGGGGGAGCGGCGGGCTTGGGCTCCTCGGGCTCGGGCGGCATCTGGATGCTCTTGCCGCGCTCCTGGGCGATGCGCCGATACCAGCTCTCCGGGTACTTGGGGTGGTTCACCTTGCCCTGCTCGTCGCGGACGTTGCCGTCGATGTACTTCACGAGCAGCGTCTCGCCGAGCTTCCTCCAGCGCGCGTGGACCTTCTCGCCCTGGCTGAGCGAGTACTCGGTGAGGTAGCGCCGCGCCTCCTCGGGGCTGCGCTTGTAGTGCTCCAGCGCGGTGCGCTCGATGTCGGCCTGGTCCGCGAGGAACTGTCCCTCCAGCGCGCCCTGCTCCTTGTGCACGTCCACGGACATGTCGTTCCAGCGCGCGTAGGCCTGGTTGGACACCCAGTTGAACACCCAGAAGGACGAGTCCCAGGAGAAGCTGCCCCGGCTGGCCACGCCCTGGGCGAAGTTGCGCGGCACCTCGCGGATGCCCGCGTACATGGGCGTGTAGACCGTCATCGACGTGTCATCCACGCCGAACCAGAGCACGCCGCCGATGGGGGCGGGCATGGAGGCGCGCATCTGGGCGACGAAGGAGAAGCCCGTCTGCTGGGTGGAGATGGCGCGCTCGTGCACGTACTTCTTGCCGTCCACCTCCCACGTCATCGGCCGCCACCGGTACGGCAGCGCGTAGGGGCCCGCGCCCACGTCCTTCGTCATGTCGAGCGGCGTGCCGTCGAAGTGGTCGCGCATGAGCGACATCACGTCCTGCACGGACAGCTTCTTGTCGGGCTTCACCCACAGCGGCAGCCGCTTGTTGGGGGCCGAGCCGTCCGCGTACTCCGGTCCGAAGTTCCTCGACGGGGCGGCGCGCCGGAAGATGCTCCACACGCGCGCCTCGGAGAAGCGCTGCCCGCCGAAGTCGAGCGGGTTGTAGGTCTCCGCGAAGCTGAAGTCCTTGTCCGCGCCCTTGAACCAGCCCTTCTCGCGCGCGAAGGCGATGACGTCCTTGGAGAAGAGCACGTTCTCCGCGTCGTTCATCGGGAACTGCTCGATGCGCGCCTGGTTGGCGTGCGCGGTGATGTGGCCCTCGGGCAGCTTGCGCGCCACCCACACGGCGCCCTTCTGGCCCGTGCCCTTGCCAATCATCTCCAGGAGCCACGCCTCCTTGGGGTCGGCGATGGAGAAGGACTCGCCGCTGGACGCGTAGCCGTGCTCGGCCACCAGCGTGGTCATGACCTGGATGGCCTCGCGCGCCGTCTTCGCGCGCTCGAGCGCGATGTAGATGAGCGAGCCGTAGTCGACGATGCCGGCGGGGCCCTCCAGCTCCTTGCGGCCACCGAAGGTGGACTCGCCGATGGACAGCTGGTGCTCGTTCATGTTGCCGACGACGGAGTACGTCACCGCGGCCTCGGGGATGCGCCCCAGGTGCTTGCCGGTGTCCCACTCGATGATGTCGCGCTGGGCGCCCGCGGCGTGGCGGCGGGCGGGCGTGTGGTACAGCTCGCCGTAGAGCTCGTGGGCGTCCGCGGCGTAGGTCATCAGGGTGGCGCCGTCCGCCGTGGCCCCCTTGTTGACCAGCATGCTGGTACACGCGAGCACGGGCGGAGCGACCAGCGCGGCCGACACGGGCAGCGCGGTGAGCAGTCGGGGCAGTCGTCGGTTCATGGCGGCGGATGCTCTACCAGCCAGGGCCCGGATACAAACGTCCGTTGCGATGTGCCGGGTCGTCCCCGGGCTTGCCTCCTCACTCAGCAGTCGCCGCCCGGGCCACGAAGGGAGAAAACCCGGGCGGCGACCCTTCCCGAAAGAATGGACTCGTTGCGTCAGTTGTTCGTGGCGACCCCCTCCTTTCCGTCAGCGGGCATGAGGACCTGCTCCACCCTCAGGGTGGTGGGGCCGTCGAGCGCGAGGTGGGGCTTGAGCTTGAGGAACTTCTTCTTGCCGAAGCCCTTCACCCGCACGAGCTCCTCCACGCGTTGGAAGCGGCGTTTCTCCCGATGCTGGATGATGCGCTGCGCCGCCTTCTCACCGACGCCCGGGAGCAGGTCGAGCTGTGAGGCCGAGGCCTCGTTGAGGTTCACCACGCCCGTGAACTGGTGGCGTGCTCGCGCCGCCTCCGCCGCGCCGGGCCACCCCACCCACAGGCCCCACAGCAGCACGGCCCACGCGGCCCTCACGAGTGGCCACCCACGGGCGCGGCGTCCAGGCCCCCCTCGCCCGCGTAGCGCCCGCCCATGCCCGGTGTCTCGCGCTTCTCCGCCGCCTCCCGCACGTGCAGCTTGCCGTCCAGGGGCAGCACATCCAGCAGCACGTTGAGCGAGCCGTCCTTGTTCACGAACGCGCTGCCCGCCCTCACCCAGATGCTCCCGCCCTTGCCCTCGCGAATGGAGAAAACAGCCAGTCGCTTCCCCGCCATCAGCATCATCCACCTCCACACTCGACACCGCGCCACCACGGCGCGGACCGCCTCATTCGTTCGACCGCCTGAGGTCGACTCCGGCATGAGCAGTCGTCGTGCCAGCGCGCGCTCACTCGGAGCGCGCGAAGCGCCACCGTGCACGGTCCCGCGAGCCGTCCCGCCGCGAGGACGGGCGGAGCGACTCCAACGGCTTCTCGCGAGGCGAGAGCGCTCCCGCGGGTCCGAGGGAGCGCGAGGCCTCGCCGGATGGACGCGAGGACGCGGGACGTTCCGCGGCGGGGCGACCAGGCCTCCAGGATGAGGTCCGGGCCCCGCGCGGAGCGCGGAGGGGTTCATCGAGCGGGGCGCTCACGGGCGCCCCGGCTCCATCACAGCTCGTGGTAGGGCTTCTTCGTGGACAGGGGCTTGGACCGGCTCACGCTCGACAGGTTCCCCAGGCTGTTGCTCCGTCGCAGCATGGGGCTGGGCGCGCCCACGTGCAGCGAGAGGTCATCGGGCGCCTGGGGCAGGTCCATCGCCTTGGCCTCCGCAATCACGGTCATGTGGTCCTGGCGCAGGTTCAGCGCCGCGGTCCGGCGGTTGTCGGGGGGCGCGGGCAGCGCGCCGTCATGCTCGACCAGGTGCACCGCCAACTGGACGGCCCACGCGCCACAACTGTCCTGGGCGAGCGTTTCGTTCCCGTCGCGGTCGTCTTGATAGCGGACGGTGCAGCTCTCCACCTCGATGCCCGGGAATGGCAGGTTGAGCAGTTGGAGGTCCTCCACCGGTACGTCGTCGGGGTTGAGCGGGTCGATGTAGAGCAGCTTCGCCTTGCGACGTCCCAGGAGGTTCGGCGCCCCGAGCGTGATGTAGAGCAGCGCCCAGTGGTTGCGGTGGCGGTGGAGCGGCTGGACGATGATGGTGGTCGCCGTGGTGATGGCCCCATGGACGACGGTGCTGTACGCGGAGCGATCCATCTGCAACCACTGGACGCGGCTGATGCCGGGGAGGACCGCGACGTGCGGGTGGTTCTGGAGGTAGTAGCGCTGGAGGCAGTAGATGTCGTCCTCCTCGTAGTAGGTGCCCTCGTCGTCGAGCTTCGGGAGGGCGCTGGGGGAGGAACTGAAGCGTCCCAGGGCCTCGTACTCCTTCCGCTTCGACTCCACATCGTCCTCCACGTCCCCTCCACCTAGAGGTGAGCCCGACTGCTGGCTCCCGGAAACCAGGGGCTTCTTCTTGAGCGGGAAGTCGATGACTCGTGGGGATGGCTGCGGGAGCACCTGTCGCTGCACCTTGCCCCGGTTGTGATGACTCAGCAGCGGCACGTCATGGACCCGGGGGAGGACCGGCACGACGACGACCTGGCTCGGGGGCTTGATGACCTCGGGTGGGCCCCCCAGCGACAGGCTCCCGGGGAGCTTGAGGTTCGGGCGGTCGAAGTCGATGCCCGTGTTGAACAGGTCCCGGTTGCGCATCAGCAGGCGGTGCTCGAGCAGCATCCTGCGGAAGTGCGTCTCGTTGTCGGAGAGGACGTTGAGGTCGCGGGCCTTCTTTCCCTCCTTGGATTCGAAGTTGAGCTGGGGCTTGAGCAGGCCGTCGAAGAAGGTCTTGACCGAGCGTGCCGTGCCACAGACGCGCATGATGCCGTGGACCAGGTCTCCTCCCGTGGGGTGTTTGCTCGCGCTCTCGACCAGGATGAGCAACCCGCCTGCCTGCGACGTCTTCGACGTGGCCAGGAAGCCCTGGAAGAGGGCCAGGTATTCGGCCCGCTCCCGGGTGGTGTTGTTGGTCGTGTCGATGATGATGGCCCCGAGCTCTCGCTGGGACACGAAGGGCGTCTTGACGATGTTGATGGGGTTGGGCGCGCCGTCGAAGACCAGGACGCGAGTCCCCGTCTTCTTGTCCAGGGATGCGTAGAGCTCTTCATGGTCGAGCTCGAAGTAGGGCGCCCAGGACAGGATGGGCATCGACTCGCCCTTGGCTCCGCCCTCCGCGAACAGCCAGTTCGAGTACAACATCCCGAACATCGTCGCCGACCGGAGCGCGGCCATGCCTGAAATCAGCGTGGCCTTCTTGAGGACCAGCCTGCCGTTCACCTCGACCGCTTTGTCGCCGTCTCCCTTGGAGGGCTTCTTCGACGGCTTCAGGTCCGGCTCGTCGTCCTCGTACTCGGACTCCGACCCATAGCCCGTGTCCTTGGGCTCCTTCTTCCGCTTCTTCTTGGGGGCCTGGACCCGGGGGAGCACATCCCGGAGGTCGTAGGCGACCTGGGCGTTCACGAACGTCCACGAGCAGTCCACGGCGCCGCCGTTGTAGGTGCCGAGGAGGTCCGCGAAGTTCGCCGCCGTGGCCCCGTTCGGCCGGTTCGTCAGGGCATGCAGCGCCGACATCAGGCGGTCGAGCGCGGCGAGTTGAGCATCCCCATAGCCTTCCAGGGACTCGATGAGCTTGATGATGGGCGGCTTCTTCGAGGGCACCACCTTGGGGATCACCTTGAGCATCGCGGTGATGAAATCCCCGGTGAAGTCGAGCGCCTCGTTGATGGCCTCGGCCCCGAGGGTGGGCGGCAGCAGTCCCGGGTCCAGCCGGATGCCGTTGGGGATGTCCGCGAGCGTGGGGAAGACCGAGCCGAAGCCCTCGCGCGAGACGACCTCGATGCCGATGCCCCGGGCCCGGATGGCGCGCGTGAGCCGCGCTCCGAAGACGCACTGGATGATTCGCCACTGGCCCTGGTTGTTCAGCTTCGAGGGGAAGGCCTGCGACTCGTTACCGAGGATGCACAGCATCGGATAGCCGTGAATCTGCCAGCCGGGGCCCCGCTCCATCGGGAGCAGGGTGCCTCCCTCGACATGGAAGGTCTTGCCCTTCTGCGTGAAGGTGTCGAGCACCGCCTGGCACACGGCCCGCTTGGACAGGATGGCGATGTCGCTGAGCGGGACGGGCAGGTCGGCGCACCCCTCCTCGAACAGGGCGAGCAGCGCGTACAGGTCGCCCTCGTTGCCGAGCCGCTGTCGTCCACCGCCCTTCGAGGAGGTATCGACCGGCTTGCCCCGGCCCAGCACGAAGCCCGGGCTGTACGAGCGGGGGTAGGACCGATTGTCCAGGTCCGCCCCCAAGGAGAACCTCGTGAACGGCACCATCGAGTTCGCGGACGCGATCATGACCCGGTGCAGCCATTCGAGGTCGTAGGTGATGTTGATGCCGCCTGCCTCTTGCGTTGCCGTGATCTGCCACAACATCGACCGGCTCCTTGTCTCCTCCTCGGACGAGGGCGGGTGCGCATGGGGGGAGCGCACTGCGTCCAGAGGGGCCAGGCCGGATGTTGTGCATGCGTCACGCCAGGGCTGATTTCGCTCGGGAGAGCGCGGAGAGGTGCCCCTCGCCGAGCCTTGTCCGAGGGGCGTGCGTCGCGCCCGGACGCAGGTTCGTCCTGGCGAGACGCGGCTTCAACGCATCCCCTCTCCGTGGAAGAGTGCGCCCACCTGTCCCGCCGTCCCGAGGTGCCTTGCGTGAACCGCTCCGTCCTCGCCGCCCTGGTCGTCCTGGGAACCCCCCCATCGCTCGCCGCCGAGCCCGCGCCCGTCTCCGCCAAGGCCCGCGCCATCCATGACTCGGCGCTCATCATCGACACCCACGTGGACACGCCCCTGCGCATGCTCAACGAGGGCTTCGACGTGGGCTCCAAGCCGCCCAATGGCCAGGGCCACCTGGACCTGTCGCGCGCGCGGGAGGGCAACCTGGGCGCGGCCTTCTTCTCCATCTGGGTGGAGCCCAAGGAGTACGCCGGCCGCTATACGCACCAGGCGCTGCGCATCATCGACTCGGTGCACACCGCGGTGGAGCGGCACCCGGACCAGATGGTGCTCGCGCTGTCGTCGAAGGACATCGTCGCCGCGCGCTCCGGCAAGCAGAAGAAGCTGGCCACGCTGCTCGGCGTCGAGGGCGGCCACGCCATCCAGAATGATTTGGGCGTGCTGCGCGACTTCTACCGGCTGGGCGTGCGCTACATGACGCTCACCTGGTCCAACACGAACGAGTGGGCCGACTCGTCCGGCGACATCACCGACACCTCCGTGAAGCACCACGACGGCCTCACCGACTTCGGCCGCGACGTGGTGCGGGAGATGAACCGGCTGGGCATGCTCGTGGACATCTCGCACGTGTCGGACAAGACGTTCTTCGACACGTTGAAGGCGACGCGCGCGCCCGTCATCGCGTCGCACTCGTCCGCTCGCGCGCTCACGGACCACCCGCGCAACATGACGGACGAGATGCTCAAGGCCGTGGCCGCCAACCGAGGCGTCGTCATGGTGAACTTCTTCTCCGCCTTCGTCGACGACGACTTCCGCAAGGGCTACGCCGCCATGTCCGAGGAGCGCGGCGCCGCGCTGGCCGCGGTGGAGGCGAAGCACAAGAACTCCGACCCCGTGACGCGCTTCCGCGCCCAGTCCCAGGCTGGCTGGGAGTGGGCCGCCAAGGTGCCGCGTCCTCCGCTCAAGGCGGTCATCGACCACATCGACCACATCGCCAAGGTGGCCGGCGTGGACCACGTGGGCCTGGGCTCGGACTTCGATGGCATCAACTCCGCGCCGCAGGGACTCGACTCGGTGGCGGACCTGCCGCGAATCACCGAGGCGCTGCTCGCCCGGGGCTACACGAAAGAGCAGCTCCACAAAATCCTGGGCGGCAACCTCCTACGGGTCTTCCGCGACGCGGAGGCCGTCAGCCGCGAGCTGCGCTCACCCCCGAGCGTCCAGCGCTGACTCCACGCAGCGCGAGGGCAGCCGGCGGCACGAGGGGAAGTGTCGCCTGTTCGCTCGGGATTGCAGGCGCGGCGCGTCTTTTCCGATGCACCTGCTGTGCAGCGGGTCCGGGGAACCCGGGGGCTTCCTTCGGCCACACGCGAAACGCTAGCCTCGCGTTCATGGCATCGGGCGTCGTGTTGATTCGGCTGGGGCTCGTCGCCGCCCTGTGCCTGGGCGTGGAGGTTCGCGCGGAGCACGGCGGCGGCGCATGGCTGGCCGTGGCGCGCATCGCCTCCGAGGAGGACGGCGCCCTGCTCGAGCGCGTGCGCGGACAGAGCAGTGATTTGCCCGTGGAGCTGCGCGCCATGCCGGGACCTTCACTGGAGGGCCCACCCCAGGACCAGTGGCGCTCCGCCGTCGCGCTCGCGGACGCGCACCAGGCCCGCGCTGTCCTCTGGTTCCAGCGCTCCGGCGCCGAGCTGCGCGTCCACTTCGCAGAGCCCGGCAGCCGTCACCTCTTCGTTCGCACCGCGAAGTTGGAAGGACACCCCGGCGCGCTCGAGTGGTCCGCGGGCGCCGAGGCCGTGGCGCTGGTGGTGCGCTCCGCCCTGCGCGCGGTGGAGGCGGGCACACCCCTGGGCGAGGTGGTGGAGGTTCCCGCGCCGCCCGCGCCCGTGCTCGAGCCCACGTCCGGGCCCGTCGTCGTGCCGCCGGAGCTGTGGACCTATCCGCCGGCCTCGAAGGACTCACGCTCCCTGCGCTGGCAGGTGCTGGTGGGCGGACTCGCCGCGCTGGATGGATACACGGACTCCGGTCACCAGGGGCTGTTGATTGGCTCGGGGTGGGAGTTCCCCTCGGGGCGGCTGCGGCTGCTGCTCTCGCTGAGCCTGGCGCGCATGCTCCCGGATGGGCGCACCGACGTGAAGCTGGAGCAGTACTCGGGCGGGCTCTGGTGGGACTTCCCGTTGCTGCAGGTGGGCGAGCTGCGCTGGGGTGTGGGCGCGGGAGCGGGCCTGCTGCTCTTCGGCCGCAGCACGGAGTCGCACTTCCCGGGCATCCAGGCGGCCAATCCGCGCTTCATCCCCGCGCTGCTGGTGGGGCCCGACACGTCCCTGCGGTGGGGCTTCTCGCGGCTGCTCGCCGTGGAGCTGTCCGTGGCCGCCGACGCGGCGGTGGGGCGGCCCGAGCTGGGTTACTCCGAGAACGGAAACTTCGTGCCGCGAAATCAGGGCTGGGCCGTCCGGCCGAGGGCGTCCCTGGCGCTGGTGCTGCTGCCATGAGCGGTGATGACCCGTTTTCGCCTCGACCTCCCTCCATGGGGTCGATGACGAGCACGGGTCCGGAAGCCATCGGCAGGGCACGACCTGGAGTGGACCCGCGCATCCAGGCGGCCATCCAGGGACGCAAGCAGGCCGCCGAGTCCTTGTTGTTGGAGCTGTTGCCCCGGGTGCGCAACCTGGTGCGCTACCTGGTGCACGGCGACGGGGACGTGGAGGACATCGCCCAGGAGTCGCTCATCGCGCTGCTGCGGGGCCTGCCCTCGTACCGGGGCGAGGGGCAGTTCCACTCGTGGGTGGACCGGGTGGTCGCGAGGACCACCTTCGCGTGGCTCAAGCGCGCCCGGGGCAGCGAGGCGCGCAGGGGCGAGGAGCCGGCGGAGCTGATGGCGGTGCCGTCCGAGGACGCGCCGCCGGACGAGTACGTCCACCGCCGCCGCATGGTGATGTTGCTGGACCGTATCCCCGACGAGCAACGGCATGCGATGGTGCTGCACCATGTGCTCGGCATGAGCGTGCCGGAGGTGTCGGACGAGCTGGGGATTCCCTTCGAGACGATTCGCAGCCGCCTGCGGCTGGGTCGCACGGCGCTGCGCGCGCTGGCCACGGATGCGGGTGGCGCTCCGGAGGGAGGTGCGACATGAGTCGGCTCGTGGATGAGGACGGGCCGAACGAGCTGCTCGCGCCGCTGGATGACGGCCCCGGCCCCGCGCGCCGGCTGTCGCGGCAGAAGTCCACCGCGCTGGTGCAGGCCGCGCTCCTGGCCACCCTGGACGCTCCGTCGTCGCCGCCGCGTCGTCGACACCGGCCGCACTGGTGGATGGGCGGGGCGCTGCTCGTGGTGGGTGCCGCGGCGGTCGCGACCTGGCAGCTGTCGGGTCGCGAGGCGCCCGCTGCTCCGGAGGACACGGCGGTCATCGCTCCCTCACCGCCGATGACGCCCCGCGCCGAGCCCGTCCCTCGGGAGCCCGAGGCGGTCGCGCCGGAGCGGTCCGCGCCGTCGGGGCCCGAGGCGGTCGCGCGAGAGCGGTCCGTGCCTTCAGTCCCCGATGCGGTCACCCTGGAGCCCATCGCTCCGGTGAAGCCCCGGAGCAGCGCGCCGTCCGCCGCGCCCGCGCCGGAGGACCTGCTTCGCCGGGCCAACGAGCATCGCGCCACCGGACAGTGGAAGGCGGCGGAGGCGCTCTACCTGCGTGTCATCCGGGCCGAGCCGCAGGGCATGTCCGCGTACGTCGCGCGCGTGGCCTCGGGGGCGTTGAGGCTGGAGCACCTGGGCGATGCGCGCGGGGCGTTGCGCCAGTACCAGGAGGCCCTGAAGGGATGGCCCGGGGGCCTGTTGGAAGAAGAGGCGAGCCACGGTGTCACCGAGGCGCTGCGCGCGCTGGGTGAGCGGGACGGCGAGGTGCGCGCGTTGGAGGCCTTCCTCGCGCGTCATCCCGACTCGCCCCATGCCGTATCGGCCCGGAAGCGGCTGAAGGAGGTCTCAGGTCGATGAGTCGCGCGAACGTGTCGCCGTGGAAGTCCGGGGCGAAGGTCCTCTGCGTGCTGGGGCTGGTGGGCGCCTGGAGCGCGTGCCAGGTGAAGGACCCGGTGGCCTTCATCGAGACGCCGCGCAACGACGCGGGGCCGGTGGCCTCGTCCGATGGCGGACCGACGACGGGCGAGGGCGAGGAGCCCACCGATGACCACGCCGCCTTCTGCGCGTCCACGGGGCCGCTGTTGTTGGTGGGCGACAGCCTCACGGGCGCGAAGGTGTGCAGCGGGCACCTGGCCGAGCGGGCCTTCCGCCATGCGCTGTGCTCGTGCGAGCGGCTGGCCTTCAGCGCGTCGCTCACCACGGATGCGTTCAAGAGCTCGCTGGGCAAGTACGTGCCGGGAGGCCAGGGCGGCGCGGTGGCGACGAACGGCGGCGTCGCGGCCAACGACACGCTGACGATTGGCGGCGGGCTGAGCGCGGGCGGCGCGGACGGCATCCTGCTGGGGCGCGGCCTGTCGGTGGGCGGTGGGCTGTACAGCGGCGGTCCGCTCAGCGGCAACGTGTCCGCGCGGGTGACGGGGGACGCGTGGGTGCGCGGTGACGTGGGGCTGGCGTCGCTGGACGTGGCGGGGAAGCTGGCGGTGCCCGCGGAGCGCAGCATGTCCGGCGCGGTGACCGCCGCCGAGGTGCTTCGCGAGCCGGTGGACTCCGTGTCGCCGTGCGCGTGCGGGGACACCGCGTCGGTGGTGGACATCCAAGGACTCATCGCCAACCACGCCCGCGACAACCACAACGCCGTCATCGACCTGGAGCCCTCGGCGCTGCAGGGCTTCACCGGCGAGCGCACGCTGGAGCTGCCGTGCGGGCGCTTCTTCCTGACGGGCATCGAGGGTCAGGGCCGGCTGAACCTCGTGGTGCGCGAGCGCACGGCGCTCTTCGTGCAAGGCAGCGTCGTCATCGGCGAGCGGCTCTCCGTGGAGGTGGTTCCGCCGGGGGAGCTGGACTTGTTCGTGGGCGGCGACATGACGGTGGCCGGACAGCTCATGCTGGGGTCCGTGGAGGCGCCCGCGAAGGTGCGCGTGTACGCGGCGGGGACGGGAACGCTGGGAATCTCCGCGGGCAGCGTGCTCGCGGGAAACCTCTATGCACCCGGGGCCACCCTGACGCTCAGTGGCAACGCGGAGGTGTTCGGCTCCGTCTTCGTGCGGCACATCGAGTCCTCGGGTGCGCTGGCGCTGCACTACGATTCGGACATCCTCTCGTTGGGGAGCGCCTGCGGGCCCGTGGAGTGATACAGGGGGGTGGACAGGGCGCGGGGGCGTGCACAGGTTTGCGTGCACACCTTCCCGGCCTGGAGGGCTCGTCGTGCTCCACCGTTTGTCCTCGCTGATGTCCCGGCTCCAGGAGGACCGCGAGGCCTTGCTGCGGGATGTCGGGTGGCCCGTGCTGGTGTGGGACTCCATGCCGAGCCGACCGCGCGCTGTGGCGCAGCTGGAGCCGCCGACGCTGAAGGTGCCGATTCCCTCGAGAGGCGTGGAGCCCGTGGTGTTCGAGCTGTGTCCGCGCTTCCCCGGGCGAGGGCCCGAGGTGATGGTGGGCCGCAGCCCCGAGTGCGACATCGTCCTGCCCGAGCCCACCGTGTCGCGGCAGCACGCGCGCTTCCGTCCGGAACCGCACACCGAGGTGTGGAGCGTGACGGACCTGGAGAGCCACGGCGGCACCTTCGTGGAGGGGGTGTTGATTGTGCCGGGGCGCTCGACGCCGCTGTTCAGCCAGGCCTCGCTGCGACTGGGGAGCGCGCAGGTGGTGTTCCTGCAGGCGAGCGCCTTCGAGTCCTACGCGCGCTCGTGCCAGGTGTCGTCCCGGGTGCGCTTGACGCGCTGGTAGGCAGCTCCTAGAAGGGGTGCGCCCTTGGGTGCCCATGTCGGGCTTTCAAGAGGGAAGCCGGTGCGATTCCGGCGCGGTCCCGCCACTGTGAATGGGCAGCCCTGAGGTCAGGGCCGGGGACTTCGGTTGTCGCCACTCCGGCGGTGTCCAGGCGGACGCTCCGGGGGAAGGCGGAAGCCCCCTTCCAGCCAGACGCGTCGTGCGCCTGGAGCTGGAGTCCATCAGCCAGGAGACCTGCCCGAGGGTGCGGACGTGTCGCGTGGCGACACGGGCGGATGGCCTTCTCTCTTCGATGGAGAGAGCGGAAGGCGGAGCATGCGGCGCACCTTCCTCGCCGGGCACCTGGTGTGTCTGGCGCTCAGCCTGCCTTCCGGAGCGCACGCGCAGGCGTCGGAGGACGCCGTCGTGCCCGCGACGGTGGTGCGAGGCAAGGCGCCGCCGCCTCCGGACTCGCCCGAGCGCCGCGACCCCACCGGCGCCATCACCGTCATCGACGCCAGCGAGCATGCGGGCGAGGCCCGGGACACGGCGGAGCTGCTCGTGGGCTCGGTGGGGCTCGCGGTGCAGGACTCCGGCGGCTACGGGCAGAGCAAGAGCCTGGTGGTGCGCGGCGCCGCGTCGAACGGGGTGTTGGTGTTCCTGGATGGAATCCCGCTCAACGGCGCGGGTGGCATGGCGGACCTGTCGCAGGTGCCGGCCGCGTTGGTGGAGCGGCTGGAGGTGCTGCGCGGCGGCGCGGGGGCGCGCTATGGCTCGGGAGGGCTCGGCGGCGCGGTGAACATCGTCACGCGCGCGCCGTCGTCGCACGTGCGAGCCAGTGGGGAAGTGGTCTACGGGAGCTGGAACACGGCGCTGGGGCACGTGGCCGTCACCGGGCCGCTGTTGGATGGGAATGCGCTGGTGCTGCTGCACGCGGGGCGCTCCGATGGGGACTTCGCCTACGAGCTCGATGAGCTGCCCGCGGTGCCAGACAACCCCGTCACGGCGGAGGCGCGCGCGCGCAACGACGCGAAGGGGGGCGGCGTGCTGCTGCGGTATCGGCGGCGGCTCCCGGGCGGCTCGCGGCTGGATGTGTTGTCCGAGCTGTCGCTGGAGGACCGCGCGATTCCGGGCACGGTGCAGAACCCCCAGTCCGCGGGGCGACAGGATTTGGACCGGCTGTCCTTGGGCGTGCGGTGGTCGGGGACGCAGGCGAGTGCGAGGGGGTTCTTCCGTCGCGATGGTCTGGAGGTGACGGGTGGACTGCTGGGCGCGGGTGGGCCGCAGCGGCATGTCGTGGGCGGAGTGGAGCTGGAGGGGCGGACGCTGCTCGGGGGCGGGCACGCGCTGACGGCGACGGTGGCGTCGTCGGGGGAGCAGGTCACCCAGGCGAAGGGCGCGCAGTCCGCGAGCTGGTGGCGCGGCAGCGTGATGGTGATGGACGAGTGGGCGCTGGTCGACGAGGTGTTGAGCGTCGTGCCGTCGCTGCGGTTCGAGCGGGTGGGGCCCTACTGGCTGTTCTCTCCGAAGCTCGGCGCGTGGTTGTCATTGGGCGGCGGTGTGGGGATTCGCGCGAACGCGGGACAGTCGCATCGCGCGCCGTCGTTCCTGGAGCTGTACATCCGGCAGGGGACGTTGTTGCCCAATCCGGGGTTGAGGCCCGAGCGGGTGCTCTACGCGGACGCGGCGGTGGTCTGGGATTCCCAGGCGATGGTGGCGGGGGCTCCGCGGTGGAGTGTGACGGCGGGCGGCTTCGCGGCGCTGTACGAGGACCTCATCGCGTACGAGCTGTATCCGCCGATGATGGCGCGGCCGTACAACTTCGACGCCGCGCGGGTGTGGGGCGCGGAGCTGGAGGCGGAGGCGCGGCTGTTCTCGTGGCTGTCGGCGAGCGGTGGCTACACGTGGCTGCGCACGCAGAACCGATTGGGAGACCCGCGCTACTTCAATCAGGACCTGCCCAATCGGCCGCGGCAGAAGTGGGTGGGGCGTGTGCGCGCGGGGCCGGAGTGGCTCAACGCTCGCACCGAGGTGCTGTATCAGGCCTCGCAGTTCGTCAATCGCACGGGCACGCGCTCACTGCCATCGCGCACGCTGTGGAGCGTGGGAGCCTCCAGCACCTTCCTGCACCGGCCGGAGGTGACGCTGTCGGTCGAGGTGAAGAACCTGCTCGACGCGCGGGTGCAGGACTTCACCGGCTTCCCGCTGCCAGGGCGCGCGGCGTACGCGACGCTCGCGGTGTCGCTCGAGCCGGCGCCTTCCGCTCCCGAGGGCTCGAATGCACCGCGTGCTCCGTGAGCCTGAACTGTTCTTGGTGTCTCCCTTCGTGAGGACTCGATGCTCCCTGCACCTTCCTTCGTAGAGCCCAGGCGGCTCGTCCTGTCGCTGCTCTGTGTCTCGGTGCTCGTGCTCACGGGCTGTCCCGACGAGGGCGTGGTCTGCACCTCTGGCCTCGTCGTCTGTGACGGCGCCTGTGTGGACACGCGCGGCGACACCGCGCACTGCGGCGCCTGTGGCACCACGTGCTCCTCGGGCGAGGTCTGTCAGGACGGCGCCTGTGGTTGCCGCGCCGGCACCGTGTCTTGTGGCGGCGCCTGCGTGGACACCGCGACGGACGTCGCCCACTGCGGCGCGTGTGGCTCGGCCTGTGCCTCCGGACAGGTCTGCGAGTCCGGCGCCTGTCGCGAGGGCTGCTCCGAAGGTCTGCTGCGCTGCTCCGGCGCGTGCGTGGACGGCCAGACGGATGCGCTCCACTGCGGAGCCTGCGGCAACGTGTGCCCCGACGCGCAGTCCTGCCGCGCCGGGCGTTGCACCTACGACGTGGTGGCCGCGTGCTTCACCAACGGTCAGCTCGTGGGCATCCAGGCGGGGACGGACCAGCTCGGACCTCGCCGTGAGTTCGGCGCGGGCATCCAGGCGCTCGCGTCCTGGGATGGCTTCGTGCTCGGCGCGGACATGACCAACGGCAAGCTGCTCCAGGCCCCCGGCGGCAACCTGGGCGCGCTCGTGGAGGAGGACTCGTTGGGCGTCGTGTCCGGCTCCCCCAATGACATCCTCGTGGACCCGCCGCACGTGTACGTCATCGACTCGGTGAACAACACGCTCCAGGTGCTCCGCCGCGACGGCGCAGCCCACGGCAACGGCCTGGGCCTGCGCACCGTGGGTCAGTTGAACCTGGGGCCGAACACCAGCCCCCAGGCACTCGCGCGCTTCGGCAACCTGCTCTACATCCCGCTCTTCGGCACCGGCAGCTCCAACTTCCAGCACGGCAACGCCGTGGCGCGCGTGGACATCTCCGACCCCACGCAGCCGCGCAAGGTGGACACCCTGTCGCTCACCGGCCTGGACCTGAAGCCCTTCGACAGCAGCGGCTCCATGCCCCTGCCGTTCTCGGTCGCGGCGACGCGCACCCACGTGTACGTGGCCCTCACCAACCTCAACCCCGCCAATGACTACCGCCCCAACGGGCCCGGCATGCTCGCGCGCATCGACCCCGCCACCGGCGCCGTGAGCGCCATCGACCTGGGCAAGGAGCGCTGCCTCAACGCGGGCTACGTGGAAGCCGTCGGTGACCAGCTCGTGGTTGCCTGCATCGGTGAGGCCATCTACGACACGGCCAATGGCTACATCGCCACGTCCGTGCGCTCCACGGGCCTGGTGCTGGTGAAGAACGACGTGCCCGTGGCGTCCTACGCGCTGAATCCTGGGTGTCAGCCCGGCGCACCGGGTTGCATGCTGTCCGTGGCCAGCCGCTTCGCCGTGTCCCGGGGCGCGGTGTACCTGGCGGACACCAACGCGGGGCGCGTCTTCGTCGTGGAAGTCGGCGATGGCACCCTCACCGAGCGCAGGGGTTACTCCACGCCCACCGCGAAGGGCCCCGCGCTCGAGGCGTGCCCGGTGGACCCCCGACGCCCCGTGTCCAACGCCATCGACGTCACCGCGCTCCATTGACAATGCCTGTCACCCGCCATATCCCGGCCGCGTCCTCGGTGCCGTCGTGAGAACCACGGCGGCTCTAGGGAACCCGGTGCGAATCCGGGACTGCCCCGCAGCGGTGTGCAGGAACGACCGCCGTCATGTGAAGCACTGGTCCCTCCCGGGACTGGGAAGCGACGGCCATTAGGTGGGCGCCCTCCGGGGCTCCCGCGCCTGCGAGTCCGAAAACCTGCCGTGGACCCGTGCCCCTTGGGCACGGACATCACCGAGGCCTCCGAGGGGAGGCGGCGGAGGCGTCAGCCTTTCCATCCGTGCACCCTGAGGTGCTTGGGTGACCGCCTTCGACCGCGTCCTCCTGGAAGCCCACCCGCCCGTGGGGGCGAGAGGGACGAGGACGCAGATGAAGACGGCTGAATCGAAGCGCGTGAAGCCCTGGATGAAGTCCGCATCACTGGCCGTGGCCTCCTTCGCCGTGGCCCTGCTCGGCACCGGTTGCAACCCGGAGTGTGTCGATCAGTTCGACTGCCGCGCCGACAACGGCGAGCCCCCCGCGGGACAGCAGTGGGTCTGCGTCGACGAGAAGTGCGAGACCGAGCCCATCCCCACCACCCCGACGCCCGACGCGGGCACGCCGGACTCGGGCACGCCCGACGCGGGACAGCCGGACTCGGGCACGCCCGACGCGGGTCAGCCGGACTCGGGGACGCCCGACGCGGGACAGCCGGACTCGGGTACGCCCGACGCGGGACAGCCGGACTCGGGTACGCCCGACGCGGGACAGCCGGATGCGGGTCCGGTGGTTGTCGACTGCGCGACGGTTCCGCTGGACCCGAAGCTGGGCACGCTCGTGCTCCAGCCCGGCTTCGTCGCCGCCGAGTCCGCGCCCCTGTCCGCGGACATCCTCGCGCTCGGCGCCTCTCCGGGCCCCACCTATGCCTTCTACGGCATCCAGGGTCGTGGCAAGGAGGCCGGGCTGTTCTCGCTGGGCACCTGGCCGAACCTCCAGCCCGGCACCACGAAGCTCTTCGACATCGTCACCCAGGCGGACCGGGACGGCTCCGCGGCCGTGTATCCGGGCGGCTACGTCATCAACGACGGCACGAGCGTCTTCACCGGCTACACGCTGGGCTCCACGGGCGCTCCGGGCAACGTCGCGGCGTATGACCTGGTGACGCCGGCCAACTCCAACTACGTCGTCGCGCCCAAGAACTACTCGGCCGCGGCCTTCTGGAGCGGAGCGCTGAGCGCGGTGCTCGTCAACGGTGGCGGCCTGGGCACGCTGCCCGGCACCGACCTGGCCGTCTACGGCCTGGTGACGTCCACGGACCCCACGAGCGCGGTGCGCGTGGCCAACTTCCCGCAGGGTGACGCGGTGGCCAGCGGCTTCACCGCCGTGACGTCCAACGGCATCGCCGCGCTGGGCTACTTCGACGGCAACTTCGTCAACGTCATCTACGGCGTGGCGCCCGCCACCGTCTCCGCGGCCATCACCAGCGGGACGCCGCTGGACCTGGGCGCCCAGGCGAAGATCGACGTGGGCAGCGACTTCAACGGCGCGGGTGCCTTCGGCTCGGGCGTCGCCATCAACCGTGGTGGCTACGACGCGGACTTCAACTTCGTGAGCACCGACGTGTCCCGCTACGCGCTGTCCGTCGGCACGGGCGACGCCGTGACGGTGGGCGCGCGCGTGCCCGTGCTCGGCTACGTCAACCAGTGCACCTCGGTGACGATGCTGGAGCCGCTCGGCTCCGACGTGCTCGTCGGCGTGTCCGACCGCAACGGCCGGCGCCTGGTGCGCCTCCAGGTGGCCCCGTGAACACGCGCGCCCTCCACGGGCTCGGCCGGGGCGCGCTGTTCGCCCTGGCGCTGAGCCTGTCCGCGTGCGGCGGGGACGAGGCTCCCCCCGCGCCCACGGACGAGGACGCGGGGCCCGGTGACTCGGGCACCGACGCGAGCCCCTCGCGGCCCGCGGACCCGTACGCGGACGAGGTGGTCGAGTACCTGCCCGGCCCCGGCGCGGGCTTCGGGCAGGACCGCTTCCCGTCCATCGTCCTGGGCGCCCCGGTGGGCGCGGGGCTGGACAGCGGGTCGCTGGATGTCCTCTCGCTGGGCAAGGGCGGCTCCATCACCTTGCGCTTCACGGACATCGCGGTGGTCGACGGCCCGGGCGTGGACCTGCTCGTCTTCGAGAACCCGTTCCTCATCGCGGGAGGCCCGCGCGCCTTCACCGAGCGGGGACGCGTCTCGGTGAGCGACGACGGCGTGCAGTGGCACGAGTTCCCCTGCGCCCCCTCGGACGCGACGAACAACTACCCGGGCTGCGCGGGCGTGCGTCCCGTCACGGCCAACCCCGCCGCCGGCATCAGCGCCACGGACCCCGCCGTGGCCGGGGGGGACGGGTTCGACCTGGCCACCGTGGGCCTCGCCCGGGCGCGTTACGTGCGCATCGTCGACGCGGGCACCAACGGCTCGGCGGGCACGTCCGCGGGCTTCGATCTGGACGGTGTCGCCGTGGTGAACGGCGTGTCGTTGCCCGCCGCGCCATGACCGACCTGGACCGCCGCGCCGCGCTCCTCACGCTGGCCCGGGGCGGCTGTGCCCTGGCCGCGCTGGGCGTGGGGTGCGGCGGCGAGTGGCGGGAGGCCGTCGTCCTGGACCTCCCGCCCGAGGGCGCCTCCTGCCCTGACCTCCCCCAGCCCGGCACCACCGCCGAGGGCTGGGTGGAGGTGCGGCTCCAGGACCATCCGGGCCTCGAGTCCCCTGGGGGCCACGCCCGGGTGCACGCGCCCGAGGCCCTGCTGGACGTGCTGCTGGTGCACACGAAGCCCGGGTGCTTCGTGGCGCTGTGGCGCATCTGCACGCACGGCGACTGCGGCGTGGACTGGCGGCCCGCCGACGGCGTGATGGAGTGCCCCTGCCACGGCTCGCGCTTCGCCCTGGACGGCGCCGTCCTCCAGGGCCCGGCGGAGCGTCCGCTGGCGGTGTTCACCGCGGTGCGGCAAGGCGCGTCCGTCTTCATCCACCGGCCCCGCTGAGCCCCGCACCTGGGGGAAGCGGCCCGGCGCACTGTCAGTCCTGACCCGGTAACGGGCCTCCGCGCCCGGAGTCCGGGTCAGCCCCGTCCCCCTCCGGGGCACAGGTCTCCCTCTCTTACGTTGAGAGAGAGTCGTGTAATGTCGGGGATTCGATGTGGCAGATCATCATCAACGGGCCCGGCTACTTCGACACGTCCTATGACTTGCCCGAGGGCGTGACGAGCCTGGGCCGCGCCGACGAGAACGACATCGTGCTGGGCGGAGACCTGGTCTCGCGCCGGCACGCGCGCCTCTACGTGGAGGCGGACATCCTGCGCATCGAGGACCTGGGCAGCCGCAACGGCAGCCGCGTCAACGGCGCGCCCCTGCAGGGCTCCCGGCAGCTGTCCCCCGGCGACTCCGTGGCGCTGGGCGAGAACACGCTCGCGGTGCGCCAACCCAACACCGTGGAGAACGCCGCCACGGAGATGGTGGACCTGGGCGCCGGCGGTGTCGTGCGCTTCGGCCACGGGCAGGACGTGGGGCCCTCCGTGCTGCTCGCCAAGAGCGTGCGGGACGCGGACGTGCTGCGCCTGCTCGACAACGTGGGGCCCGTGCCCTTCGAGGACTTCAACCAGCAGGCCTCCTCGCCCGCCGCCCCGGCCAGCCCCCGCGTGGCGCAGGAGACGCTGGTGCTGATGTTCCGCACCGCGGAGGCGCTCTCCACCGCCACCACGCTGTCCACCTTCCTGGACCTGACGATGGACCGGCTCCTGGAGCGCACCGACGCCACCACGGCGGTGGTGCTGCTCAAGCACTCCACGGGGGCGCTCGTGCCCGCGGCGGTGCGCCACCGGGGACGGCTGGCCAAGGGCGAGGTGCCGGTGTCCGACGCCATCGTCGACGAGGCCCTGCGCCAGGGCCGCGCGCTCGCGGTGGGCGACGTGCGCGACGACCGCCGCTTCGCCGCGCGCGAGAGTGTCATCCTCTACGGCGTGGCCAGCGTGCTGTGCATCCCCATCGGCTCCGAGGCGCCGTACCAGGGCGTGCTCTACGTCAACACCTCCGCCAAGGGGGACGGGCTGGAGCCCATGCTGGACGCGTGCTCGGCGGTGGCGCACCTGGTGGCCACCGGCGTGCAGAAGTTCTCCCCGCGCGACGGCGGCGCCACGCAGGAGCGACTGCGCCGCTCGCTGGAGCGCTTCCACCCGCCCGACGTCGCCGAGCGCCGCGCCACCGAGGCCCAACGCCAGGGTGGCCGGCTGCCGGGCCTGGAGGAGCGCACCCTCACGGTGCTGCACGTGGAGCTGGTGGGCTTCCCCGCCCTGGCCTCGCGCATCGGCGGGGCCAAGGCGACCAGCCTGCTCAGTGACTTCCACGCGCGCGCCACCGGCATCGTGTTCAGCTTCGAGGCCACCGTGGAGTCCTTCATCGGTGAGTCCATGCGGGCCCTGTTCGGCGTGCCGTACGTGAAGGGCGAGGACTCCGTGCGGGCGGTGCGGGCGGGCCTGGCGCTGCGCTCGGACTGGGAGCGGGCGATGAGCCGCCGTCCGGTGGACGAGCGCTGCTCGCTGCGGATGGCCCTGCACACCACGCGGGCCCTGGTGGGGATGATCGGCAACGAGGTCCGCCCCGACTACACGGCGGTGGGCGAGGGCATGTCCGTGGCCACGTGGCTGGCGGCGACGGGCAACCCTGGGCAGGTGTTGATTTCCGGTAAGGTGCTGGCGGCCGTGGCGGCCCGCTTCGACGTGATGCCCCTGGGGGAGCGGCTGGTGCGCCCCCCCAAGGAGAAGGTGGCCGCCTTCGAGGTCCTCGACGAGGACGTCGGGGTGTTGACGAACCCCGGCCTGCGGTGAAACCCCCTGCGGCAGGTTGACGGGTTGATGGACCAGGGCAAGCCAGGGTTCAATGGGCGCCCGAGTGGTGGACCCCCGCCCCCATGAACGCTCATAACCCTTCCGCCCGGCTGCGTCCGTTCCGGCCCCAGCCCTTTGGCCGGTACACCCTCTTGTCCCATCTGGCGACGGGCGGGATGGGTGAAATCTATCTCGCGAGGCTGGAGGGCGCGCAGGGCTTCGAGAAGCTGTGCGTCATCAAGAAAATCCTCCCGCAGCTCGCCGAGGACACCGACTTCGTCGAGCGCTTCGTCGGTGAGGCGCGCACGCTGGTCCGCCTGAGCCACGGCTCCATCGCCCAGGTGCTGGACATGGGGCTGCACGAGGGCGAGGCCTACATGGCCCTCGAGCACGTGGACGGCAAGGACCTGCGCAAGGTGGCCGCCCGGGTGCGGGACAGGCAGGTGCCGCTGCCCCTGACGTTCATCCTCTACGTGATGGGCCGGGTGCTGGACGCGCTGGCGTACGCGCACCGCAAGAAGGATGACGACGGGGAGGACCTGAAGCTGGTCCACCGGGACATCTCGCCGCAGAACATCCTCATCTCCTACGAGGGGGAGGTGAAGGTCATCGACTTCGGGCTCGCCAAGAGCCGGCTGTCGGCGGCGAAGACGAACCCGAGCATCATCCTGGGCAAGTTCCTCTACATGTCCCCCGAGCAGGCCCGGCACCAGCCGGTGGACCGGCGCGCGGACCTGTACGCGGTGGGCCTGACGCTCTACGAGCTCATCTGCGGGAAGAACCCCTTCGACGGCATCCACCCCGGCGAGCTGATGTCGGTGGTGGCCAACCCGAAGGTGGCGCCGCTGGATGAGGTGGAGCCGCTCACGCCGCGCGCGGTGACGGCGTTGGTGGCCAAGGCGCTGGAGGTGGACCCGACGCAGCGCTTCCAGACGGCGGAGGAGTTCCGCGGCCGGCTGCAGGCGTGCCTGATGGAGATTGACGCCAGCGCGGGGCCGGAGAGCGTCAGCCGCTTCATGCGCGAGCTGTTCACCGCGGACTTCCAGTCCGAGCGCCGGCTGCTGTCGAGCCTCAAGGACGTGCCTCGCGGGGGCTACTCCGAGGCGCGCGCCGCGTCCCCGGAGCCCTCGGACGAGGGGGCCGCGCCGCGTCCGTCGCCGCCGGCCGGAGCGATGTTGCCGGCGAAGACCATCCGCCTGGATGGCCCGGTGGAGGCGCTCTCCTTCCATCCCACGCGGCGCAGCCGTGATGGTGGGCCCGTGGATGATGGGGAGACGCGTCCGGGCATCCCCATCGACGAGTCCACCCGGCCCGCCTTCCCGCTGGAGGCGCTGGAGGAGGAGGCGCGGGCCCGTGCGGCGAAGCTGAATCCGGACACCTCGCCCTCCGTGTCCGTGGAGGTGGCGCCCGAGGTCTCCCGCCCGACCACGCCGCCGCCCGCCGTCGCTCCCGTGCCTCGGCCGCCGTCGCAGACGCGCGAGGTTCCGCTCACGGCCATGCCGCCGGAGGCGATTCCTCCCGCGCCACCGCCGCCCGCGCCGCCGCCGTCGCGTCCGGACACGCGGCCCACGGAGCTGGAGCTGCTGCCCGTGGGCGCGGTCGCCGGCTCCTCGGACGGGCAGGGGAGCCCGTACGACGCCACCGACCCCCGCGCGGAGCCGCTGCGTCCCTTCGGCGAGGACCCGCGCACGTCCCGCCCCGCCACGTTCAGCGGTGGGAGCCCGCGTCCCCCTCCGCCTCCCGTCACGCCGCCTCCCGCGGCGGTGATGCCCCAGCGGCAGGCGCTCGTTCCTCCTGGCGCGCCAGCACCGTCGGCTCCGGCGCGCTCCGGCGTGATGATGATGCCCGCTGTCGGCGTGCCCCCGGAGGCGCCGGCGTCGGGTGTGACGACGCGGCCTGGACCGGGGGCCGCGATGCCCTTGGCGGGTGAGGTGCCTGCTTCGGGTGTGACGACTCGGCCTGGGCCAGGGGCCTCGGTGATGCCCTCGGCGGGTGAAGTGCCCGCTTCCGGCGTGACGACGCGGCCTGGACCTGGGGCCGCCTCGATGCCCTCGACCGCCGCGCCGCCTCCCGGGTCTCCGGCGCGCTCGGGCGCGATGACCATGCCGCCCGCCGGTGCCCAGGTTCGGGGTGGCTCCCTGACGTCGAACCCGGGCGTGCCGTCTCGCTCGGGGGCGATGTCGATGCCCGACACGGCCCTGACGTCGAACCCGGGCGTGCCGTCTCGCTCGGGGGCCCTGCCGGCGCAGGGCGGCTCCCTGACGTCGAACCCCGGAGTCGCAGCGCGCTCGGGAGCGCTGCCGGCGCAGGGGGGGGCCCTGACGTCGAACCCGGGCGTTCCCTCACGCTCGGGCGCGTTGCCGGTGCAGGGCGCCGCGCTGACGTCGAACCCGGGCGTGGCGTCACGCTCGAAGGTCGGCGAGCCGGGCGTGGTGGTCTCCTCTCTGGAGTCGGGCGGTGACGCGGACGCCGAGATGCCGGTGCTCACGCCCGAGCAGATGGGGCACGGCGAGCCATCGGAGCGCCTGGAGGAGATGGACACGAACCCCCGGGCGTCGCGGCCCGGGCGAGCGGAGCGCTACGAGGACACGCATCCGCGCGCGCCTCGGGACGCGGACACGGACCCTCGGGGTCCGCGCGTGGCGGACATGCAGGCTCGCGCCGCCGTCCACGAGGACACCCAGCCTCGCGTCGTCCTGGATGAGAGCCTCTTGCGTGACGCGGAGGGCGTCACGCGCGATGACGAGGAGCGCTCGGGCGTCTCGCGTCCGAAGACGGGCTCGCGTCGAGTGCGGCCGTCCTCGCCGGGGATGGCGCCCGCGCAGGGGCGACGCACGGGCGTCAGCCGCCCCGTGGTCGTCGCCATGCCCGAGGCCTCCGAGGACGAGGAAGAGGACGCGGACGTGCGGGTGTCGATGACCGCGAATGACGAGACGCGGCGCACCTCCGTGCCCTCGCGGCCCAACGTCCCCGTCCGTCGCCCGTCGGAGGACACGCGCAAGACCACCGTGCCCAAGCGCGCCAGGCGCAGCTCCGCGCTGACATGGGTGGTGGTGCTGGGCGGGTTGGGAGCGCTGACCGCGGGCGGGGCGTTCCTCATGTCGGACCCTCAGGTCCGAGGGATGGTGACGAACCAGCTCGAGCAGCTCGGCCTCGTCGCCAAGGGGCCCGAGGGAGCTCCACCTGCGAGTCCCGTGGCCCCTGGAGCAAAGGCGCCGAAGGCTCCCGTGGAGGGCGCGGCGGAGCCCAATCCGGGCGCAGGTGACACCGCGGTGGCGGAGCAGGCGCCCGTGGAGGCGGCGGCCCCTGGTGAGCAGGCCCCGGCTCCCAAGCCCGCGGCCGTGGAGACCCCACCGCCCGCGCCTGCCGCGGTGGCGGAGACCGACGCGCAGAAGAGCGTCGCGGACGATGATGGCTCGTTGCTGGCGCCCCTGGGGAAGCCGACCCCCAAGGCCCCCGCACCCAAGCGCGCCAACACCAATCGCGTGCGCATCATCAAGGGGATGGGCTCCCAGTCCGAGCTGTCACGCGAGTGGAAGGCGGCGAACGCCGACCTCAAGAAGCTCAAGACGCACAGGTCCTGCGACGACCTGGGTTTGCTTTGCACGAGACGGGACGACCTGGACGAAGAGGTTGTTGCCGCCGAGGGTGAGGGCAGCCCCGATCTCTTGAAGAGGGTGAGGAACTTCAGGAAGCAGGTCCAGGTTCAGCTGGAGTCGGTTGAACAGTGACGCCGTTGCCGCCTTCCTCGGACTTCCAGGAGTCAGGGTGTTGACCGGAAGTCCGGGTCGGGAAAGCCTCGCGGCATGAGCCTCCCCCTGATTGCCGGAGTGTTCCTCGTGGTGCTGGCGCTGGGCTATCGCTTCTACGGAGGCTTCATCGCCCGGCAGTTCCGCCTGGATGGCGAAGCGGTGACGCCCGCGCACGCGAAGAGCGACGGCGTGGACTTCGTCCCGACGAAGCCCTTCTACCTGTTGGGGCAGCACTTCAGCGCGATCGCCGCGGCAGGCCCTATCGCGGGGCCCATCCTCGCGGCGCAGCAGTTCGGTTGGCTCCCGGCGCTCCTGTGGATTGCGGTGGGCTCGGTGTTCATCGGGGCGATGCATGACTTCGCCACGCTGGTGGCGAGCATCCGCCATGGCGCGGTCTCCATCGCGGAGGTGGTGCGCAGCCACCTGGGGCCCACCGCGGGGCTGGCGATGCTGGCCTTCATCTGGGTGGCGCTCATCTACGTCATCGTCGCCTTCACGGACGCGACGGCGGCCACGTTCGTCAGCGGCGACGCGGAGCTGGAGGGGCTCACCTTCCGCTTCAACCCGGGCGGCGCGGTGGCCTTCGCCTCCATCGCGTACCTGCTCCTGGCGGTGGTGATGGGGTTGGTGGACCGCTGGCTCAAGCCGCCCCTGTGGCTGCAGACGCTCATCTTCGTGCCGGCGACGCTGGGCGTGGTGTACCTGGGCACGCGCATGTCCACGCTGCTGGTGTTGGATGCGCGAGGATGGTCCGCGCTCATCCTGGCGTACTGCTTCGTCGCGTCGCTCACGCCCGTCTGGGTGTTGCTGCAGCCGCGCGGCTACCTGGGCGGCTTCGTGTTGTACGCGGCGCTGGCGGTGGGCGTGGTGGGCATCTTCTACGGTGGGCTGAGCGGTGAGCTGTCCATCCAGCAGCCGGCCTTCTCGGGCTTCAACGTCCCGGGCCCCGGCGGCGCGCTGTTCCCGTTCCTCTTCGTCACCATCGCGTGTGGCGCGTGCTCGGGGTTCCACGGGCTGGTGTGCTCGGGCACCACGTCGAAGCAGATCGACAAGGAGCCGCACTGCAAGCCGGTGGGCTACGGGGCGATGCTGCTGGAGGGCTTCGTGGCGGTCATCGCGCTGGCGACGGTGATGGTCGCCACCAAGGCGGAGCTGACGGGCAAGGCGCCCGGCGCGGTGTATGGCGCGGGGCTGGGGCGCTTCATCGTCACGGTGCTGGGCAAGGAGTACCTCGTCATCGCGACGACCTTCGGGGCCATGGCCTTCTCCACCTTCGTGTTCGACACGCTGGACGTGTCCACGCGGCTGGGGCGCTACATCCTCCAGGAGCTGGCGGGGAAGAAGGGCAAGGGCGCGGCGATGGTGGCCACGGCGGTGACGTGCGCCGTGCCGCTGGCCTTCGTGCTGCTGGCGGGCTCGGGGGCGTGGCGCTCGTTCTGGACGCTGTTCGGCACGTCGAACCAGCTGCTCGCGTCGCTGTCGCTGCTCGGTGTCTGTGTGTGGCTCAAGAGCACGGGCCGGCCCTACGTCTACGCGCTGGTGCCCATGGTGTTCGTGGGGGCCGTCACGCTCACCAGCCTGGTGCTCCTGGTGCGCGAGGCGCTGTCGCCCGCGAGCTCGGCGGCGTCGCGGGTGAACGGGGTGGTGGCGGTGGTGCTGCTCGCGTTGGCGCTCTCCCTCTTCGCCGCTGGGGCGCGCGCGCTGCGCTCCCGGCGCCATCCTCCCGCCACGGCGGCCGCCGTCTGACGCACGTCTCCCAGGGTCTCCATGCTTCGATACTCCGTCGCCATCTTCACGAGCGCCTTCCTGTTGTTCGGGGTGCAGCCCCTGGCGGGGCGCTATGCACTGCCCTGGTACGGCGGGACGCCCGGCGTGTGGACGGCGTGCATGCTGTTCTTCCAGGCGGCGCTCCTGGGGGGCTATGCGTACTCGCACGCGCTGGCCTCGCGGCTGACGCCGCGCCTGCAGGCGAAGGTGCACCTGGGCGTGCTGGCGGTGGCGGTGGCGGTGTTGGGGGTGAGGGCGTTGTGGGTGGGCTCGCCCGTGGCGCCGGGGCCCGAGTGGCGCCCGGTGGGCACGGACCTGGCGGTGCCGCGACTGTTGGCGATGTTGGCGGTCACCATCGGCCTGCCGTTCTTCGTGCTGAGCACCACGGGGCCGCTGCTCCAGTCCTGGTTCGCGAGGGCGCGGCCGGGGCGCTCGCCGTATGTGCTGTATGCGCTGTCGAACGTGGGCTCGCTGCTCGCGCTGCTGGGCTATCCGTTCCTGGTGGAGCCCTGGGTGGGGCGCGGCGCGCAGGCGTGGGGCTGGGGCGTCGGCTTCGTCCTCTTCGCGGTGGCCTGCGCGGTGTGCGCGGTGGACGTGCTGCGCCATGAGCGCTCGGCGACGACTGCTGGCGCGGGGCAGTCGGGCGGTGCGGTGGGGCACGTGGCGGCGGGCGCGGAGCCGAGGCTCACGGTAGGCGCCGATGCGAATGCCTCGCTCGTGGGAGGCTCGCGCGAAGTGGATGGACACGCGGCGGCAGGCGCGGCGTCACAGTCCGCGGTGGGCGTGGCTTCGCACGCGGAAGGCTCGCGGGAGGTGGGCACCGCACCACGGCTCGCGGTGGGCGCTGGTGGCGTGGCTTCCGGTTCCGATGTGGCGGTCGCGCACGCGGGAGGCGCGCGCGCCCCGTCCGCCGATGGCGTGGCGCCCGTCAACGCATCCCTCCACGCCACGGACGCGGAGGCTGCGCACGCCGCCGCCTTCGAGGCGATGAAGCAGGAGGCACGAGGTGGCGCGCCGGACGCCTCCGCGACGCAACCCCAGGAGAAGCCCGGCCTGCGGCAAACGCTGGAGTGGTTGGGCCTGTCCACGTGCGCGTCCGTGTTGCTGCTCGCCACGACGAACCAGCTCTCGCAGGACGTGGCCGCGGGCCCGTTCCTCTGGGTGCTGCCGCTCGCCGTCTACCTGCTCACCTTCATCCTCGCCTTCTCGCGCGAGTCCTTCTACTCGCGCACGCTGTACTCGGTGCTGCTCATCGCCTCGGGCGCGGCGGCGGCGCATGCGCACGCGGCGGGGCCTCACTTCCCGCTGCCGCTGCTGCTCCTGGCCTATGCCGCGTCGCTCTTCGCCGGCTGCATGGTGTGCCACGGCGAGCTGTTCCGGCTGCGCCCCGCGCCGCGTCACCTGAGCGCCTTCTACCTGTGGGTCTCCGCGGGCGGCGTCATCGGCGCGCTGTTCGTCAGCGGCGTGGCCACGAGCTTCTTCCGCGCCTACTGGGAGTATCCGCTCTCGCTGGGCGGCTGCTGCATCGTGGCGTTGGTGGGCATGGCGAAGGCGCCCCCGGACGAGACGCGCGGCCGGCGCGTGAGCCGGATGCTGCGCGGCGCGATGCTGATGATGGTGACGACGAACCTGTTCCTCTCGATGAACCAGGACCTGGACCGGGCCCGCTTCAGCGAGCGCAACTTCTTCGGCGTGGTGCGGGTGATGGAGCAGAACGCGGAGGACCCGACGCTCCACCTCTTCGGTCTGCGCCACGGCGCCGTCACCCACGGCTGGCAGCTCGCCTCGCCGGAGAATCGCTCGCGGCCCACGACCTATTACACGCGCGAGGCCGGACTCGGCCTGGCCATCGCCGAGCAGCGTCGACTGCGCGAGGCGGTGGGGCTGCCCCCCGGCCTGCACGTGGGGGTGCTCGGCCTGGGCGTGGGCACCAGCGCGGCGCTGCTCGAGAAGGGCGACCGGGGCCGCTACTACGAAATCAACCCCGCGGTCATCGAGCTGGCCCAGGGCAAGGGCGGCTTCTTCAGCTTCCTCGCGGACTCACCGTCCACCGCGACGATGGTGGAGGGCGACGCGAGAATCTCCCTGGAGCAGGAGCTGGAGCGCGGCGAGCCGCAGGGCTTCGACGTGCTGTCCCTCGATGTCTTCTCCTCGGACGCGGTGCCCGTGCACCTGCTCACCGAGGAGGCGGTGGCCCTCTACAAGAAGCACCTGGCCCCCCACGGCGTGCTGGCGATGCACATCAGCAACGTGCACCTGGACCTGGTGCCGGTGGCGCTGGCGCACGCGCGCAAGCTGGGCATGCACGCGACGTTCGTCTTCCACGAGACGAAGGACGACGCCCTGCGCAGCAACTGGATGCTGCTGAGCCCCGACCGCGAGTTCTCCTGGGGCCCCACCTTCACCCGCGCCACCGCGCGCGTGCGGCGCCTGGGCCTGCGAGGCGAGCCGGACTTCACCTGGACCGATGACCGCAGCAGCGTGCTGCGCGTGCTGCGCCAGGGAGGCCCCGACTCGCGCGTCCTGGACGTAGAGGCCTCCTCGGGGCCGCAGCCCACCCAGCCCGTGGCCCAACCCGCGTCAGAGTGACTTCACGCCCGTGACGCGGAGCTTCGAGGTGCCCCACGCGCCGCGGCCGGGCTCAAGTCCAGCCCGATGAGCAGGAGCAGCACCCCGCACGGCAGCCCCAGCGCCGCGGGGCCGTGGCGCAGGTAGAGCACCGGCCCGAGGGTGCACCCCAAGAGGAACGACAGCCCCAATCCCAGGTGCAACCGCGTGCGCTCGAACTCGATGGCGGAGGGCAGGGCGCGCAGGCGTCGCAGCACTCCCGTCACCCCCTGGCCGCGCGAGCCATCCCGCACCCACGCGAACATCTGCACCAGCTGGATGCCGATGTCCGTGAGGATGCCGGTGACATGCGTCGTGCGCACCACCGCGCCGGACACGCGCGTGACGAGCGCGTTCTGCAGCCCCATCGCGAACGCCAGCCCCCACAACAACACCGGGGCCCGCGCGCCCGGCGCCGCGTCGAGCGCCACGCCGATGCCCGCCAGCGTCACCACCTCCACCACGAGCGCGGCCACGTGACGACCCCGCTCGCGCCGTCGGGATGCATCCAGCAGCGCCGCCGCGCACACCGCGCCGACCACGAAGGCCAGCAGCACCTCGGCGGCCCGGAACGCCAGCGCGCCGTCCCCCAGCGCGAGCGACTCGCCCAGGGACGCCATGTTCCCGGACATGTGGGACGTGTGCACGCCGAGCGCCACGAAGCCCGTCGCGTTCACCGTGCCCGCCACCGCCGCGAGCAGCAGGGCGAGCACCGTGTAGGCGCGGCGATTGGCGGGAGTCGATTCCGTGGAGAAGGGCATTGCCGGGCGCACCCCTCGCGCCTCACGAAGAGACGCTAGCACCCGATGCGCACGGGCGTGGCCCCACCGCTTCGCCTCACCCCGGAGGCCAGGTGAGCAGGCGGCCAGCCAAGAGGTGCAGGTGGATGTGGAACACCGTCTGCCCCGCGTGGCTGTTCGTGTTCATCACCACCCGGTAGCCGTTGGCGTCGTGGCCGCGCTCCTTGGCCAGCTTCGCCGCCGCGGTGAAGAGGTGGCCCACCGTGGCCTCGTCCTCCGCCGCGACGTCGTTCACCGTGGCGATGTGCTTCCGGGGGATGAACAGGACGTGCGTGGGCGCCTGCGGGTTGATGTCCTCGAACGCCAGGCAGACGTCGTCCTTGTAGACCACTTTGGCCGGGATGAGGCCGTCTCGAATCTTGCAGAAGAGGCAGTCGGACATGGCCGGGGCTTACCAACCCACGGGACGCCGGGAAATGGCCATGGCGCGCATTGTTGAGGCGCCAATCGGTGGCCCCCCAAGGCCCGGGGACGGCAGGCCGGTGGTCGGGTGGGCAATCGGCGGTGAAGGTGGGGGAGGCCATGCCCCGTGGGCACTTCGACTCAAAAGGTCCCACCGGTGATATTCCAGGCCCCGACGATGAAATCCATCCGCATCTCCCAGCTCATCGAGGACCACGACTACGACCTGCGGCTGACGCTCGTCGCGGGCGCGGCGGGCCTGACGAGGACGGTGGACTCGCCGCGCATCCAGAAGCCTGGGCTGGCGCTGGCGGGCTTCACCGAGCACCTCCACCCCCGCCGCGTCCAGGTGTTCGGCAACACCGAAATCTCGTACCTGGCCACCCTCCCGGAGTCGCGGCAGCGCGAGGCGCTCTCCAAGCTCTTCGAGGAGGAGGACCTGGCCTGCGTCGTCGTCACCAAGGAGCTGGAGATTCCCCCCGTGCTGGTCACCGCCTGCGAGGCGGGGGGCCTGGCCCTGATGAAGACGCCGCTGCTCTCCAGCGACTTCATCACCCGGGTGCAGTCCTTCCTGGAGGAGGCCCTGACCGAGTCGAGCAGCCTGCACGGCGTGCTGATGGACGTCTTCGGCGTGGGCATCCTGCTCTTGGGCAAGAGCGGCATCGGCAAGAGCGAGATTGCCCTGGACCTGGTGATGCGCGCCCACCGTCTGGTGGCCGACGACATCGTCGACGTCACCCGCCGCAAGGGTGCCGTCTATGGGGCCGGTAATCCGGTCATCAAGCACCACATGGAAATCCGGGGCTTGGGCATCATC
The DNA here is from genome assembly GCF_024198255.1 of Myxococcus guangdongensis. Taxonomy (NCBI): domain Bacteria; kingdom Pseudomonadati; phylum Myxococcota; class Myxococcia; order Myxococcales; family Myxococcaceae; genus Myxococcus; species Myxococcus guangdongensis. The sequence continues at coordinate 603,898 of NZ_JAJVKW010000003.1, forward strand.
AACATCAAGGACCTGTTCGGCGTGGCCGCGGTCCGCGAGCAGAAGAAGATCGAGCTCGTCATCGAGTTGCAGGAATGGGACCCCCATCAGGAGTACGACCGGCTGGGGGTGGAGGACAAGCACCTGCAGATTGTGGGTGTGGACATCCCGCTGTCGGTGGTACCCGTGCGTCCTGGCCGTAACATGGCGACCATCATCGAGGTGGCCGCCCGCAACCAGTTGTTGAAGCATCAGGGCCACCACTCGGCGCGGGAGTTCGCCGAGCGGCTCAACCGAGCCATCGCCGAAGGGGCGATGCGCCGCACCCTGGGAGAAGAGGTCGAGTGACCGCGCCCGCGAAACAGTTGGTCGTCATCACCGGCATGTCCGGCTCCGGCAAGTCCACCGCCATCCGCGCGTTGGAGGATGCGGGGTTCTTCTGCATCGACAACCTGCCGGTGGTGCTCCTGCCCAAGCTCACGGAGTTGGCGGGCGGTGGCAACATCGAGCGCATGGCGTTGGTGGTGGACGTGCGTGAAGGCGTCTTCCTCAAGGAGGCCCCGCGCATCCTCGACGAGGTGCGTCGCGCCGGCCACCACGTGGAGGTGCTCTTCCTCGACTCGAGCGACGACAGCCTCATCCGCCGCTTCAGCGAGACGCGCCGCCGCCATCCGCTCGCCCCCAACGGCACCGTCGCCGATGGCATCAAGGCGGAGCGCGAGGCGCTGCGCGACTTGCGCGAAATCGCCGACCAGGTCATCGACTCGTCGGTGCTCAACGTCCACGACTTGAAGCGCATGGTGCAGGCGCGCTTCAGCCCGGAGCCCGCCGCGGGCCCGAGCCTGTCGGTGATGTCGTTCGGCTACCGCTATGGCGTGCCGCCGCAGGCGGACCTGGTGCTGGACGTGCGCTTCCTGCCCAACCCGTACTTCGTCCCGGAGATGAAGGGGCTGACGGGCAAGGTGCCCAAGGTGGCCGCGTACGTGTTGGACCGCGAGGAGGCGCAGCAGTTCCTCGAGAAGGTGGTGGACCTCTGCCGCTTCCTGTTCCCCCGCTACCAGAAGGAGGGGAAGGCGTACCTCACGGTGGCGCTGGGGTGCACGGGTGGCAAGCACCGCTCGGTGGCCATCGCCGCGGAGCTCACCCGCCGGCTGACCGACGAGAACACCCGCGTCCAGCTGTGGGACCGGGACATCGAGAAGGAATAGCCGGAGGCGTCCGTGACCCTGTTGCTGCTCGCGCTCGGGGTGGCCATGGACGCCACCGCCGTCTCCGGAGGCATGGCCATCCGAGGCGCGCGGCCCCCGGACATCCTGAAGCTGGCGCTGACGTTCGGCCTGTTCCAGTTCGGCATGTCCCTGGGCGGCGCGCTCGGGGGCAAGGTCATCGTCACCCACTTCTCGGCGGTCGACCACTGGATTGCCTTCGTGCTGCTCGCCCTGGTGGGCGGGCACATGATCTACGAGGCGCTCTCCCACGGCGAGGAGGAGCGCACGGCCCCCACGGGCATCAAGCTGCCCATGTTGATGACGTTGGGCGTGGCCACCAGCATCGACGCGCTCGCCGTCGGCGTGACGCTGCCCACGCTGGAGCTGGGCATCCTGCTCCCCACGGGCCTCATCGGTCTGATGACCTTCGTGATGTCCATCCTCGGCGCGTGGGCGGGCAAGCGGCTGGGTGAGCGCTTCGGCACCAGCATCGAGCTGCTCGGAGGCGTGGTGCTCATCGGCATCGGCCTCAAGACGCTCATCGAGCACCTGAACCACTGACGTCCCTGCTGGCGGGCCCTCCCGTGCGACGGCCCGTCGTCGTCTGACCCGGATGCGTCAAGGTTGCGGAGTGACTCATGACGCGCCATGGTAGTGATTCGTAGCGAGGTGGGGCGGCGGGCGGGTTTCCCTGGAGCGGAGGTAGCGATGTCCCTGGCTCGGGTCCGGCACTTCCACGTGGCCATCGCCGGCAGCGGCTTCGGTGGCCTGGGCATGGCCATCCGCCTGAAGCAGGAGGGGATGGAGGACTTCGTCATCCTCGAGCGGGCAGGGGACGTGGGCGGCGTCTGGCGGGACAACCTGTACCCGGGCTGCACGTGTGACGTCCCCTCGCACCTGTACTCGTTCTCCTTCGCGCCCAACCCCCGCTGGACGCGGGCCTACTCACCGCAGCCGGAGATTCACGCGTACCTGCGCGACTGCGCGGAGCGCTTCGGCGTGCTGCCGCACGTGCGCTTCCACCACACGGTGGAAGAGGCCTCCTGGGACGAGGCCGCGCGGCACTGGCGCCTCCAGACGTCACACGGGCTGTTCACCGCGGACGTGTTCATCTTCGCGGCGGGCGCCTTCAGCGAGCCCGTGGTGCCCGCGCTGCCGGGGTTGGAGCGCTTCCAGGGCAAGGTGATGCACTCGGCCCGGTGGGACTCGAGCTACGCGCTGGAGGGGCGCCGGGTGGCGGTGGTGGGCACGGGCGCGTCCGCCATCCAGTTCGTCCCGGTCATCCAGCGGAAGGTGTCCCGGCTGGTCCTGTTCCAGCGCACGCCGCCGTGGATTCTCCCGCGCGAGGACCACCCCATCGCCGCGTGGAGGCGGTGGCTGTACACCCATGTCCCCGGGGCGCGGTGGCTGACGCGCGCGGGCATCTACGCGGTGAAGGAGCTGTCCGCGCTGGCCTTCATGCACCCGTGGATCATCCGCATCGCCCAGCGCGGAGCGAAGCGTCACCTGCGCCGCTCGGTGCGGGACCCGGCGCTGCGCGCGAAGCTCACGCCCGGCTACACGATGGGCTGCAAGCGTGTGCTCATCTCGGACGACTACCTGCCGGCGCTGACGCGGGACAACGTCGAGGTCGTCACGGAGGGCATCCAGGAGGTGCGCGAGCACTCCGTCGTCACCACGACGGGCGCGGAGCACCCGGTGGACGCGCTCATCTTCGGCACGGGCTTCCAAATCACGGAGCCCTCCTTCGCGCGGCACATCCGGGGCAGGGATGGGCGCTCGCTGACGCAGACGTGGGCGGGCAGCATGAAGGCGTACCTGGGCACGTCGGTGAGCGGTTTCCCGAACTTCTTCATGTTGCTGGGGCCCAACACGGGGCTGGGGCACACGTCCGTCATCCTGATGATGGAGGCGCAGCTGTCGCATGTGCTCAGCGCGCTGCGCTACCTGGACGGACGAGGGCTGGCGGCGGTGGAGCCCAGGGCCGACGCGCAGGAGGCGTTCGTCCGGGAGGTCGACCATCGGATGGCGCGGACGGTCTGGCTCAAGGGCGGGTGCGTGAGCTGGTACCTGGACGCCACGGGGCGCAACTCCACGCTGTGGCCCGGCTTCACGTTCTCCTTCAATCATCGAGTCTCTTCCTTCGAGCCTTCGGAGTACGTGGCCATCGCCCGACCTGGGCGTCCGCGTTCGATGGTGGGGGCTCGTCACCGGACGCTGACCCATGGCTGATGAGACGACGCTGACGTTGCTGGAGCGATTGGAGTACCAGGTCGCGAGTGTGCTGTTCCGGCTGCCCCCGGGGATGCTGGTGCGACTGTCCGGCAAGCCGCCGGTGGTGATGGATGGGCTGCGTCTGCACCCGGAGGTGCAGCTGTTGCTTTCGCTGCGGGAGCGCAAGGGCGTGCCCCGGAAGTCGGAGCTGTCCCTCGCCGAGTCGCGACATCGGCTGCGGCGCGAGGCGCTCATGCACGCGGGCGAGTTGGAGCCGGTGGCGTCGGTGACGGCGCGGGTGCTCGAGACGAAGCACGGCCCGCTGCGGGCGCGGCACTACGTGCCCGTCGGGGACTCACGGGGACGGCCGCTGTTGGTGTTCTTCCATGGCGGCGGGTTCGTGATGGGGGACCTGGACACGCACGACTCGCCATGCCGGCGGCTGTGTCACCACGCGGGCGTGCACGTGCTCTCCATCGACTACCGGCTGGCGCCCGAGCATCCGTTCCCCTCGGCGGTGGAGGACGCGATTGCCGCGTTCGAGTGGGCGCTGGAGCACGCGGAAGAACTGGGCGCGGACCCGGAGCGGGTGGCGGTGGGAGGCGACAGCGCGGGAGGCAACCTGGCCGCCGTCGTCGCGCAGCACACGGTGCGCGAGGGCACGCGCAAGCCGGCGTTGCAGTTCCTGCTGTACCCGACGATGGACAGGACGCGGGACTGGGGCTCGCTGTCGCACTTCGCGGAGGGCTTCTTCCTCACGCGCGTGGACATCGAGTGGTACCAGGCGCAGTACATGCGGGGCAGCACGACGCCGCTGGCGGACCCTCGGGTGTCTCCGCGGCAGGAGAAGTCGCTGGCGGGGGCGCCACCGGCGCTCATCGTCACCGCGGGGTTCGACCCGCTGCGGGACGAGGCGGAGGCGTACGCGATGGCGCTGCGGGAGGCGGGGACTCCGACGACGCTGCGCCGCTTCGATTCGCTGGTGCATGCGTTCGCGAACATGTCGGGATTGAGCCGGGCCTGCCGGGCAGCGACGGAGGAGCTCGCGCGGGTGCTGCGCCGCATGCTCGACGAGGTGGAGCCGAGCCGGGCGCGAAACGGAGCCAACACATGAAGACGGTGAAGGACAAGGTCGCGGCAATCACGGGCGCGGGCTCGGGGATTGGCCGGGCCACGGCGGTGCTGCTGGCGAAGCGGGGCTGTCACCTGGCGCTGTCGGACGTGAATCCGCAGGGGCTCGCCGAGACGGAGGCGAAGTGCCGGGAGCACGGGGTGCGCGTGCGGGTGGACCGCGTGGACGTGGCGAAGCGCGAAGAGGTGCACACGTGGGCGGACGAGGTGGCGCGGGAGTTCGGCGCGGTGCACATCGTCATCAACAACGCGGGGGTGGCGTTGGGGGCGACCATCGAGGACACGCGGTACGAGGACTTCGAGTGGTTGATGAACATCAACTTCTGGGGCGTGGTGTACGGCACCAAGGCCTTCTTGCCGCACCTGAAGGCGGTGGACGCGGGGCACATCGTCAACGTGTCGAGTGTCTTCGGGCTCATCGGGGTGCCGACGCAGGCGGCGTACAACTCGGCGAAGTTCGCGGTGAAGGGGTTCACGGAGGCGCTGCGGCAGGAGTTGGAGGTGGAGGGCGGGAGCATCGGCGTCACCTGTGTGCACCCCGGGGGCATCAAGACGAACATCGCGCGGAACGCGCGGGTGACGGTGCGTCGGGGGTGGACGGACGAGCGCTCGTCGAGTGACTTCGAGAAGGCGTTCGCGACGACGCCGGAGCGCGCGGCGGAGGACATCGTCACGGCCATCCACAAGAACCGTCGTCGTCAGCTCATCGGCGGGGACGCGGTGCTCATCGACTTCATGCAGCGGCTGTTGCCCACGCTCTACCAGCGTGTGCTGGTGGCGGGGATGAAGCGGCGTCGTCGGAAGATGATGAGCGCGGCGACATGAAGCGGACGGGGGCGAAGCCCGCGCGGCGGAGCGTGAAGAGGGCGCCGTCGAGGACGACGCGTCCGGCCTCGCGCGCGAAGTCACGGGTGCGGGTGACGCCGTTGTCGAAGCGACTGGAGGTGCCGTCGCGGGCGACGCCGAGGGACTTGTTCGCGTTGGCGATGCGGTGGTGGAGCGAGGGGGAGCGGTTTGACATCGGCAGGATGGCGCAGGAGCTGGGCGTCAGTCGGGCCACGGTGTTCCGGTGGGCGGGGACGCGCGAGCTGCTCTATGGGGAGGTGCTCTCGTCCCGGTTCGACGTCGCGCTGACGGCGGCCAGGGGCGAGTTCCAAGGGGAGGGCGCGGCGTACCTGGCGGACGTCACCGAGCGGCTCATCCAGCTGATTGTGGAGGACGCGCCACTGCGGCGCTTCATCCAGCAGGATTCCGAGTACGCGATGCGCGTGCTGATGTCGAAGAGCAGCCGGGTGGAGGAGCGCTGCGCGGCGAGCATCCGGAGGGCGCTGGAGGAGGGCGTGAGGGACAAGCTCATCCGCCCGGCGATGAACCTGGATGCGCTGTCGAACGTCATCGTCCGGGTGGGACAGTTCTTCCTGTACCGGGACGCGCTGACGGGAGACCCACCGGACGTGGAGTCCGCGATTACGGCGACGCTCATCCTGCTCACCGCGGAGGCAGGGGACGCGCGGTGGCGGAGGCGGTGAGACTCAGGGTTGGCCGCTGAGCGGCTTCATCAGACCTGCCTGGTCCAGCAGCGCTCGCACTTGCTCCGCCAAGGCTACGTGCTCCGGATTGCTCACCGTGAAGCGTTCGGAGGTGAGGATGATGAGCGTGCCTTTGCCTTCCACGGGCTCGATGCGCACCGGCGCGGGGAGGGGCGGAATCGTGCCCCGATGCCGTGCGAGATAGGTGACCCAGCCCACGTACGGAGTCCCCTTGGGACGGTGAGGCTTCAGCAGGTCCCGGTGTTGCTCCGAAATCGCCACGCCCCAATCCGGCTCCCAGGCGTCAGCCGTATGTCGCAGGAGCGCTGAAAGCGCGGGTTCCGACAGGAGCCGCTCCAAGCTTGGGCCCCTGCTGGGCAACGTGTAGACACACCGGTTTCCGACCCATTCGGAGTGGCCGCCACATGCGAGGAGGAAGCTGGTGGTTTCATCGTCAGCACCGGCGCCATTCCATCCCGCCATGCTGAAGCCCAACTCGTCGAGGACTCGGTCCTTGCTCCGGCGAACGAAGGGCTCCAGCTCTGCCATCTCAGGGAGCAGTGGGCGCTTCAGTGCCTCGGCGCGTGACTTGCCTTGTTGGAACCAGTGTCCGAGCGAGGAGTCTACGGCTGGAAGTCGCTCGAGAAGGACTTGGAGCCGACGCGCGCACTCCTCCGCCGACTCCTTCCTGGGCCCCCAATAGACTCCCGCGTAGTAGCTCTCGGTCACGGCTCAAGGTTCCTCAGGGAAGAGGGGGCGTGAAGATGACTTCGATTCCCTCGACATCGTTGGCATCGAACAGCTTCCGAATGGCCTCGGTGGTTTTCGCCTCCGCGACGTGCCATCGAATGGGCGCCCCTCTTGCGACGGCTCGCTGACGATTCGCTTGGTCGACGAGTGCCTTGGCGCCCGACCCTTCGAACCAGACCTTTGGCTTGAGGTCGTCGAGAAACTTGTTCGCATAGCCCGGTCCCTTCGCCTCCAGCAACACGCCCTGCTCGAAGCCATCGAACTTCACGCCACCGACCCAGTATGCCTCGTCCGCCGAGTGACCGGAGATCTGTTCCTGGTAGCGGCGAGCGCGAGGGGACATGGACTCCTTCGCTGGGCCCCACTGGCCCGGTCCAGGACCACCCGATGGTTGGGTGGTCGAGGAGTTGGCTCGATGGAGGACGAGTGCTGCGCCGGGGCCGCCACCCACCACCGTTGCCGCGCGCCCGACAGGTACTGCAAGACGCTCTACTCGGAGTGCTCCCTGCGCGGACAGTGACAGCACCGGAACGTGTGCTTCGGCGCCCGCCAGGGCTCCTGTCACCGTACGAGTCGTGGCCGAGGCCGTCCCCGCCGTGACGAGGAGGTTGGTGGCCAGTTCAGCGGCGGCGCGGACCTGCTCTCCGCGAGTCATGTGCCGGAATCGCTCGAAGTAAGCCGGAGATGCGGTGATGAGCGCGGCCACGCCGGAGGGCAGGTTCTTCAGCTCGGCAAGGCTGTCGAGCGGATGGATGAGCAACTTCCCCACCGAGAGCGCCAGCTTTAGGAACGCGGACTCCGCGCCATCCAGCGCGCTGCCGAGATAGTCCGCGTCGTCGTACACCTCGACGAACACCGCACTGTCGATGGGCTCCAGTCGCTCGTTCGCAAGCCGGAAGACGAAGCCGTTGCTGACATAGAAGCGTCCCAGTTCGAAGTGATGCGCTCGGAACGCCCCCTCCTCCCATTCGACCTCACCGATGCGTTGCTGCGCCCGCCCGGTGAGCGCCCACGCCAGGCATCCATCCGGACGGAGCACGGCCACCTGATGGAAGCGTTTGACGCGTCGCTGAAGCTCGGTGGGAGCTACCGGACCTTGTTCGAGAATCTCGCGCAGCAGGTGGCCCACCGCCATTCGAGACGGATAGGTTCCAAGCGTGACAGGCTTGCGCAGAAGTTCGGCGAGCAGCCGGGCGGCCTGCGCCGGCGTGAGCGTGTTGCCCGGGATGGGCCGGTCATCCTGCTCCTCAAGTCCAGCCTTCCTCAGCAGGTCCTCGAATGTCTCGACGCGCTCTCCAGGAGTTCGTCGGACTCCGGCCGACGAAGATGCGCGTGAGGGTTCGGTATCCTCGCGAAGAGCCTCCCTTGACCGAGCGTCATGCTGTCGAAGCACCGAAGTCCGACGTCGATCTGCTGACGACTCGACCCCTGCACAACCCACCAGAAGGATGGCAAGGCACAGCAGCCAGAGGCCGGCACGCATGCTTCACCTCAGTCCATCATGGGCAGCGTTCATGTCAGAGGATGCTGGCACTCCTGTCTGACAGGGGAACTACGACGACAAGGCCAACGCCCTGTCGCCGTGATGCTCGCGAGCGCATGGGAGACACGCTCACGCGCCCGATGCGCTACTGCCAGGTGCCATTGCAGCACTCGGCGCCGCACTGTCCGCTGGACACGCAGGCCCGGCCCGCGAAGGGGCCACCCAGACACCGGCCGTTGAGCTTCGCGGAGCAGCCGATGGTGATTGAAGACGGGACGCGCTGCCCGTCGTTGTAGGTCACCCCGCCGAACGAGCACGTCCGACAAGCCTGGGTGACCCCATCACAGGTGGCGAAGCCCGTGGGTCCATTCGCCGCCGAACACGTGGACGCACCCGTGCAGTTCAGCGTGGTGCAGGTGCCACAGACCGCCGTGGCGGTACAGGCGACGAGGCTCGGGTCCTGCTCCGCCGTGTCCTGGGACAGCGCGTTCTCGGAGGTCATCGTCTCCGCGTCACCCTCGCCCGCCTGGGGTTCGGGGCTGCATGCGCCCAGGCACATCGAGAGCAGGACGGCGGTGACGAGGGAGAGACTGGTTCGAATCATGACGAGGCAGCTCCTACGGCCTGGGAAAGGCCGTCGATGAGGTGGCACTGCGGACATGACGGCCCTGCGCCTGCTGTCACGCGCGAGTCACCTCATCGTTCGGTCGCGGCCCGTCGGCCGTCATGCTGTGCGGCCGAGATGCGGGACGCAAATTCGAGTCGGAGTTGCCGGCCGAACGGCAATGACTGCCAGGTCGACTCTGGGTGGCGGTGGATTCAGAATTGCAAATGTGTAATCATTGCAATTTGACTCACCGCCGCCACCCAGGCCCGCCGGCTAGTTCGTGAAGTACAGATTGTCGAGCAGCAGCGTGTTGCCCGAGGGCCCCGCGCCCGACAGCAGCACGAACGGCGCCTGCACCGCCGCCAGGCTCACGCCCCCCGCAGCGAAGTCCGTCAGGGGGATGGCCAGGTGATGCCACTGTCCATCGTTGGCATACCCATACTTCGACGCGTCGACCTGGAAGCCCTCCGCGTCGTTCATCCCAATCTTCACCGCGGCGAACCCCGGGTCGGACGACTGCAGGCTCACGTGCAGCGTCTTCCATCCATCCAGGTTGTGCGGCGTGTCCCAGTGGATGCCGAAGCCGAGCCACCCCTTGCCCGCGTGGACGACGCGGTCCGACACCTTGCCCTCCACGCGCGTCGTGGACGAATCAATCGAGACCGTGCCCTCGTACAGATAGATGTGCGAGTCCACGTCGTTGATGATGATCTCCTCCGAGCGTCCGCCCTCGTAGAAGCCCACGAACAGCCGCCGCTGGCCCTGCTGGAAGGGGAACGGACCCGGGAGGAACTCCTCGTCCGGATTCGGTCCCGCGTCCCCCTGCACCGACGGCTGGTGGTTCGCGTAGTCGGACTCGCCCGGGTCTGGTCGGCAGGCCGTCAGCATCAACAGAACGACACCCAAGGTCCGCTTCATGGCCGCACCGCCTTGTCCGCGCCGCTCGAGGTCCGCACCAGCACCCACCCGCCCGTCACCGTCCCACCCATCTCCACGATGGCCTTGTACGCCGGCGTCACCAGCTCGTACTGAATCGTCCCCGTGGCGTCGTACGTCACCGCGTCCGGGAAGTTGTCGAGCACCGACTGGTACGCCTTGATGGCCAGCTCCCGCACCACCGGCAGGTCCTGCTGCGACGCGAGCCCGTTCTGGTACACGCCCAGCAGGTTCAGCCCCACGTAGTACTGCGCCTCGCCATACGGCCCGCGCGCCAGCAGCGTGGCCCACGCATAGAACGAGGCCACCGGCCCCGCGTTGGCCTGGATGAGCCACTTCGTCTCCGTCCCCGGCGTCGAGTCCACGAAGGGGTTGTTCGGGTCGTCCAGGATGGTCGTACTCGGGTACACGCCCATCGTCGCGTCGTGCACCTGGAGCGTCAGGTCCTCCATCGACTCGCCATAGACATAGCTCGCGCGGTCGTAGCACCCGGAGGTGCCCAGCGCCGCGATGAGCACAAGACACGTCTTCATCCGTCGTCCCTCAGAGCGAAAGGATTGCATACGCACCCACCTCGTATTCGCGGCCCTCGAGTCCCTCGGTGATGGCCGTCGTGCTCAAGCCCTCCGAGTGCTCGTTCAGCATGCGCACCAGCCCTCGCAGACCGAAGCGCGTGGACACCGCTCCCAGCACCGGACGCTTCAAGCCGTAGGACAAATCGCCTCCGACCTGCAGCGGGTAGGTGAGGTTGAAGATGCGGTGGTAGTCGTACGGACCCCAGTCGTTGAAGCGCACCTGCGCCGCCAGCAGCAGCGTGTCGTACAGCGCGTTGGCGTCCAGGCCGAAGCGGCGCACCTGCCGCGCGTCCTCGCCACCCGACTGGTTGCTGCCCACGAACGCCGTGCCGTACAGCTTCAGCCGCTGCGACGGATTGCCCACCATGCGCAGCGACGCCTCCCACTCGTCCCGAGCAGGCGGAGCGCCGGCGAACGGCACCGCGCTGCCATCCGCGAGGATGGCGATGCTCGCGTCACGCGACGTCGGCTGATGGCGGTACACCAGGTCCAGGCCCGCGGCGAACGGCGCGTCTTCGCGCATCTCGCGGTCCCACTGCCAGAACCACGTCCCGGGCGTCGGGTCGAAGGTGATGAGCAGCTCCGCGCCCAGCGTCTCGCGGTTGTCCAACACCGTGAACGCGTCCTGCAACACGTTGCGCGCGCGCACCGCCGGGAAGTACGTGCCCGTCTCCCGGTCGAACGTGTCGGGGATGTTCGGGTTCGGTCCGATGAGCGGCTTCTGGTACAGCAGATTCGGCGCCACCTCGATGGTGCCCAGCTGGAACGCCGCGCCCGCCTGCGCGCCGAAGTGATTGCCTCGCCCGCTCTCGCGCAGGCTCCAACCCGTCAGCACGATGCTCGGCTCCGGGCCGCCGTCCGCCACGAGCCCTCGGAACGAGCCCTGTGCGAAGACGCGCGCTCCGCCGAAGTCATAGGTGGCCCGCGCCTTGGCGCCGAGCGTGTCGAGGAACTGCACCTTGTCGCGCAGCACCTCCTGGCCCGTGCCCTGGTAGCCGAGGCCGTTCGTCTCGCGCGTCCAGGTGAACTCCTCGCCGATGCGCTGAGGCGCCGCGAGGATGCCGCCCACGTCCACGGACAGCGGACCCTGGTTCCACTCGAAGGTCAGCGCCGTGCGGCGTGCCACGCGCTCACGGATGACGGAGGCCGTCTGCTGCGTGCCACCGCGCGCGATGTCCTCCTGGTGCACCAGCGTCAGCGCCGCGTTGCCGAAGCCCTTGCGGTACTTGGCGACGACGGACGGGTTGGCGCCCCAGTAGAGCTCCGGGCCGATGGCGATCTTGAACCCCTCGTACGCGCGCTTGCCGCTGAGCACCACGCCGAACGGCGCGTTGCCGTGGTAGATGTCGATGTTCGGTCCGTAGTTGGCCTCGCGGTAGAGGCCGAAGAAGTCGCCCTCCTCGCCCCAGTGGTAGTGGCCGACGCGGTAGAAGCCCTCGAGCGCGAAGTCCGTGCGGTCCAGCTTGAACTCCGCCTGGTACAGCGCGAACCGGTCGAACCCCGACACGCCCGGCTGCGCCACTCCGGGTGTCGGAGAGACGCCGGGCGTGGGCGTCGTCGGCGCGGGCGTGTTGCCCCGGTTCTCGTAGAACAGATTGTTGAGGCGGTTGGTGGCCACGTTGCCCACCACGTTGAACGACGCGCGCCCGTACACGCCGGTGGCGGGCTGGAGCGCCAGGTCGAAGAAGATGGACTCCGTGTGGTCGGAGGCCGTCTGGTTCGGCCGCGTCGTCGCGATGCTCCCGCGCGACAGCGAGCTGTCCATCACCAGCCGCAGGTTGGACACGCGCACCGCGCTGAGCTCATCCGCCTTCGCCAGGGCGATGGAGGACTCGTACCCCTTCGACAGCTCCGAGGGCCGCAGCGCCCCGAAGTGCGCGTGGATGCGGTCCAGGTCCGTCTCCTCCGCGTACGGGTCCAACCGGAAGGCCGCCTGGAGCAGGTAGTAGGCCGTGCGCGGCTGGATGCGGGAGATGCCCGCGTCATCCGGCGTGCCGAGCGCGCAGATGCCGAACCACTCCTCGTTCATGTTGTTCTGGCCGGGCACGAAGTCCGCCGCGTAGCCGCCGTTCGGCCACGAGGCCGTGGTGTCGTGCAGGGAGAGGTTGGTCTCCTGGCCCATCTTCCACCAGCCATCCACCCACTGGAACACGAAGCCGCCCAGCGCGTTGCCCACGCGGCCCTGGCCGTACGTCTGGGTATAGATTTCCTCCCACTGCTGTCGCAGGTACTCCGCCTGCGCCAGGTGGTCCTCGCGGCCCTCCTTCGCGTTGTACGCGTCCGCGCCGAACTCGGAGAAGAGCACCGGCTTGTCCACCTTGCGCAGCACCTCCTCGTACAAGTCACGCACGCTCGGGCCGCGGTAGACGTTGGCGCCGAAGATGTCGATGTCCGCGGCGTGCTGGGCCACCAGGTCGATGTACTGCAGGTCGCCGTTCGCCAGGGCCACCGGGTGGTTGACGTCACGGGCCTTGATGGTCCGCGCCGCTTCACCCATCAGCGTGTACAGGTGCACCGCGCGCGCGGCGTCCTCCTGTCCGGGCAGCGCCTCGATCTCGTACGAGGTCCAGTGCAGGCCGTAGTTGTTCTCGTTGCCGAGCAGCCACACGAGCACGCCCGGCACGCCCCGGTACACCTCCACCTTCTTCGCCAGCTCCGCGAGCAGCGCCTCGCGGTGCGTCTTGTTGGAGTAGTCGATGTTCGGCACGAAGGCGCCGTTGACGGTGGCGCCGTAGCGGCCCATCAGCGGGTTCACCACGGTGGTGATGCCGTAGTTCTTGTAGATGAACTCCACCCAGCGCGGCGGGATGTCGTCGAACTGGCGGATGGAGTTGACGCCCATGTCGCGCAGCAGCGTCATCTCGCGCGCCAGTACCGCGCGCACGAAGTCATCGGGCTGGTTCCAGAGCGAGTAGCGGTAGTTCTCGCCGATGGGCGTGTAGCCCCAGTTCATGCCGCGCATGAGGAAGTCGCGGCCGTCCACCTTCAGCTTGAAGCCCCGCTCGTCGCGGTACACCTTGACCACGGTGGTCTTCTCCGCGCCCGCCGTGACGTCCACGGTGGGTAGGGCGATGGGCTGGGGCGAGGGCGCGGGGCTCGGAGGCCCCTCGGGCAGCGTGGACGTGGTGGGCGGAGGCGCGCCGCCGGGCTGCGCGGCGGCGGGTGGTGAGTTCTCCACCGGAGCCGCGGGAGGCTGCGCCGCGCCGGGTTGGACGGGGGGCGCCTGGACGTCCTGGGCGAGGACGGAAGGCGTGTGCAGCGTGAGGGCCAGCAGGGGTGCGAGGAACAGGGCTCTCATGCGGCCAGCTCCACATCCAGCCCGTTCTGGGCCACCACGGCGCGGTACAGATGCGCGCTGTCCTTGGGGAGGCGCTTCTGGGTGGCGTAGTCGACGTAGACCATGCCGAAGCGCTTCTGGTAGCCGTAGGCCCACTCGAAGTTGTCCAGCAGGGACCAGGCGAAGTAGCCCTGGAGTGGGACGCCCTGGCGGATGGCCTCGAGCGAGGCCTCCAGGTGCAGGCGCAGGTACTGCACGCGCTTGGTGTCGCGCACGCGGCCGTCCGAATCCGGGCCCGTGCCGTAGGCGGCGCCGTTCTCCGTCACGTAGAGGCGGCCCGGGTTGTAGTCCTGGTGCAGCCGCACGAGCAGCTGGGTCAGGCCGTGAGGGCTCACCTCCCAGTCCATCTCCGTCTTCTCGCTGCTGACGTGGACGGTGCGCGGCGCGTTCTGCGACTCGGGGATGCGGTCGCTGCGCAGGACGGCACGGTTGTAGTAGTTGACCCCGAGGAAATCGATGGGCGTGGAGATGTCCTCCAGGTCTCCGGGGCGCAGGAACGGCAGCGTGTCCGACTTCAGGTGGCCCGAGGCGATGTGGTCCTGGATGACGTCGCGCGGGTAGCCGCGTCCGTAGAGCGGGTCCAGGTACCAGCGGTTGAAGCCGCCGTCGAAGGAGCGGCAGGCCTCCAGGTCCTCGGCGCTGGGCGACGCGGGCTCGGCGGGCACCAGGTTGAGGGTGATGCCCACGTCCGCTTGGGACACGTTGGAGCGCAGCACGGGCACTGCCTGTCCGTGGGACAGGAGCACGTGGTGGGCCGTGGCCAGCGCCTGCCCCCAGTCCTTGACGCCGGGCGCGTGCTCACCGTTGGCGTAGCCCAGCACGCTGATGCACCAGGGCTCGTTGTGCGTAATCCAGCGCTTCGCGCGGTCGCCGAGCTTCTGGCTCACGACGTCCGCGTACTCGACGAACGCGCTCACCGTGTCGCGTGAGGCCCAGCCGCCCTGGTCCTGGAGGGCCTGGGGGAGGTCCCAGTGGTACAGCGTGATGCACGGCTCGATGCCCGCCTCCAACAGGCCGTCGACCAGGCGTGAGTAGAAGTCGAGACCGGCCTGGCTCACCTTGCCGCGACCTGCGGGGAGGATGCGGGGCCACGCGATGGAGAAGCGGTAGGACTTGAGTCCCATCCAGCGCATCAGCTCCACGTCCTCGCGCCACCGGTGGTAGTGGTCGCAGGCGACGTTGCCGTTGGTGCCATCCTGAATCTTCCCGGGCGTGGCGGAGAAACGGTCCCAGATGGATTCACCGCGCCCGTCAACATCGGTGGCGCCTTCAATCTGGTACGAGGAGGTGGCTACACCCCACACGAAGTCATGAGGAAACTGCCGCATCGTCAGGGACTCCTTTCGAGGACTCGAGGTGGCAGCGGACGTGGTGCTCCGCCGCGGGATGGTGGAAGGGGGGAAACGACTCGTGACAGCGCACGTCGGCGTGCGGACAGCGCGGGGCGAAGGCGCACCCCAGAGGCGGGGCGGGCCCGGCGGGCGTGCGAGCGGGGAGCGGCGTGCGCAGGAAGTCCACGCCGTCTGGCACCGCGGAGAGCAGCAGGCGCGTGTACGGGTGGCGAGGGGACTGGAGGACCTCGCGGGTGTGGCCCGTCTCCACGACGCTGCCCGCGTAGAGCACGAGCACGCGGTCCGCGAGGTGCCGCGCGCTCGCCAGGTCGTGGGTGATGAAGAGGATGCCGATGCCGCGCTCGCGCGTCAGGCCCTTGAGGAGCTGGAGCACGCCTCGGCGCGTGGAGACGTCGAGCATCGACGTGGGTTCGTCCGCGATGATGACGTCGGGCTCCACGGCCAGCGCTCGGGCCACCGCGACGCGCTGACGCTGACCTCCGGACAGCTCGTGCGGATAGCGCTGGGCGAACTGCTCCACGGGCGTCAGGCCCACGGACTCCAGCAGCGCGTGCACGCGGCGCTTGAGCTCCACGCCCTGGGCCTTGCCGTGGCGCAGGAGTGAGCGCTCCAGGTGATAGGCCACGGTGTGCACGGGGTTGAGCGAGGCGAACGGGTCCTGGAAGACCATCTGCACGCGGGCGCGGTAGGACAGCGACGCGGCGCGGCCGTCAGTCGCGAGGACGTTCTCTCCGTGCAGCCGCAGCTCACCGCCATCCGGGCTGTCCAGCCGCGCGAGCAGTCGCGCCAGGGTGCTCTTGCCGCTGCCCGACTCACCGACGAGCGCGAGGATTTCGCCGCGCTCCAGTGAGAAGGAGACGTCCTGCAACACCTTGCGTCGCGAGCGCGAGAGGAAGCCGCCCAGCGGGAAGCTCTTCGACAGACGCGTGGCTTCGAGGAGCGGCGGGCTCATCGGCGGCCTCCGAAGCGCATGGCGTGTGAGGTCGCGAGGGCGGCGCCCGAGCCGTCGAGAAGGGTGTGCGGAGGCCGCGACGCCTCGTCGCGCGACGGCGTCCGCACGGAGTCGGTGCCTCCGAGCGCCTCGGACCGAAGATTCCTCGGGCTCATCGGCGACCTCCGGGCATGGCGGCCTGCGCGGGCTTCAGTGCGGCGTGCTCGAGGACATCCGGTGGCGGCGCGGCCACGTCGGACGCGCCGAGGTGCGGGAAGGACGAGAGCAGGAGCCGCGTGTACGGATGTTTCGCGTCCGTGCGCAGCCGCTGTGCCGTGTCCACCTCCACCAGCTTGCCGGCCTGGAGGATGCCCACCCGGTCCGCGAGCGCCAGCAGCAGCGGCAAGTCGTGCGTGATGAACAGGACGGCGAAGCCCAGCCGCCCCTTCAGCTCCACCACCCGCTGGAGCAACTCCTTCTGCACCACCACGTCGAGCGCCGTCGTGGGCTCGTCCATCACCACCAGCTTCGGCTCCAGCGCCAACGCCAGCGCGATGCCCACCCGCTGCCGCATGCCGCCCGACAGCTGATGCGGCCACGCGTGCACCAGCTCCGGCTTCAGCCCCACCATCGCGAGCATCTCGCGCGCTCGCGCATAAGACGCCGCGCGGGAACTTCCCCCGTGCGCCGCCAGCGTGTCGTGGAACTGCTCCCCCAGCGAGAGCACCGGATTGAGCGCGCTCATCGCGCTCTGGAACACCATGGACACGCGGCTCCAGCGGAACTCACGCATCGCCTCGGGCGACAGCGCGGTGACGTCCGTGCCGTCGAACAGGATGTGTCCCTGCGTAATCGCCGCCGCCGGAGGCAACAGCCGCAACAGCGCGTAGCCGAGCGTCGACTTGCCACTCCCTGATTCACCCGCGAGCCCGAACACCTCGCCCGGCGCGATGTCGAGCGAGACCTGGTCCACCACCCGCGAAGGCCCCGAGGCCGTCATGTACTCGATGGACACCCCACGCACGCTCAGGAGCACGCCGGGCGTGGGCACCTCCGAGGCCGCCTCACCCACCTTCGCGGGCACTGGGGCCGACGGGGGCGCGCGCAGCGCGGGGTTCGTCAGCTCGTCGATGGCGGAGCTCAGCAGCGTGAGCGAGAAGCCCACCAGCGCGATGCACAGCCCCGTGGGGACGAAGATCCACCACGAGCGCGTCAGGAGCGCCGCGTCGTTGCCGGCCCAGTACAGGTTGGTGCCCCACGTCACCGCGCCCACGTCGCCCAGGCCCAGGAACTCCAGCCCCACCTGCGCGCCCACCGCGTACAGCGTGTTCCCGATGAATGACGACGCCACCAGCGACGCCATGTTCGGCAGCAGCTCTCGCGTGATGATGCGCGCATGGCTCTCCCCGGCCACCACCGCCGCCGCCACGAAGTCCCGACCGCGCAGCGCCAGCGCCTCCGCTCGGAACACCCGCGCGTTCCACGCCCAGCCCGCGAACGTGAGCACCACCACCATGCGCATCGGGCCTGAGGGCAGATAGGCCCCCAACACGATGGCCAATGGCAGACCTGGGATGACCAGGAACACGTTGGTGGTGAGCGTCAGCGCATCGTCCACCCGTCGGCCCAGATAACCCGCCGTGATGCCCACCAGCGCGCCCACCAGCGTCACCAGCGCGCCCACCGCGAAGCCGATGGCCAAGGTCTCCCGCGCTCCCACCACCGTCTGCGCGAGCACGTCCTGTCCCTGTCCCGTGGTGCCGAACAGGTGCGCGCGAGAGGGCGGCTGGTGCGGCTGACCCACCAGCTCCGTGGGGTCCATCACCAGCCACGGACCCACGAGCGCGAGCAGCAGGAAGCCCAGGAGGATGCTGCCTCCCACGGCCGCCTTCCGCTGGCGGAGCAGTCGTCGAAGGGTCTCACGCATGGGCGCGGGTCCTCGGGTCCAGCCAGAGGCACAGCAGGTCCACCGCGAAGTTCGCGGCGAGCACCGCCAGCGTGATGACCAGGAAGAGCCCCTGCATCAGCGGGTAGTCCTGGTTGCGCACCGCGAGGATGAGCAGGTAGCCCGTCCCTGGATACGAGAAGACAATCTCCGTCAGCAGCGAGCCGCTGAGCACGAACCCCAGAGCCATCCCGAAGCCCGTCACGTTGGGCAACAGCGCGTTGCGCGCCGCGTACCGCAGCATCACCTGCCGGGGCGGCAAGCCCTTCGCGTGCGCCAGCCGCAGCGTGTCCGTGCCCAGCACGGCCACCATGGTGTTGCGCATGCTCAGCATCCACCCGCCCAGCGTGGCCACCACGATGGACGCCGCCGGCAGCACCGCGTGCCGTCCCACGTCCGCGATGAACGAGAACGTCAGCCCCGGCTCCACGTCGTGCGAGTACGCGTGCCGCAGCGGGAACCACCCCAGCCCGAAGCCGAAGAGGTACAGCGCCAGCATGGCCAGCCAGAAGTAGGGGAAGGCCCCCAGGAACGCGAGCGCCGGCGCCAGCACGGAGTCCATCCACCCGCCCCGGTTCCACGCCGCCAGCACCCCCAGCATCGTCCCCACCGCGAAGCTGATGACCACCGCGCACCCGGCCAGCCCCACCGTCCACAGCAGCCCCGTGCCGATGACCTCCGACACGCGCGACGGGTAGTACGCGTAGGACAGGCCCAGGTCGCCCGTGAGCAGGTGCTTCAGGTACGTGACGTACTGCACGTGCCACGGCGCGTCCGTGAAGCCGAAGGCCGTCTTCAGCGCCACCAGGGCCTCGGGAGAGATGCGCCCCTCGAAGCGCGCGAACATCGCCGTGGCCGGGTCTCCAGGCGCGAGCCTCGGGATGACGAAGTTCATCGTCAGCGAGGCCCACGCCGCGAGCAGATAGAAGCCGAGCCTGCGAAGCACGTAGGACATGGTCAGGGCTCCCTCGGCGTGAGGGTCGTCAGCACCAGCAGGCTGTCGGGCTCCGCGTGCGGAGACAGCCGCGCGTACGGGTTCGCCTCCGAGGGGAAGCCCGTGAAGCGCTTGGAGTTGGCCTCGCCCCAGGACGGGTTCGGGAAGAGGGGAATCGCCGGCGCCGTCTCCGAGAAGCGCCGCTGCACCTGCGCCATCAGCGCCTGCTGCTCGTCGCGCGAGTCGGTGCCCTCGAAGCGCTCCAGCAGCGCGTCCGTCCGCGCGTCGCCATAGCGCTGCCAGTTCGCCGCGGCCACCTCGCCCACCGGCCGCACCGTCGCCGACGACAGCATCCACTTGTAGAAGGTGTACGGCGTGGGTCCATCCAGCGACCACGAGATGGCCAGCTGGAACTCGCCCTTCTGCAGCCGCGCCTGCCACGCGCCGAACTCGTACGTGCGCAGCTGCGCCTGCAGCCCCAGCTTGCGCAAGTCCCGCGCGACCACCTGTCCCGCGCGCACCCAGTCGGACCAGCCGCCCACCACCTCGATGTCCAGCGTCAGCGGCAGCCCGTCCTTGCCGCGCCGCAGCCCGTCCTCACCCACGATGAGGCCCGCTTCGTCCAACAGCCGCGCGGCCTCCTTCGCGTCGTGGCGCACCCACGCGTCCTTCGCGACGTCCGCGTCCCGCCAGCCCGCGTACGCGTCATTGAGGCCCGTGGCGTCCGCCGGCCGCGTGTAGCCATACATCGCGATTTCCACCAGCCGCTCGCGGTCCAGCGCCATGCTCAGCGCCTTGCGCACGCGCACGTCGTCCAGCGGAGGCCGGGTGGTGTTGGGGTAGAGGAAGACGGTGCTGCCGTAGAGCGGGAACCAGCGCGCGTGGTGCTTCGGGTCCTTGGACACGAAGGTTCGGTCCACCGCGGGGACGAAGTTGCCCGCCCAGTCCACCTCGCCCTCCACCAGCGCCAGGTTCGCCTGGTCGTTGGTGGGGAACGCCAGGAAGCGCAGCGCGCGCACCGCGGGCTTGCCGGGCTGCCAGTAGTAGGGATTGCGGCCCAGCTCGTACACCTGATTGCGGAACAGGCTCACCTGCGTGAAGGGGCCGGTGGCCACCGGGCTCGGGTTGGTGAACGTCACCGGGTCCGCCACCAACTCCCAGATGTGGCGCGGGACGATGGGCTGCGCGGCCAAATCTCCGAAGCCCGGGATGAACAGGCGCGAGAACTGGAACGCCACCGTGTGCGGGCCCTCGGCGCGCACGTCCGTCAGGAAGCGCCACACGCCGCCCGCATCCAGCGCCGCGTGCTTGCGCAACAACTGGAACGTGTACGCCACGTCCTCCGCGCTGAAGGCCCTGCCGTCCGACCAGCGCACGCCCTCGCGCAAGGTGAAGCGCAGCGTGCGACGGTCCTCGGACCACGCGTGCCCGGTGGCGAGCCACGGCGTGAAGCCGCCGGTGGACGGCGTGTAGAGCTCCAGGCACTCGTAGATGCCCGCGCGCGTGGGCCACCGGGAGCCCGCGCCCGGGAACAGCGGGTTGAAGTTGCGCACCCACGCGCTCTGCTGCTCCACGGAGACGAACAGCGTCCCGGGCGGACGGGGCCTGGGCTCGTTCGAGCACGCGGCCAACGTCAGCAGGAGGAGGGGGAGCAGTGAGGCCGCGGGCCTCATTCCGCCCTCGCGTAGACGCGCACGTAGTCCACGCGCATCGTCTGGGGGAACTGGGTGGTCCCGTCGATGGGCCCCACGTAGTTGCCGCCCACCGCGATATTCAGGATGAGGAAGTGAGGATGGTCGAACACCCAGCGCCTGCCGGCCGGCAGGTCCTTGGGCGTCACCTCGAGGAACGCGACGTCATCGACGAACCAGCGGATGCGGTCGGGGTCCCACTCCACCGCGTAGAGGTGGAAGCCCTCGTACAGCTTGCCCCCGCTGACCACGTGCTCGCCGCCGACGTTCTCCCCACCCGAGTAGCCCGGCCCGTGCAGCGAGCCGCGCACGATGGCGGGCAGCTGGCCCCGGTGCTCCATGATGTCGATTTCGCCGCACTCGGGCCAATCGACCTGGGCGAAGTTGGCGCCCAGCATCCAGAAGGCCGGCCAGATGCCCTTGCCGGTGGGCAGCTGGATGCGCGCCTCGAAGCGGCCGTAGGTGCGCTCGAACTTGCCGCGCGTGTTGAGGCGCGCGGAGGTGTAGTCGTTGCCCTGGTAGCGCTCCTTGCGCGCGGTGATGACCAGGTGGCCTTCGCCATCCAGCGCCGCGTTCTCCGTGCGCGCCGTGTTGTGCTCGTACTGCGCGTTGCCCCAGCCGTCTCCTCCGACGTCCGCGTTCCACCGCTCCGCGGAGGGTGGCGTTCCCTGGGCGCCGTCGAACTCGTCCTGCCAGACCAGCCGCCAATCCTGATGCGAGGGCTGGTGGGTGGTGGGAGGAGGCTCGATGCTCTTGGAGCGGGCCGGGTCACAGGCCACGCTCCCCAGGAGCAGGCACCACGCGAGGAGTCGGCTGGAGGTCATGCGGTTCTTCCGACGTGTTGGAGTGGGAATAACGTGCGGTCCCGCAGGGCCGCCTGGAGCACGAGCGTCGCCGCGCCCACCGCGATGGACTTGTCGCCCAGCGCGGAGGTGACGATGCGCGTCTCCGCCATGGACGTGGACAGCGCGCGCTTGCGCACCGAGGTCCGCAAGGGGTCCAGCAGCAGGTCCCCCACGGACGAGATTTCACCGCCGAGCACGACGATGGCGGGGTTGAGCAGGTTGAGCAGGCCCGCCACCGCGATGCCCAGGTACTGGCCCAGCCCGTCGATGATTTGACGCGCCGCCGGGTCTCCCGCGCGCGCGCCCTCGACGATTTCGCGGATGGTCGGCGCCTTGCGGCCCTTGGTGCCCATCAGCTCCCGCGCGCGCTCCACCAACGCGCCGGACCCGATGAGGGTGACCAGGCAGCCGCGCAGCCCGCACAGGCACGGTGGCCCCGCGGAGTCCACGGCGATGTGGCCAATCTCTCCCGCCGTCCCCCCGGCGCCGCGGTACACGTCGCCGTGGATGATGTGGCCCGAGCCGATGCCCGTCGCCAGCTTGATGTACGTCAAGTCCTCGCCGTTGATGCCCGCGCCCCAGTAGCACTCCGCCAGCGCGCCCAGGTTCGCGTCGTTGTCCACCAGCACCGGCAGGTCGAACGTGCCGCCCAACGCCTCGCGCACGTCGTAGCCGCGCCAGGCCGGCAGGATGAGCGGCGAGAGCTTCCCCGGCGCGGACGGGTGCACCGGGCTGGGCGCGGCCACGCCCAGGCCCACCACGGACTTCCTGGGCACGCGCTCGGCGTCCAGGCACTCCTGCACCAGCGTCCGGATGGACTTGAGCGTGCCTTCCGGGTCGTTGCGCACCTGTTGCGCGCTGTTGCGGTGGGTGCGCACGCGGCCTCGCAGGTCCGTGAGCACGACGGTGACGTGGGTGGCGCCCATCTCCACGCCGAGGATGCTGAAGGCGTCATCCCGGAAGCCGATGAGCGTGGGCCGGCGGCCACCCCGGGACACGCCGGCGCCGATGCTGCGCACCAGCCCGGAGTGCTCCAGGTCCGCGACGATGGCCGACACGGTGGACGGGCTGAGCTCCGTCCTCCGGGCAATCTCCGCCCGGGAAATCTGGCGCTCGCGCCAGATCATGTTCAGCAGCAGGCTGCTGTTCTGCGCCCGCATGCCCGCCGCGTCGACCGTCCGTGCCGCCGTTCCCACTCTCATCGTCCCCTTACGCTCCGTTCCACCGCGTGGAGGGTTGTGGGGGTCAACGCCACTGGATGTCGTCGATGAAGAAGACGAACGGGGAAGGCTTGCTCCCCGCCACCCAGCCAAAACCACCCACCACCTTCCGGTATCGGACGCGGCTGACGTCGATTGTGTACTCAGTTGGCGTCGTCGTGAGCGTCCGGTCTCCGGTATCCAGCGTGAATCCGTCCGCCGTGGTGCTCAGGCCCGCCAGGAACTTGACGACCTCGCCGCCTTCGGCGCCCCACGCGTAGAAGGACAGCACGGAGGCGCCGTCCGGGATTTCGAAGCCGGGCAGCTCTCCCCAGTTGCTCGCGGGGTACTGCCACCACACGCCGCCCCAGCCCCTGCCGCCCGGCGCATAGGTGAACTTGTGGCAGGTGCCCTTGCCCGTGCCCGGGCGGGGAGACGCACATTCGGAGGCATAGGTGATGGTGCCCACCTCGCCGTCGCCCATGTAGCCGCTCGCCGCCCAGTGGCTGTCCACCGTCAGGGGCAGCGTCACCGTGGGGCCCGCGTCCGGCGTGCCCGCGTCCGGAGGAGGCTCGCCCGCGTCCGGCGTCCCCGAGTCGGCAGGCCCCGAGTCAGGCGTCCCGGAGTCGGGCGCACCCGCGTCCGGCGTGCCCGAGTCCTGCGGCGTGCCCGAGTCGGGCTTCGTCCCCGCGTCGGCCGGCGGGTCCGGCGTCTTGTCGTCCTCCTCCGGGTCACATGCGCCGAGCAGACTCATGGCGGCGAGCATCCCCGCCGCGGCACACGTCCAGGCGAAACGCTGGTGCTGCATGGGCTTCCCCTCCCTGCTGGAAAACTTCGTTCTTGCTGCGAAGAAACCAGTCGACGCACACACGCGGCGCTCGCGCGGTGCGATGCGTCATGAAAGGCGCTCTGCTTCAGAGGAGCGTGCGGTGAATCACGCCGTGCCCGTCGCCCACACCCCCGGGGCCCACCGTCACTCCGTGACGAACCCGTACCGCATTCGTTCGAGTGGCGAAGAAAGTACCAGCGACGTCTGGCGGATTGCAAGTTCGTGCACGTCTGCGTTTGCGGCGCGCGCCGGGCGCAATGCCTGACGCGACGCGGCGGTGGTCCGGGTGAGAGTCATTGCCGGCGCGGGTGCGGCGCCGCGGAGGCGGCACTCGGAGCGCTGCGCCGGGCTGGGTGGAAAACTTCATTCGTCGAGCGAATGAAGTGAGGACGGGACGGGGTGCTGCTCACGTCCGGCGTCGGGAGGGACGACGAGGCCGGCGGACACGATAGCGGGTGTCCGCCGGCCAGGACAAATCGAGGCGATGTGCGAATGCAGCGCTGTTACGGGCTGGAGGTGAGCAGGTTCGTCATGGAGACGACGAAGGTGTAGTAGCCGCCGCCGTGCGTGGGCGGGGGCGGGTTCTGCCGCATCCACGCGGCGAGCTGCTCGGGTGTGCCGTTGGGGAGGGCGGCCTGGGCCTGCTCGAAGTAGTTGAGGAAGGTGCGGACGCCGGAGTCCGCGAGGGTCGTCTGTCCTTCGGGGGCGATGAGCCCCAGCATCTGGTCGACTTCCGAGGGCTCCAGCTCGAAGGCCTGGGCGACCTCCCGCAGGCCGGCGGTGTCGGAGAGCCCTCGCGTCACCAGGTCCTGCATGCGTGGGAAGTCGAGGCCGAGCGCCGCGAGGTCGCGGGCCTGGCTCGGGTAGGTGGACACGAACTCCACGCGGGCCGCGGCGTCGGGGATGCCGAACGCGGTGGCGCGCTCGGTGACGGCGCGGCGCACCTCCTCGTCGCGCAGGTAGCTCTCGCGCGCCTGGCCAATCTGGTTGAGGACGAAGAGGGTGGCGGCCACGGCGATGCCCGGGGCGCCGGAGAGGATGCCCGCGAAGGACAGGGCGCCGGTGACGACGCTCGCGGCCTGCACGGCCACCTGGATGTGGGTGCCCTGGTTCTGCTCCTGACGCGAGAGGAGCTCCACCACGTTGAGGCTCGCGGTCACCATCCCCAGGATGTTGTTGGCCTTGCCCACCAGCTTCGCGAGCGCGGGGGCACCCGCCGCCAGGTCCGCCGTGTGCTGGGCCACGCCGTCGAGGCCGGGGAGCTTGCTGGCCGCGGCGGAGGTGACGCGCTGGAGCACCGACGCCACGGTGCCCAGGCTCACGCTGACGGCCGTGGCGCCCATGCCCACCTTGCTCAGGGGGCCGGTGATTCCCAGCAGGACGTTGGGCTCCGAGAACACCTCGGGCCGCACGAACATGGCGACCGAGAGGGCGGAGGTGACCAGCGACAGGGCGCCGGCGCTTCCCTGCGCGGCCGCGTGGGTGGACAGCGCGGTGAGGGCGGCCACGTCGCCGGTGACGGCGCGCGACAGCGTGTCCAGCGTCGCCTGGGGGTTGGGGCCCAGGATGCTGGCCTGGACGCTGGCGGGCATCGCGTCGATGAGCGCGCGACTGGCGGCCACGGCCTGCTCGGGCGTCTGTCCCTTCGCGAGCGCGTCCGCCATGGTGGCGTTGAGCGCGGGGCCGTAGACCTGGGCCTCCAGATTGAAGCTCGCGCCGCTGGCGAGGGTGGTCATCAGCGGGGCGTTGCCGGCCAGGAAGTCCACCGCGGCGCCCGCCTGGGGCGAGTCGGCGACGAGGGCCAGGCCCTCGAACAGCGCACCGGCCGCGGCGGACGTGGTGTAGGGCGAGCCCGCCTGGTGCTCGGCGAGGTAGCTCGTGAGCGCGTCGCCGTTGGCCTCCAGGTGGGCGGCGAAGTCGGACACGGCCGCGTCGCGCGCCGCATAGACGCCGGCGTTCTGCTCGCGGTAGCCGGCGATGTACGCGTCGCGCTCCTCGGGGGTCAGCGTGGGTCCGAGCAGCGCCAGATCATTGGCGAGCTGCACCTCCGTCGCGTCGACCGCCCGCTGCGCCGAGCTGGCGGAGGCGGACAGCGTCTGCATCTGCGCGTAGGCATCCGCGCCCGTCAGGCCCGGTGCAATCTGGGCGCGAGAGGTCGCCGTCGTGCCCTCGGGCCCGCCACCGCGCGAGACGAGGCCGCTGTTGCCCGTGTCGCCGAGCAGCGGCAGTCCGCCGTTGCCCTGTCCTCCGCGCGTCGGGCTCGCTCCGCCGAGCAGGGACATGCCGCCGTTCATCAACATGCCCACGGTCACGCGTCCGCTGCCGGGTCCGCCGCTCAGGGCGTTCGCGCCATGCCCCGTCGGGGAGCCGCCATGGCCGAGTCCACCGCCCGGGAGGCGCCCGCTGTTGGCTCGTCCTCCGCTCGGAAGACTTGCGCCGGTCCCCGAACCATTGAGCAGGGCCATGCCGCCGTTCATCAGCATCCCCGCGGTCACGGGGCCGTTGTTGGCCGATCCTCCCGGAACGGAGTTTCCTCCGGCGCCCTGGCCTCCGTGCTGTGTCTGCACGTGAGGGCCGGGCTTGCCGGCGCCCGCGGTGTCGCCGTTCTTGGCGGCCCACTTGCGGATGTCCGACTTGCGCGCGTCCTCGGCCTCGAAGTCGCTGCCCTGCTTTTGGTAGCGCGGCGTGGGCGGGGGAGGCGGCGGCGGCGCGGGAGGATTCGGCCGGGCCGCCTCGGCCTCGGGGGGCGGCGTGGGAACGAACGACGGGGATGGGCTGGAAGGAATCCGGGGCATGTCGCGCGACCTCGCGTTGAAAACTTTCAACGGAAGTGTCGCGGCCAGCACGGCGTCGGATGAATTAAACCGAGTTAAATCCGCGCCGCGGCGAGTGTCTTCCGCACGGGGCCCGGCGGTTGGGAATCGAGGCCCCGCTCCTTCGTTGTGGAGGTCCATGCGAGCCATGAAGCGACGCGACGTCCTGGTGGGGATGGGCGCCTGCGCTGCCGGCACGGTGGTGGGAGCCTGCGCGGAGGCGGGTGGGGCGGTGCCCCGCGCGCGGGCGAACCTCTACACCTGCGAGGGCTGTGAAGCCGTGGCCGAGCGCGCACCGGACTCGATGACGTCCCGCGTCCAACTCGCCTCCGCGGCGGAGCCGGGCGAGCGGATGGTGCTGACCGGGCGGGTCCTGAGCGCTCGGGCGCGTGCCCCCGTGGCGGGGGTCGTCATCTATGCCCACCACACCAACGCGGAGGGGCTCTACGCGAACGGCGGCAAGGAGACGACGTGGAGCCGTCGTCACGGCAGGCTGCGAGGGTGGGCCCGGACGGGGCAGGATGGCGTCTACACGTTCGACACCATCAAGCCCGCGCCCTATCCGGACGGCTCGATGCCCGCCCACGTGCACCTGTTCCTCGGTGAGCCCGGCCGCGCTCCGTACTACGTCGATGACGCCGTGTTCGACGGCGAGTACGGCGTGACGGCGGAGTACCGCGCGAAGCAGGAGCTGCGCGGCGGCAGCGGAATCCTCAAGCTGTCACGCTCGTCAGCAGGCGTGTGGTTGGCGACGCGCGACATCGTGCTGGAGCAGCACCCGTAACCTGCGCGTCACGGCTCGCTCAGCGCCGGGTCGAACAGGTAGCTCAAGCGGACGAGGAACTCGCGAGAGAACACGGGCAGCGGGGCGTGGCCGCCGTTGTACGGCTGGGCGATGCGGAAGTTCGTCCCGAGGATGTTGTAGACGCCCGCGCCCACCTCCAGCCCCGGCGTGAGGACATCCCGCGCGCGCACGTAGAGGTTGAGCAGCAACTGCGTCGGCAGCTCCTCCACGGCCGAGCGCCCCTGGTCATCCGGCACGTCCACCGCGTAGCGCCGCCCCACCAGCACCGCCGTAGGGTTCACCGACAGCCACGGCTTGACCTTCAGGCTGCCGGACAGCGAGGCCTTGTGCGTGGGCATCCCGGTGAACGCGTTGGAGTGTCCGGGCACCTGGTAGTCCGCCACGTCGTTGCGGCCCGACGGCGCGTAGAAGGAGTAGCTCAGCGCCACCCGTCCCCAGCTCCCCTTCACGTGGTAGTCCAGCTCCACGCCCCGGCTGCCGAGTCGTCCCAGGTTGCGGTACGCCTCCTCGTTCGCCACCGCGTCGTACGAGTAGATGATGGGGTCGGAGACGCCCACGTCGAAGGCGTTGGCGCTCAGCGCGTGGCCCTCGCCCAGTCGCAGCGTGCCCTCCAGCTCGTACACCGTGGTGCGCTCGGGCTTCACGTCCGCGCCCAGGCTGATGTTCTCGATGCCCGGCGCGCGGAAGGCGCGGCTGAACAGCGCCTTGCCGCTGAACGGGCCGAAGGCGCGCAGGAGCACCAGGCGCGGGACGAAGGAGCTGCCGAAGTCGCTGTGGTTCTCGTAGCGCGCGCCCGCGACCACCGTGGCGATGGGGTTCTCCGAGAACGCCTCCACGAAGCCCGCGACGTTCAGGTACGAGACGCTCGTCGCGCCGTCCGCGCCGAAGGCCGTCTGCAGGCCCACGTCCGCGGGCCCCTCGAGCCGGCCCTGGTCCGACGCCACGTCCACGCCGCCGGTGAGCTGCAGGTAGTCCAGCGCCGCCCAGCGCGCCATCGTCCGGCCGCGCAGCCGCATCACCCGCTTCTCGTAATAGAACTCCGAGCCCTGGTCCGTGTCGCGGAACGGCTCGGCGAGCGTCAGGTTGAAGCGGGGGATGATCTCCACCCGCTCGCTCGGGCGGAAGCGGTTGCTCAGCTCCGCGTGGAAGGACTCGAAGTCGGTGGGCGCGGGCGCGTCCAGCACCTCGTCGAAGGCGACGATGGCCGACGTGGAGAAGCGCTGGTACAGCACGCTCAGCTGGAGGTCCCGGTAGCCCACGCCCGCTTGCACCGTGGTCGGGTCCAGCTTCGTGTTGCCGCCCATCTGCGCGGTGTTGCCGAAGAAGTCCTCGAAGCGCCCGTCGCTCCGCTGGCCCTGGCCCAGGGACGCGGAGGCGAAGACGCTCAGGCCCGGCGCGGACTCGAACACCTTGCGGCCCGACAGCGTGAGGCTGCGCCGCCCGTTGACCGACTCCAGCTGGCCATAGGTGCCCGACACCATCAGGTCCGAGCTGCCCTGCACGCCCCGGGTGATGACGTTGATGACGGCCAGCTCCGCGTTGCCGCCGTAGATGACCGAGCCGGGCCCGCGCACCACCTCGATGCGCTCGATGAGCTCCACGGGCAGCTCGTTGCCCAGCTGCATCGTCGAGTAGAGCTGCTCGTTGAGCTCCTTGCCGTCGACGACGAGCAGCACCTTGCCCTCGTAACCCCACAGGCCGCGGAATCCCGGCCCCACCGTGCCCTGCGTGTCCACGCCGAAGAAGAAGCCCGGCACCTGGAGCAGCACGTCCATCAGGTCGCGCGCGCCCGAGTCACGAATCTCCTCCGCCGTCAGCGACGTCACCACCGCGGGCGAGTCGCGCAGCCGGGTGATGGCGAACGAGGCCACCTGGCTGTGCACGTCCGACTCCCCATCCAGCGGCAGCTCCTCCTGCGCGCGGGCCTCGGGCGTGGGCTCGGGCGTGGGCGCGGGCTCCTCCCACTGCGCGAGGGCGGGAGACGCGCACAACAGCAGCGAGAGCAGACTGGGGCGGAGCCGATGACGGCGGACCATGGGAACCTCCAGGCAATGACGGGGCGTGGGCGTCCCAAGGCCCTCGTCAGACATTCGGAATGGGAAGCGGTGCGGGGAACGAGCGGCTTCAGCGCACCCGGACGGCGACACGACGGCCTGCTTCGACCTCGACGCTCATGCGACGCTTCACCTCGCCGTTGACGCGGACCTCCACGCGGGCCGGGCCGGCGGGGAGGTTCTGGGCGACGAGAGGTGGAAAGCCATAGGGGCGGTTGTTGACCCAGACCTCGCCGTAGAGCGACGGGGAGGTGATGTCGAGCTCACCCCGTCCCGTCGCCTCGGCCTTCACCGCCACGGGCGCGGCGGCGGCGGTCGTGGGCGGCGCCTCGGGAGGCGGCGGCGGCGCGGCGGGCGTCGTGCTGGCCACCGGGCGCGTCGGGGCGGGCGGCGCGAGCTGCTCGCTCACGTCCCGGTTGAGGGAGTGCACGCCGTCCTCCTCCAACACCACCGTCTCCTCCATCAACCGACGCTCTCCTTGTGCGAGCGCCACCCGGTAGGTGCCCGGCCGCAGCGGCAGCCGCGCGGGCGTCATGTCCACCGCCTTGCCATCCACCTGCACCACCAACCCCGGGGGCGTGGAGGTCACCAGCAAGAGTCCGTTGCGCGGCTCCTCGAGCACCTCGGGCGGCTCCTCCTTGGCGTGCGGGGTCGCGCGAGAGGGGTTGGTGCGCGTGGGCTTCGCGCGCGGCGGTGTCCGCGTGACGGTGGGCTCTCGCGCGGGCTTGGTGGGCTCGACGCGGCCCCGGTCGCGCTCACGCGACTGGAGGTCCGTGGCGATGCGCAAGAGTTCGACCAGGTCGCCGCCGGGGGTCCTGCGCAGGCTCAAGGCCTCGGTGAACTCGCGCACGGCGATGTCGTAGTCGCGGTCCTCCAGCGCGGCGAGCCCCGCGGCGCGGCGAGCGCGGGACAGCCCCTCGTTCGCGTCCTCCGACGGCGGCGCGGGGGCGGCGACGGGCGGCGTGGGGGTGGTGGTTCCCGAGACGGGTGGGGGAGGAGGCACGTCCGACGCGCGGCGCTTGCGCACCACCACGTACGCCATGGCGTTGATGGCGAGCGTTCCGACGACGATGACGGCAATCCAGGTCTTCTGTTTCATCCGCTTCTCGGTCTCACCGCGCGCGCCGCGTCCACCCCGGCGCGAAGGCCGTCACCCTCAGGCGACGAAGTACCAGAACAGGGCACTGGCACAGACGGCGGCGCCGACAGTCAAGACGACGGGCCAGGGAAAGGGCGGCTCGCTCACGGGCAAAGGCCCGGGAGGCGGACTGTGCACCGTGGCCGACGTGCGCTCCTCCACCGGAGGTCCCGGACGCACGCCCGGCAAGTCGTCCAGGGGGGACATGTGGCCGGAGGACATTCCGCTGCCGGAGGCCCCGCTGAAGGCGGCCAGCGCCGCGCCCGTGTTCCCGGGCCGGTCCGCGGGGAACAGCGACGTCACCAGCGCCGCCAGCTCACGCCCGCCCGACGTCCAGTTCTGCGACGCGCGGAAGCGCTCCAGGTCCATCGCCAGCTCGCGAGCGCTCTGGTAGCGCGCGTCCGGCTCCTTCTCCAACAGCCGCAGGATGATGCGCTCCAGCTCCGGCGCGAAACCCGGTGACACCTGTGATGGACGCGTCACCTGCACCTGGGTGGCGGCGACGATGGTCTGCTCCACCGTCTCGCGCTTGAACAGGCGTTTGCCGGTGGAGGCCTCGTAGAGGACGATGCCCAGCGAGAACAAATCCGAGCGGTGGTCCAGCTCCCGGTTCGTTATCTGCTCCGGGGACATGTACGCGTACTTGCCCTTCACCACCCCCACGCTGGTGCGCTCCACGTTGACCGCGCTCTTCACGATGCCGAAGTCCGCCAGCTTGACGATGCCGTCACGCGACACGAGCACGTTGCCCGGCGTCACGTCCCGGTGCACCAGCTTCAGCGGCGTGCC
The DNA here is from genome assembly GCF_024198255.1 of Myxococcus guangdongensis. Taxonomy (NCBI): domain Bacteria; kingdom Pseudomonadati; phylum Myxococcota; class Myxococcia; order Myxococcales; family Myxococcaceae; genus Myxococcus; species Myxococcus guangdongensis. The sequence continues at coordinate 634,972 of NZ_JAJVKW010000003.1, forward strand.
GTCCGGCAGCGTCTTCGAGTGCGCGTACGCCAGCGCGTCCGCCACCGCGATGCCCACGTCCACCGCCACCCGCTGCCCCAGGGGGAAGGCCGACTTCCACGAGTGCCGCAGCACCCGGTCCAACGACTGACCTTGGATCCACTCCATGGCCAGGTAGTACTGGCCATCAATCTTCCCGAAGTCGAAGACCTGGACGATGTTCGGATGCGTCAGCAGCGCGGCCACCTTCGCCTCGTCCGCGAACATCCGGCTGAACGCCTCCAGATTGGCGTACTCCGGCAGCACCCGCTTGATGACACACGGCTTGGAGAAGCCGTCCGGACCGTCGATGGAGGCCAGGAAGATGTGCGCCATCCCCCCCGCGGCGAGCCGCTGGAGGATTCTGTACTTCCCGAAGAAGACCTCTTCCACGGGGGCCGGCACTGGCACGTCGAGCCTGTCCAACTGTCGCCTCAGGAAAAAGCTGTAAGGCGAGAAAGATACATTCCGTCTGACTACCCCTCAAGTTCATGACTTTCTGGGTATCAGGTAACAGTCGTATCAAGCGCCTCGGACCCGGTGGGTCATTCGCCGCGAGGTTTGCGGCGGCTCTTGCGACGGGGTTTGCGTCGGGCGGGGGGCGGCTTGGTCACCTCGGCGAAGCGCGCGCCGCTGACGCCCGCGTGCTCGAGGGCCTGTTTGATGCCCTCGGAGACGATGAGGCTGACGGGCCAGCCCCAGGTGCGCAGGACGCGGGCGCCGCCGGTCTTCTCCGGGTCGATGCGCAGGCCCCGCACGGTGCGGTAGTGGCCCACGCGCTCGGGAGGGGCGTCCTGGGCGGTGTAGTGGGCGACCTCCGCGCAGCCGCGCTCGTCGATACAGCGCATCAGCCGGGTCGCGACGAGGATGAAGTACGGCTCGCGCTCGCCCTCCACCTCCACGGGGAGCAGCTGCACGTCGTCCGGGGCCAGCTCCCGGAAGACGGAGGCCACGGTGGCGTGGACCACGGGGGTGAGCCCCGCACCGGCCAGGGAGAAGTCCAGGGGCCGGCCCGGGGGCTGGACGGTGAGCTTCAGCCGTCCCCGCTGGCGCACCGGCGCGCCCGCGGTGAAGAACCAGACGGAGTCCATCTTCCGCCCGTCCACGGACACCGGGTCGCTCAGCTCGCGACGGGCCGGGTTGCGGAAGTCGTCGTGCAGGTCGAAGTAGCGGGCGGCGTGGGCCGCCCTCGGGGGAGCTCGCCGCGCGGCGGACGCACGGCGGGGCCTGTCCGGGGTCTCCTCGGAAGGTGCCGCGCCGACGCGTGGAGTCCCTTCGGGGGAGGCCGGACCCGGAATGCGCCGCGCGAGCAGTCGGAGCGCCTGGGTGAGCCGCCTGAACATCCGCCGATGTTACTTCGCACCTCCCGGGTGAGGGCGAGCGGAACGTGAGGGCCCCTGCTCGCGCGCCTCCCCGGCCACCAGCCTGGGGCGCCTACCAGGAGGTGTGGTGCGCGTAGCGGCCCGCGCGGGTGTCCAGGCTGAGGAAGGAGAACTGGCCCTCCGAGCAGGTGCCGCTGTTGAGGAACAGGCGGCTGCCGTGCTCCACCTTCATGCCCAGGTGGGTGTGGCCGGTGACGACGACGTCCGCCTCCTGCTCGTGGGCGCGCGCCAGGGCCCAGCGCTGGAAGGTGCAGCGCTCCGGGTCCGACGCCGCGTGTGTCAGCCGGACGTCCAGCGCCTGGAACATGCGGAACATCGCGTGCAGCCGCATGCGCCGGAGCCACGCGCCCGTCCACACCGCGGCCTCCGACAGCCAGCGCGCCTTGCGGATGACCCAGTCGTGGTGGTGGCCGTGGGTGAAGAGCATCCGCACCCCGTCCGCCTCCAGGACGAGCTGCTCGGGGGCGCCCAGCACCGTGCCCGCCACCAGGTCGTGGTTGCCGTGGATGTAGTGGTACTGGGGCTGGGAGAAGCGCTGGACCAGCTCCGGATGGGCGGCGCGAGCGGCCGCCAGCTCGGCCGCCTGCCGGCCTGGAGTCTTGGAGGTGAGCGTCTCGAAGATGTCCCCCAGCAGGACGATGCGCTCGAAGTCGCCCTCCAGCCCGCGCAGGAAGCGCAGGAAGGCCGTGTCCTCGTGGCCGAAGTGGTCCGCCGCGTCGCGTCTGCCCAGGTGCAGGTCTGAAATCACCGCGATGTGCATGGCGTGTCCCTATTCCTCCCACGTTGCAAGGTCGAGGCCCGTCACATCCCGGCGGCTTCGGACGTGACGTCCTGGAGGGCCCGGTCCGGCCCCGGGTGTGCCCCGCAAGGCTGCGCACGCGCCCCGCGTTCCGCCACGAAATCCGCGGGGCGGCTCTCACCGCGCGGATGTCACACGCCTCCGGGACTTTTTCCCGGCACCCCCGCGCTTCGATTTGCATTCGTGTCGTGTGGACACTAAGAATGGTGTCTGAACAACACGAAGTGGCGAATGTTCGAGGGGCGGACCCGATGGTCATCGGCTACATGAAGGCGGCACCGACGTCGTACGTGATGCAGTTCGAGGGCGGGCGGGTGGTGCGGGAGGGGGCGGGGCTGTCGTTCTTCTACTGGAAGCCGTCCGCGACGCTGGTGAGCGTGCCCCTGTCGAGCGCGGACGTGCCCTTCGTGTTCAACGAGGTGACGCGGGACTTCCAGGCGGTGACGCTGCAGGGGCAGCTGACGTACCGGGTGGCGGACGCGCGCAAGCTGGCGGGGCTGTTGGACTACTCGTTGGCGGCGTCGGGGCGCTACCGCTCGGACGACCCGGAGAAGCTGCCGGAGCGGCTGGTGCAGGTGGCGCAGGTGCGGGCGCGCACGGTGGTGCAGGGGCTGAGCTTGCGCGAGGTGCTGGTGAGCGCGCAGACGATTGAGGACCAGGTGCTCTCGTCGCTCGCGTCGGCGGAGCCCATCCGCGCGCTGGGGGTGGAGGTGATGGCGTTCTCGCTGCTCTCCGCCAAGCCGACGCCGGAGATGGCGCGGGCCCTGGAGGCCGAGGCGCGCGAGGGGCTGCAGCGCCACGCGGACGAGGCCATCTACGCGCGCCGCAACGCCGCGGTGGAGCAGGAGCGGCGCATCAAGGAGAGCGAGCTGGCGACGGAGCTGGCCGTGCAGGAGCGCCAGCGGCAACTGCGTGAAGCGAAGATGGCGGCGGACATCGCGGTGGAGGAGCAGCGCGCGGCGCTGATGGAGCGCTGGACGCAGAACGAGAAGCAGGCCGCGGACGCGCGCGCCTACGCGCTGGAGAAGACGCTGGCCCCCGTGCGCGGCGTGGACTGGAAGACGCTGATGGCCACCTCGGCGAGCGGCGGGGACCCCGCGCTCAACATCGCGCTCGCCTTCCGGGAGATGGCGGAGAACGCCCAGCGCATCGGCGAGCTGAACGTGTCGCCGGACCTGCTCCACTCGCTGATGAGCGCCGGTGGAGGAAGCAGGCCCCCGCAGACCACCGCCCCGCGCGCGCCGACGCCGCCCGCCCGCGAGCGCTGAAGCCAGGAGGGGAGGGCACGCCATGTTCGAGAAGATTCTCCTGGTCACCCGCCGCACGCGGCTGGCGGGGTTGGTGGAGCGCTTCAACACGAAGAAGCAGGCCAAGTTCTACGTGGAGAACGCGGGACAGGACTTCGACGAGTTCGAGCGCGAGGACGCCTCCTACGCGCGCGCGGTGGACCGGCTGCGGGACTCCCTGGACGTGGGGCTGCCGGTGCAGCAGGTGGACCGGAGCCTGGTCCCCACGTTCCTCTTCACCGGGAAGGAGATTGTGGTCGTCGCCGGGCAGGACGGGCTGGTGGCGAACGTGGCCAAGTACGTGGGGGAGCAGCCGCTGGTGGGCGTGAATCCGGACCCGGATCGCTTCGACGGCGTGCTCCTGCCCTACGAAGTCCCGGGCGCCAGGGCCGCGGTGCGCAAGGTGCTGGACGGCAAGGCGCGCACGCGGGGCGTCACGCTCGCGGAGGCGCGGCTGGAGGACGGGCAGCGGCTGCTCGCGTTCAACGACTTGTTCATCGGCGCCAGGACCCACGTGTCGGCGCGCTACCGGCTGAGCCACGGGGGGCAGGAGGAGGCGCAGTCGTCCAGCGGGGTGCTGGTGTCGACGGGGGCGGGCTCCAGCGGGTGGCTGTCCAGCGTCTTCACGCTGGCGCGCGGGCTCACCGCGCGCACGGGCGGGGTGCCGGGCGAGGCGTGGCGGCTGTCGTGGGAGGAGCCCCGGCTGGCCTTCGTGGTGCGCGAGCCCTTCGTCAGCCGCAACTCGGGCGCGGAGCTGGTGGGCGGCTTCGTCACGGCCGAGGAGGAACTGGTGCTGGAGTCGCGGATGCCGTCGGGGGGCGTCATCTTCAGCGACGGGATGGAGGAGGACTTCCTCGCGTTCGGCGCGGGGGCCCGCGCCCACATCCGTCCGGCGAAGCAGCGCGCGCGACTGGTGATGGCCTGAGGCCGCGCGCGCCGGGCTCCGGGTCAGGTCACCGTCACTTCGATGTCGGGGCAGTCCACCGCGGTGTCGTGGAACTCGCCGTTGAGGGCGGGCACCTTCGCCGCGTCCGTGGTGACGTCCATCAACTGGCCCACGAAGTGGATGCGGTAGGTGCCCGGCGTCTGGATTCCGTACGCCTGCGCCACGTCGACGCCGCGCTCCTCTGACGCGCCCGGGGCGAGCGTGGCGTAGGAGGACGCGTCCGGCGGCCCGCGCTTGACCATGGGCCCCATGTAGGACTGGTCCGCGGCGGAGCCGGTGAGCGTCACCTTGAAGATGTCGTTGCGGATGCCCTCCAGCGGCGTGTGCCACTTGAGCACGTACACCGGCTGCGCGGAGGTGTTGGTGAGCTTGAAGAGCACCTCCACCGGCTCGCCCGCCTTCACCTGGGCGGGCGCGCTCAGCGAGCACTCCAGCGTCTTCTTCGCCATGGCCGTCGTCTCCTCGGGCCGCCCATCCGCGGGCGGCGCTGACTCTTCCTTGCGCGCCGCGCAGCCCGCCGCGGCGATGGCCGCGGTCAGCAGCGCGATGCGACCTGCGTGTCCGTGCTTCATGTGTTGGACCTCCGCCCTTCGCTCAGGGAGCGCGGGAGCGCGCCCCCGACAAAAAGAAAGCGGGGACGCCCGGCCGCGCCCCCGCTCCCCCTTCACATCATGTCAACGGCGTGCTGTCACGGCAGCGCGGGCGTGTTCTCCGCGAAGTACTCGTGGCTGTCCGCGTTGTCGCGGGCGCGCGCGGAGTTGGAGCTGGTGAGGCTGCGGCAGGCGCTCTGGCCGTACGCGTGGTCATCCGTGTCCGCCACCACGGTGAAGTGGCTCATCTCGTGGACCAGCGTGCCGCCCTTGGAGTCGGTGCCGGACATGGGCGCGCTCCAGAAGGCGTTGCACACGTAGATGCGGTAGTGCCCGTTCTTGTAGACGTACGCGTAGGCGCTGTCCGTGCACGCGCAGTCGACGATGACGCTCTTCGTGTCGAACGCGTTCTTGATGGAGGCGAAGTGCGCCTTGATGAGGTTCACGTTCGTCGCGTTGTTCGGACCGAACCAGGTCGTGAAGCGCGAGCCGATGGTGCCGTTGAGGTAGTTGACGGCGCCGTTCGTCATCGACTGCGCGGTGCTGAACGCCGTCGTCACCGTGGAGGCCGGGCGCGAGCCCGTGCAGCTCGACGTGGACAGCGCCTGCGCGGAGACGGAGTCATGGCCCCAGGCGACGGGCGGCTGGAACTGACGGCCCTCCACGAACACGCTCAGGCTGTCGGAGGCCAGCTGGGACAGGCCCTGGTGGCCCTCGTCCGAGTGGTGGCCCTCCGAGTCGTAGCGGATGCTGTAGCTGCCCGTCTTCGCGAAGTCGTAGATGGTGGCCAGGTCCACCGTGTAGGAGACGCTCTCGCCCGCCGCCAGGCGCAGGAAGTCCGTCGTCGCCGGCGTGGCCCACTTGTAGTGACGGCCGTTGTACTCCGCCTTCTGCCCGTCCACCGTCACCTGGAACAGGTCCTCCTTGATGCCGTCCGTCGGCGTGTGCCACTTGAGCACCCGCACCGTGTCCCGCGACACGTTCGTGAGCGTCACCTGCACGCTGACGCCCTCGCGCGCCGCGTAGGACTGGCTCGGCACCGACAGCTTCACCGCCACATCACCCGCGACCGCGTCGCGCGCGCTCTCGCCCTCGGTGGGGATTTCTCCCGCACGCTCGTCCGGCGCACCACACGCGCCCAGCAGCGACACGCTGACAACGGCACCCATCCACCAATTGAGGCGACCACCTGAGCTGAGGCTCATGTCGGGGACTTCCTTTCGGGGATTGCTTTGGGGAGTGACTTCGCGGAGCGCGCGGCGGTCCTCATTCAGAGAATGCGGCCCTGTCGCGCTATTCAGCTTATAGCTCCGTTCACTCCACCCCGTCCAGGCCCGACATGTCGGAGGGGCTACGGGCGCGCGTAGGCGACGAGCAGCGCCACCATGCCGACGGCGTAGCCGAGCACGACGGGGCCGAGCGCGAAGAGGACGGCGTCATAGAGGCTTTCAGTCTGGGTGTTCATGGCGTGTGTTCCTTGCGTGGTGCCGCGCGTCCATCGCGTGGCATCCGGACACATGAGCAAGGCGTGGGCCATGTCCTTCCCGGGCGCGAAACCCCATGCACTTCGCGAGGTTGCCGAAGGCGTGGGGTGGGAGCGCGCCGCGGGGCTCGCGCAAGGTGTTCGCCCGTGGGACGCGCGCGTGCGGCCGCGGTATCGGCCCTGGCGCGCGCGTGCACCGGTTGCGTCGCTCCTCAGGGAGCAGCGGCGCTCTTGGGGGCGAGCGAGCGGACGAGCTCCAGCGCGCGGCGCACATGCTCGCCCACGCGAATCTGGGATTCGAAGCTGTCCTGGACGATGCCTTGCCGGTCCACCACGAAGGTGACGCGGCCGGGCAGCATGCCGAGGAACGACGTGCCCACGCCGAACGCCTCGCGCGCCGTGCCCTGCGCGTCGCTCAACAGCAAGAAGGGCAGGCGGTGCTTGGCGGCGAAGCCCTGGTGGGACGCCACCGAGTCTGCGCTGATGCCCACCACCTCCGCGCCCGCCGCGACGAAGTCCTCGTACTGGTCCCTCAACCCGCAGGCCTGCACCGTACAACCCGGTGAGTCGTCGCGCGGGTAGAAGTAGACGACGAGCACTTTCTGTCCCACCAGGTCCTTCAGGCGCACCGGCTGATTGCCCGGGCCCGTCAGTGTCACGTCCGGCAGCACATCGCCCTGCTTCAGCAGCTTGTTCTTCGCCACGCTTGGCTCCTCCCGCACGCACGCGGTGCTACAGGGGCGTGCCGTCGACGCGGCAGTCAACCATGCCCCCGAGGGTGGGGCGAGCTTGCGGACGAGCGTCAACAAGCGCGCGGGGTGCACAGCCTGCCCCCTCGCTTTCCGAGAGAGCGCGCGGGCGCGGTGTCACGCGCAACCACGCCGCACGCATCCGCGATACTTCCACCGCATCTGAATCCGCGTGGGGCAGCAGGTGTTGCTCCCACGTCCGGCAGGCGACAGCCCTGCGCGCGGCCGGACCCGAAATTTCGGGCACGGGAAGCAATGGCGTCTTACCTTTCGAGACAAGACGTGAGAGCTTAGCTACGGGTACAGGGCGGAAACTTTCGCCGAGGTTGCGCAAGATGCCGTTCAGGCGTAGGACGCAGCCTCGGGGGGTTGGTCAGGAGTGAACATGGTCGGCCTCGTCGTCGCATCGCACGGGCGTTTGGCGGAGGAGCTGGTCTCCACCGCGGAACAGATCGTGGGGAAGCTCCCCGCGGTGGCAACCTGCAACATCGAGCCGGGGACTCCCGTCGAGGACCTCCGCGCGAAGATGAAGCAGGCGGTGTCGCGCGTGGACACGGGTGATGGCGTCATCATCCTCGCGGACCTGTTCGGAGGTACGCCCTGTAAGGAGTCGCTGATGATGTGTCAGCGCATGAACCTGGAGGTCCTGGCGGGCGTCAACCTGCCCATGCTCCTCAAGGCCAACTCGCTTCGCTCCGAGCAGATGACCCTCCCGGAGATGGCCAACCAGCTCGCGTCCTATGGTCAGCGCAACATCACCTGTGCATCCGCCCTGCTTCGCGAGGCTCAGCAGCAGCCGCGAACTTGACCAAGTGGCGCGGGTCGGCGATTCGAGACGGCTGTGATCACCCTGGTCCGCGTCGACAACCGCCTCATCCACGGCCAGGTCGTCGAGGCCTGGCTGCCGCACCTCAAGGTCTCCCGCGTCGTCGTCGCGGATGACGAGGCTGCCTCCAGCCCGCTCATCCGCGCCGCCATGGCGCTCGCGGTGCAGAGCGCCATCGAGGTGCAGATCCTCCCGCTGTCCCAGGTGGACTTCGCCGCCCTCTCCAAGGACGGGGTGCGCACGCTGGTGCTGTTGCGCGACGTGGCCTCGGTGCCCTTCGCGTACGCGCACGGGCTGAACCTGGGCGAGCTCAACCTGGGCAACGTGCACTTCGGCACGGGGCGCCGGCAGGTGTCCCCGTCGGTGTTCCTGGCGGAGGCGGAGCTGCGCACGCTGCAGCAACTGGCCGAGCAGGGCGTGCGCGTGGAGGCCCGCGCCGTCCCCGCGGAGAAGCCCGTGGAGCTACCGGACCTCTCCGAGCGGTGGGTGAAGGCCGGGTGAACACGTGAGCGTCCTCTGGACCCAGGTGGCGCTCGCGGGGTTGTGGGGCGGACTGGTGGCCGTGGAGCGCAAGGCGTTCCTGCAGGCCATGCTGTCGCGCCCGTTGGTGGCCTCCGCCGTGATGGGGCTCTTGCTCAACGACGTGCCCTCGGGTCTGGGCGTGGGGCTCCTCCTGGAGCTGTTCTTCCTGGGCACCGCCAACCTGGGCGCGTCCCTGCCGGAGAACGACACGCTGGCGGCCACCGCCACCAGCGCGGCGGCGTGCACGATGACGCTGGCCTCGGGCGCGGGCTCCACGCCGGCCATCTGGTCCCTGGCGGTGCTGCTCTTCATCGGCATGGGCCGGGTGGGGCGGCGCGCGGACCGGCTGCTGGAGGGCTACTCGGCCCGGCTGGCGCGCGTGGCGCTCGCCTCCGCGGAGACCGGCAACCTCACGCGCGCCATGCGGCAGAACCTGTGGGGCATGTGGCCGCACTTCGTGGTGTACGGCGTGCTGACGTCGTTGTGCGCGCTCGCGGGCTTCTTCGTGGAGCCGGTGCTCCAGTCGCTGCCGTCCATGCTGGTGCGGGGGCTGGCGTGGGCCTGGCCGGCCATGGCGTCGGTGGCGGCGGCCATCGCGGCGCAGGGCAGCCACGCGAAGAAGGCGCCCCTCTACGCGGCCCTGGGCGCCGCGGCGGTGACGGTGGCCGTGGTGCTCTACGTGCTCCAGGGGCATGACGCGTGAGCGCTCCGGACACCACGCTCCCCTGGGGGGTGCTCCTGCGCGTCTTCATGCGCTCGCTCTTCCTGCAGGCCTCGTGGAACCCCAAGGGCATGCAGAACCTGGGGCTGGCCTACGCGGTGTTCCCCGCGCTGGAGCGGCTGTACGCGGCGGGCTCCGCGCGCGAGGAGGCGGTGCGCCGGCACCTGGTCTTCTTCAACACGCACCCCTATGTCGCCGCGGCGATTGTCGGCGGCGTCGTCTTCCATGAGGAGCGCATCTGCCGGGGGGAGGAGACCCCGGACAAGGTGGTGGCCTTCAAGGCGGCGCTGATGGGGCCGCTGGCGGCGCTGGGGGACGGGTTCTTCTGGCTGTCGCTCAAGCCCGCGGCGGGCGCGGTGGGGGCGGCGCTGGTGCCGCTCCTGGGCCTGTGGGCGGTGCCCGTCTTCCTGGTGCTCTACAACCTGGTGCACCTGCTGCTCCGGGTGAGGTTGTATTGGCTGGGGCTCACCCTGGGGGACCGGCTGGTGGAGGCGGTGGCGAAGGCCAACCTGCCGGCCCGGGGGGCGCGGCTGCGGACGGTGGCGGCGTTGTGCGCCGGAGGGCTGGCGGCGTGGCTGGCCGTGTCCTTCGGGGCCAATGCCGGTGGGGCGTACGCGCCCTTCCTGGCGGCCGGGTGTCTGGCCCTGGGGGTTGCATCCTACGTGCTGGTCAGCCGTCGGGTGCCCAACTACGTGGTGCTCTACCTCGCGGCGACGCTGGCCTGCGCGGCGGGTGCCTTCCTTTAAGACGAGAGGTAGGAGTCGCGAATGGCAACGGTGGCCGAGGGAACATACGAGATCATCAACGAGCTGGGGCTGCACGCCCGGGCCGCGGCGCAGATGGTCAAGGTGGCCAACCGCTTCAAGAGCGACGTGCTCATCGAGGCGCAGGGACAGCGGGCCAACGCCAAGTCCATCATGGGGGTGCTGATGCTGGCGGCCGCCCAGGGGGTGCAGGTGAAGCTGACCTGTAAGGGAGACGACGCCGACGCGTGTCTCCAGGAGTTGGCAAAGCTCATCGCCGACCGTTTTGGCGAGTCCAAGTGACGGGTGACCATGCAAATGCGGTAGGACGGGGAGGGAACAAAGACACGTGAGCAGCCAGGCCACTCCCACACTGAGGTTGATGGGCATCGGCGCCTCACCCGGCGTGGCGGTCGGCCACGCCTTCATCCTGGACAGGAAACGCATCCGCACGCCCAAGCTGCGGCTGGCGGAGGCGGAGGTCGAGCCCGAGCGGATGCGGATGAAGACGGCGGTGGACCTGTCGGACCGCCAGCTCGCCGAGCTCAAGGAACAAATCACCCGCACCGAGGGCAGCGACCACGCGCTCATCCTCGAGGCGCACCGGCTGATGCTCCACGACCCGATGCTGGTGGACGCCGTCAACCAGCTCATCGTCGAGGACCGCATCAACGCCGAGTGGGCCGTCCGGCGGGTGGCCCGCAAAATCAAGCACCTGTTCGACAACATCCCGGACGAGTACTTCCGCGAGCGTCGCTCGGACGTGGACTACGTGGCGGACCGCATCATCCGCAACCTGATGGGCCAGGTGGTGGACGAGGAGGTGGAGGTCCCCGCGGAGGCCATCGTCGTCGCGCATGACCTGCCGCCCGCGGACGCATCGCTGATGGCGCGCAGTGGCCGCGTGGCGGGCTTCGTGACGGACCTGGGTGGACAGACCAGCCACACCGCCATCGTCGCCCGCGCGCGTGAGACGCCCGCGGTGGTGGGCGCCGGCCGCGCCAGCGAGCAGATTTCGCCCGGGGACCTGGTGGCCATGGATGGCACCCGGGGCATCATCCTGGTGAACCCCACGGAGGAGCAGCTCCAGAGCTTCCGCGAGGAGCAGCGCCGCCACCAGGAGGCCGAGCAGCTGGCGCTGGCCACCAAGGACTTGGAGGCGGTGAGCACCGACGGCTTCCGCATCCGGCTCAACGGCAACATGGAGTTCCTGGAGGAGATTCCGTCCCTCCTGGCGCACGGCGCGGAGGGCATCGGCCTGTACCGCACGGAGTTCATGTTCCTGGACCGCAAGACGGCGCCCACGGAGGAGGAGCACTACCGCGCGTACCGGCAGGTGCTGGAGGCCATGGGCGGCAAGCCCGTCACCATCCGCACGCTGGACTTGGGCGGCGACAAGGTGCCGGGCAAGACGAAGCACGAGAAGGAGCCCAACCCGGCGATGGGCCTGCGGGCCATCCGCTACTGCCTGTCCAACCGGGAGCTGTTCCGCGTCCAGCTGCGCGCGCTCTTGCGCGCCAGCGTGCACGGCAACCTGCGGCTGATGTTCCCCCTCATCTGCGGGGTGAGCGAGCTGCGCGAGGCGCGGAGCGAGCTGGAGGCGTGCCGCACCGAGCTGGGCCGCGCGGGGGTGCCCGTGGGCAAGCGCTTCCCGGTGGGCATCATGGTGGAGACGCCCAGCGCGGCGGTGATTGCCGACCGGCTGGCGCAGGAGGCGGACTTCTTCTCGGTGGGGACCAACGACCTCATCCAGTACTCGCTGGCCATCGACCGCCAGAACCGCGAGGTGGCCTACCTCTACCGTCCGCTGCACCTGTCGGTGCTGCGCATGCTGGAGACCATCGTCCACGCGGCCAAGGCGGCCAACATCCCCGTGTCCATGTGCGGGGAGATGGCGGGAGATCCGCTCTACACGCTGGTGCTGCTGGCGCTCGGCTTCGACGAGCTGTCCATGACGTCCGGGCAGATTCCGGCCGTCAAACGCTTCCTGCGCCGGGTGAGCCGCAAGGACGCGACGGAGCTGTTGCGCGAGGCGATGGAGCTGACCACCGCCGAGGAAATCGAGCGCTTCGTGCGCACGGAGATGGACCGGCGCTTCGTCGACGCGCCGGAGCCGGCGCCCGCCGCCCATGAGGCTCCGGGCGACTCGCCGTCCGGACGCACCACGGGCTGAAGTCCGCCTCGCACCTCGGGCGCTCCGGGGCGCGAGGCGAGGGCCCGGCTGCCCGCCCGCCGAGCGGAGGTCCCATGCCGCAGGAGGGCGGCCATGCCCAACTTCCCCTTCGGCACCGGACTTCGGGAGGCGGGCGTGTTCAATCCAGCGGACATCCAGAAGGGCATGACGGCCAGGGACAGGGACGGGGAGAACCTGGGCTTCATCACCGCCGTGGACGCGGCGGGGTTCCTCATCGAGAAAGGCAGCTACTTCCCACGCGACTACCGCGTGTCCTTCTCGGACGTGACGGACATCGACCGGGACGACGTGTACCTGCGCGAGGACCTGGCCAGCCTGCCCGGCGTCAGGCCGGACGTGCTGGCGGCGCGCGGCGAGGTGGCCCGGCGACTGCCGCTGCAGCACGACGCGACGGGGGCGTTGGGCGCGGCCCCGGCGGACTGGGACAGGTAGGGCGCGGCGCGTTCACTCCGGGCTCTCGTCGTCCGAGGGCTCCGGGACGCGGCCCTCCACCTTCAGGCCCTTGCGGGCGCGGTACCTCCGGATGGCCTTCTCCAGGGGGCGCAGGCCCGCGAGCGCCACCAGGGCGATGACCACCGTGGTGACGGCCGCCCAGTGGAAGCCCATGCCCACCGCGAGCCCCACGGACGCGGTGAGCCACAGGTTGGCCGCCGTCGTCAGCCCCTTCACCTGCCCGTTGTCCCGGATGATGGCGCCCGCGCCCAGGAAGCCGATGCCCACCACCACCTGGCTGGCGACGCGGCTGATGTCCGTCTGCGAGCCCTTCGGTGAGTCCTGTCCCAGCGACGTCTCCACGAAGATGCCCGCGAGCGTGAAGAGGCACGCACCCAGCGACACGATGATGTGGGTGCGCAGCCCCGCGGCCTGGCCGTTGAGCTCGCGCTCCAGGCCGAGCACGGCGCCCAGGAGCGCCGCGACGCCGAGCCTCATGACGATGAGCTTCTCCTCCACCACGATGGGAGGAGCCTACTCACCCAGCTCGATTTTCTCGTCCTTGTCCGCTTCCGTCAGTTCGGGATTGGGCAGCGTGTCCAGCGTGGCGGCGAGCAGCTTGGTGGTGGGCACGACGTACGGCGCCACCTCCTCGCCCAGCTCCTGGCTGAACTTCTGCACGCGCGCCGCGTAGTCCTCGTCGCGCGACCCCCAGCTCCCCGCGGCCTCCGCCGCCCAGACCTCTTCACCGTCGCGGCAGCGCAACAGCTGCGCCTTCACCTGGGCCTCGGCGCCGTCGCCCTTGAGCTGGATGGTCGGGTCCAGCCAGAGCACGCCCTCCACGCCCTCGGTGCACAGCTCCTTGAAGGCGGCGTCCGTGGGGCGGCCGGGCAGCGCGACGTTGTCCTTCACGATGAAGTCGCGGTTCTGGTTCACCCACTGGCGGGCGATGAGGCTCCACAGCTCCCCCACCGCGGGCTTCTCGTCCGGCAGGGGCTGCGCCACCACCACCAGCCGCTTGGTCTCCTTGCGGTCCACCTGCGCGTAGTCCGGACGCACGCGGTGGCTCTTCACCGCGGAGCAGCCCGCGAGCAATCCCAGCCCGAGCACGGGCGCCCATCGCATCAGCCTCATGATGTCTCCCTCTCCCAGCCCCCTTGTCCCGCGAAGGAGAAGGGGGCCTCGTTACCGCGCGTTGTGTGACGTGGGATGCCCGGCGGGCGCGCCCGCTCAGGCCGCCCGCGTCGAGCCATCCTCGCCGCCGGAGGCGCTGCCCGTGCCGTCGCCCGGCGGGGCCTCGCGCTGGCGGCGGTCATGCATGAGCTGCATCACCGCGGCCAGCACGGTGAAGGACACCACCAGCGTGGTGATGAGGCCGATGCAGGCCACCATGCCCATGGAGCGCAGGCCGTTGTGCGCCGCGGCCAACAGCGCCGCGAAGCCCGCCACCGCCGTCAGCGTGGAGGACGCCACCGCCGCGCCCACGCTCCTGAGCGCGACGAGCGGGGACGTCCCTTCCAGGAAGCGGTGCAGCAGGTACAGGCCGTGGCTCACCCCGAAGCCCAGGAGGATGGGCAGGATGATGATGTTCATGAAGTTCAGCCGCAGGCCGACGAGCGACATGATGCCCAGCATCATCGCCACGCCCACGCCCAGCGGAATCACGGACGCCAGCGCCAGCTTCGCGTTGCGGAAGTCCAGGAAGTGCATCGCCAGAATCCACAGCGCGGTGAGCACCACCGTGACCTTGCCGTCCCAGAGCACGATGCGCGCCAGCTTCGCGTACAGCTGCGTGGCGCCCGCGGCGCGGAACTCCTTCTGCGCCGTCTCCGTCTTCGGGTCGAAGTCGTCCTGGTCGAAGCGGCCCGGGTGGTACGTGGCGCGGATGGCGCGCGTCTCGTCGGCGAACTGCATCATCTTCTGGCCGTCGAACAGGTCCACGCTCGAGTAGATGAACGTCAGCCAGCCCCGGTTCTCCGGCTGCGCGCTGGGCAGGTTCTGGAACTGGCTCTTGTAGTTGGCCGGCACGCCGTGCACGTCGAACGGCTTGGCATCCAGCACCTTCATGAAGAAGGTGGCGTTCTCCTGCATCTCCGGCGGCAGCGCGGCGATGGAGAACCCACGCGCCTCCAGGTTGGCCATGTCCTGCTTCCACTCCTGCAGCACCTTCTCGTTGGCCTTGGCCGTGGCCTCCGGCGGCACGAAGGTGAAGACGCTCACCACCTGGTCGATGGACGGGTACTTCTCCGGGTGGTCGGTCAGCTCGCGGTAGATGCCCTCCGCCTCGTCCAGGTCCTTGGTGTAGATGGCCATGGGGTCGCTGGAGATGTTGAAGCGGGCGTTGATTTCATCCTGCAGCAACACCGACGACATGCCGTCCGGGATGAGCGCGCGGGTGTTGTAGTTGAAGCCCACGCCGTGCTTCACGCGCTCGAAGAAGCCCACGTTGCCCTCGGGCGGCTCGCCCGTGCCGGCCCAGGGGACGGCCGCCGCGCAGATGAGCGCGACCAGCGCGGTGCTCACGCCCAGCACCAGGCCGGGGCGGGGGATGCGCAGCTCCTGGCCCGTGGCGGAGTTGGTCGGCGGCGGCTTCATCTCGCCGATGAGCTTCTTGGGCCACGCCGGGTTGATGCGGCCGAACAGCGCCAGCAGCGAAGCGCTCCACACGAACAGCGTCAGGCCCAGGATGAGCGTGCCGCAGCCGGCCAGGAAGCCGAACTGGCTGAAGCCGCGGAACTCGCTCACCATCAGCACGAAGAACGAGCCACCCGTCACCACCGCCGCCACCGCCGCCGGGCGGCCCGCGTTGACGAAGGCATCCACGATGGCCTCGTCGTACGGCTTGCCCGCGCCCAGCTCCAACCGCGTGCGGAAGGTGAAGTGGATGCCGTAGTCGATGCCGAAGCCCATCAGGATGCCGCCCAGGATGGACGTAATCATGTTGAGCTCACCAATCGTCGCGTAGGTGAAGCCCAGCGTGTAGAGGGTGCCAATCACCGTGCCGCTCACCACGATGAACGTGGGCGCCAGCTTCCGGAAGAAGACGATGGTGATGAGGAAGATGGTGACCAGCGCGATGATGGTGACGGGCTCGAGCGACTCTTCAATCGCGAACGAGTCATCCACCGTCGTCTTGTACGAGCCGGTGTAGCCGTAGGCGATGGTCTTCGAGTCGCCCATCAGCTTGTAGTCCTCGACGAGCTTGGGCTTGCCGTCCTGCGCGGAGTACGCGGCCAGGTCCTTGTTGAGCTTGTCGAGGTAGTCCTTCGTCTTGCCAATCTCCGTGGTGTCCCACATCGGCTTGATGAGGATGAGCACCATCTTCTTGTCGGCGGAGATGTTGTAGTCGTCGCGGATGCTCTTCTTGCCGACGGACGAGTACTTGTCGACCAGGTCCTGGAGGTTCAGCTCCACGGGCTTGGTGGCGCCCATGTCGATGTAGAAGGGGTTGCTGCGGCGCAGCTTGTCCTCGAGGAAGGCCATGATGCGGCGCTTGCCTTCCACCAGGTCCTCCGTCTTCACGAAGAGGACCATGTTCTGCTGGATGAACTCGACCGGCAGCTTGTAGCTGACGGTGCGCACGTGCTCCTTGTCCGCCTGGAGCATGCCGGCGATGTCGTCCGCCGTGCGCTTCATGGCGGCCTCGTCCGTCGACCGCAGGGCCAGCATCAGGAAGCCGCTGCCGCCCACCATGTCGATGACCTGCTTGACGTCCTTCACCTCCGGGAGGTCCTGGGAGATGAGGTCGAGCTGGTTCGAGTTGATGCGCAGCTGCAGCGTGGCCCAGGTGGACACGGCCAGCAGCGTCAGCAGCACGGCCAGGACGGTGCCAGGCCGGCGGACCAGCAGTCTCGCGAAGCTGTAGGCGAAGCGAGAATGGGAGTTCGGGTTTCGAGGAGCGCCGCTCATTCGCGGCGACCCTAGCGGCAAACGCCCGGACCCGGAAGCGCGGCATGACTTGCCCGGCCGGCTCCCGGGCCACGGGGGAGCCCCGCTCGAAACCTGGGAATAAACGCCCCGTCAGGGGCCGCCGTGTTCCAGGGCGGTGTTGGCCGTGAGCGCCGGGGGCTCCCCGGGGGGCAGGAAGAACGAGCGGGGGGCCGACAGGAAGCGGGCGACGACCGCCCGCAGGAACGGCAGGGCCTCCGAGCTGGGCACGTCGCGCGCGCGCACCGCCACCCCCAGGGCCAGGCTGAACGACACCGCGAAGTTGATGAACCCGATGAGCCCCACGCCCACGAGCGCCCACAGGAAGTCCGGCTGGAGCACCCCCTGCGGGCCCAGCGCCGAGCCCGCCATGGCCAGGCCGCCGAGCGCGAAGGTGACATGGCGGATGTCCAGGGGCAGCCCCACGAAGCGCCCCAATATCGTCATCAGCGCCAGCAGGAAGCCCAGCGTCACGTTGGTGCCCAGGCCGGAGGCCGTGTGCTCCAGCCCCTCGGCGAGCCGCCGCGCGCCCTTGTCCCCGAAGAGCCGCCGCGCCAGGCGGTGGTGCGCGAGCGCCTCCGGCAGCCTCCGGTACACCACGAAGTTCTCCAGCCACCCGCCCGCCACGCTGGACAGCCACAGCAGCACGCCCGTCAAGGCCGCGTACAAAAGCGCGCCGCTCTTCCACGGGTGCATGGAGGCCACCGTGGCCTGGGCCTTGGCGGGGCTCAGGAACGGGTGCCCCGTGGCCACCTGCCACAGCAGGGCCAGCACCACGGCGGCGGGCAGCACGCAGCCCAGGTTGCCCGCGAAGGCGGCCAGCTGGGAGCGGGTGATGCGCGGGATGATGTCCACCAGGCTGGAGAGCCGGTCGCCGCGCGCGCCCTCGCCGATGGCGCCCGCGAGCGTGGCGGCCGTGACGGAGGGCTGCTTGGTGGCCAGCGTGAAGCCCAGCGCCTGGATGAACATGAAGGCGACCGCGTAGTTGAGCCCCACGCCGAGCAGCGCGAACAGGGGCGCGAGCGGCACCGCGGTGATGAGGAACTTGCCGGCCACGGCCACGGCCGTCACCACGCCGCCCCCCGCCGCGGAGTGCACCATCGCGTGGAACTCCGGGCGCGTGGTGGTGATGTAGTGCTCGCCCGAGTGGCCCGCGCGCTCGATGATCTTGCGCGCCAGCATCCGCACGTTGCGCCGCGCCAGCTCCACCACCGAGCGGTCCGCGTGCGCCCGCCGCAGCAGGTCCGACAACAGGCCCAGCGCCTCGCGCCAGCGCGGCTCACCCCGGGGCGCGCCCAGCACCCGGGCGATGGCCTCCATTCGCTCCAGGCTCCGGCGGATGCGCTCCAGCCGGTACACCAGGTCCACGCTGACGCCCGCCTCCTCCAGGTGTCGCGACACGCTGCCCACCACCTGCCGGCAGTCGTCCACGCACGTGCTCAAGTCCCGCAGCGTGTCCTGGGCCGCGTCGCGCGCCAGCACCGCGTCGCACACCAACCGCAACCTCAGGAAGGGCGAGGCGCGCAGGGGCGTCTCCGGCGCGCGATCCCTCACGTCCTCGGTGGTGCCCAGCGCCGCCGTCTGGAGGGCCAGCAGCAGGAGCGCGTCCATCAGGTCCGCGCGCACGCGGGCGCCCGGCTGGGGCAGGGGGGGACGCGGCTCGCCCACCAGCGCGGACAGCTTCGCGAGCAGGGCGGGTGACAGGTGCGAAAGCCACCTGGCGTCCTCGGGCACGGGGAATAGCCGCAGCAGGAGCTCCGACAGCTTGCCGGGCTCGGGCGGCGCGGGCATCACCGCGCGGGCCAGCCGGTCGGACGCCTCCGCGAAGAAGCCCTGGCCCGCGGGCAGGCCCACCTGGGCAAAGAGCTTCAGTCCCCGGCTGCCGTCGCACACGCCGGACACCAGGGCGGTGAGGCTCGCGCGCATGGCGGGCTCGCCCTCCACCACGCGCACCATCAGCGTCAGGCGCGCGTCGGCGGGGGGCTGTTCCGGCTCGGCTTCGTCCACCAGCGCGTGCGCGGGGAGGCGCTCGCGCAGCCACGCCATCCACCGCTCCACCCAGGCGAGCCGCGCCTCCAGGCCGTCCTCGGGGACGTCGCGCAGCAGCCGGTACAAGTCCCGCACCGCGGGGTGGCCCGGCGTTCGGGGCGCGTACTGCATGCAGAACGCGTCGACCTCCCGCTCGGAGGGGCCATGCTGGGAGCGGCTCGGGGGGGGAACCAAGAGGGAGGCGGTCATCAACCAGGCCAGAGGGGGAGGGCCAGACTACGCCAGCCCGGCATCCCCTCGGAACCCCTCCGGCGACCTGGGGCCTGGTGGCCTGGTCGCCGGGAGTGGGCGCGGCGGCTACTTCTTCGCCAGCTCCTGGCGCATGCGGCCCAGCAGCAGCTCCCAGCCGCCCTGCTTGAGCAGCGGCTGCACCTGCGTGTCGCGGATGTCCTGGAGCATGGAGGAGCCGAGCACCGTCACGTCCACCACCTTCCACGCGGCCGCGTCCTTCACCAGCCGGTACTTCAGCTTCATCTCCTGCGTCTTCAGCGGGTGCTTGATGAAGACGACCGAGTCCACGGTGGCCTCTTCGCCCTTCACCTCGGCGGGCGAGTAGACGATGTCCTCCAGCGACTTGAAGTTCTCGCGCACGCGCGGGAAGGCAATCTTCGCGAACAGGCCGTGGAAGAGGCTGACGAACTCCTTGCGTTGCGCGTCGGTGCCCTTGGCCCACTCGTCGCCGAGCAGGTACTTGCCTTGCTCCTCACCGCCGAAGAGCTTGAGCGCCGCGGCGTCTCGCTCGTAGCGCACGGACGACACCACCGTCTTCACGGGCTTGACGACCGGGTCGTCCTTCTTCGGCGCCGCGGCGGAGGCGGGCAGTGCGAAGGCGAAGGCGACCAGGAGGGAGAGGGTACGGAAGCGGGTGTTCATGTCGGGCGAGTCCTCCAACGGGATTGCTCGGCGTTCTGTTAGCCCAGGAGAACGCCGGGCGCCTCGCGAAATTCATCCCCATGCGGGGCGAGGGCTTCCGACCCTGCCCGTTTGCCCAGGGGGCGCCCGCGAATGTACGGGCATTGATGGCTGTTTGACTCCCCCAGGACCACACTTTAGTGTCCTGCCCTTCGCGCGTCGTATGCGCCTCCTTCTTTCATAGAGCCGACATGCCTACCGACTTCCTCTTCACGTCTGAATCCGTCACCGAGGGACACCCGGACAAGATCGCCGACCAGATCTCCGACGGCGTCCTGGATGCCATCATCGCCAAGGACCCCCAGGCGCGCGTCGCGGTGGAGACGCTGGTCAAGACGGGTCTGGCCATCGTCGCGGGTGAGGTGACGACGAACACGTACGTGGACATCCCGCGCATCGTGCGCAGCACCATCTGCAAGATCGGCTACACCGACAGCTCGATGGGCTACGACGGCAACACGTGCGGCGTCATGGTGGCCATCGAGGGCCAGAGCCAGGACATCGCGCGCGGCGTGGACAACAAGAAGGAGCAGGGCGCCGGTGACCAGGGCATGATGTTCGGCTTCGCGTGCGACGAGACGCCGGAGCTGATGCCCGCCCCGCTGCACTACGCGCACGCGCTCACGCGCAAGCTCGCCGACGTGCGCCGCAAGCAGCACGACTGGCTTCGCCCGGACGGCAAGAGCCAGGTGACGGTGGAGTACCGCGAGGGCCGCCCGGTGCGCATCGACGCGGTGGTGGTGTCCACGCAGCACTCGGACGACATCTCCAACAAGCGCATCCAGGAGGCCATCCGCGAGGACGTCATCGCGAAGGCGCTCCCCAAGAAGCTCATCGACAACAAGACGAAGTTCTACATCAACCCCACGGGTCGGTTCGTGGTGGGTGGCCCCATGGGCGACTCGGGCCTGACGGGCCGGAAGATCATCGTCGACACCTACGGCGGCATGGGCCGTCACGGCGGCGGCGCGTTCAGCGGCAAGGACCCGTCCAAGGTGGACCGCTCGGCGGCGTACATGGGCCGCTACATCGCGAAGAACGTGGTGGCCGCGGGCCTGGCGCGTCGTTGCGAGGTGCAGGTCTCCTACGCCATCGGCGTGGCCGAGCCGGTCAGCGTGATGGTGGAGACGTTCGGCACCGCCACGGTGCCGGAGGAGCGCATCGCCAAGGCCATCCGTCAGACGTTCGGCCTGCGTCCTCGCGAAATCACCGAGGGCCTGGACCTGCTGCGGCCCATCTACCAGAAGACCGCCGCGTACGGTCACTTCGGCCGCACGGAGAAGGAGTTCACCTGGGAGCGCACCGACCGCAAGGATGCCCTGCGTGAGGCCGCCACCAGCACCAGCTCCCGCCGCCTGAAGGCGGTCTGAGTTCGCTGTGACGCCCGGCCTCTTCACAGGGGCCGGGGCTCGACGCGGGCCGCTTCCCGACAGTGGGAGCGGCCCGTTGTCTTTGCGGGGTTGCTTCAGAGCAGGCCGCGCGCCTGGAGCGCCTCGATGGCGGCGGGGAGCGCGAGGTTTCGCGGCGGGGACTTGCTGCCCGCGGGCTGCTTCACGGCGCTGACGAACACGTGGCGTCCCTTGGGCGAGGACACGTGTCCCACCAGCCACATCACGTCTCCGTTCTTGGCGTCCAGGTGCCAGCCTGTCTTGGCGCTCAAGGTGGCGTTGTCCTTCCAGGGGCCTCCCAGGTTGATGCCGTCACGGACGCTGGCGACGGTGTCGGGGCCATGGACGAGCGTGCCCTGGACGGCCTCGAGGACGCGGGGGCTGACGAGGAGCTGGCCCCGGTACATGCGCGCGAGGAAGTCGAGCTGCGCGTCGGGGGTGATGCGCAGCGGGCCGCCGAGCCAGAAGCGGGTGATGTCGCCGGAGGCTTTGCGGTTGCCGTAGTCGAGGCGCATGAGCCATTGCTCCATGCGCTCGTGGCCAATCTGTTTCGCGGTGCCCTGGAAGACCCACAGCGCCGAGCGGCGCATCGCGGTGTCGAGCGTCTGGTCCTGGTTCCACATCGAGATGGCGTGCTGGGTGCCGTCCCACTCGCGCACCTCGTCCACGCTCGACACGACGCCGGTCTCCAAGGCGATGAGGGCGTGGGGAACCTTGAAGGTGGAGGCCGGGACGAGCGGCGTGGCGCACAGCTTCGAGTCGTTGCGTGTGACTTCGCCGGAGTCCAGGTCCATCACGAGGAAGCAGCCTGGGTGCGTGGGCTTCTTGGGAGGCGCCGCGAGCGCGCCCGGGGTGACGAGGAGGGTGAGGAGCACTGCGCGGAGGGGGAGGCAGCGGGACATGGGACTCCTGACGACTGGGGGGCCTGCTGTGTCGGGCGTGCGCTGGGAGCAAGGGGCAGGCCAGGAGGACTCGCCGGGACGGAGTCGTGCGCGTGGCTGGAGGACCACAGGGGTGCGGTGATTCATCCGCGCTGCTGTGGTTCTCGGACCTGTGCTCCGTGGCCGCGGTCCAGGCCGCTTCAGCCGGCAGGGGGGCGTGGCCTGGCGCCTCGTTTTCGCCGCGGTGTTCGAAGCGGCGTAGCGTGTGACGGGAAGATTCTGGCGACCTGTCGTTGAGTGGGCATGGGCTGCCAGGGCACATACGCGGGGAGTACGCCGGTGGATGCAGGGTCCGGGTCCTGGATTCCGAGGCCGAAGTCGGCCGTTCTCGTGGCGGTGGTGGTGGTGGCGGGAGGCGCGGCAATCCTCGCGGGCTTGCGCTCGCGCCGTGTCGCTCCCGTGTCGCCCGAGCTGTTCCTCACGAGCGCGTCCGTGCGCATGCTCGAGGCCCGGGTCAGCTATCCGGGCGCGGACGTGTACCGACCCTATGGGCCTCTGCGCTCTTCGGTGGATGCGGGCCGCGCGGCTCCTGCACCCTTGAGCGAGCTGGCGCGACTGGAGGCCGCGGGTGACCTGCACGGCCTCGCGGCGGCCTATCTGGTGCGCCGCAACGCGGAGATGGCCGCGCCCTATCTGTCGAAGGCGGCCGCGTCGCCGGACGTCGCGAGCGACCAGGCCATCATGGCGCTGGACCGCGGTGACTCGGCCTCCGCGCTCGCGTTGCTGGAGGGGGTCCTCGTCTCGCGGCCCACGCATGCACAGGCCCTGTGGAACCGCGCGCTGGTGTTGCGTGACCTGGAGCTCTGGGGGCTGGCCGCGCAGTCGTTCGACGCGGTGGCTGCATTGGGTGAGTCCGGCTGGGCGCAGGAGGCGACCGCTCGCGCCGAGTCCGCGCGCGGTCGGCTGCGAGGCACCGAGGACTGGCGCAAGACGTCGACGTGGGGACAGTCCCTCATCGTGGAGGGCGCGCCTGTGCCCGATGACGTGCTCCGCGCGCAGCCCGGCATCTTCCGCATGTATTTCTACGAGGCCCTTCGCGCGGCCCCCACCGTGGAGCGCGTGCGCACCCTGGCGCCGATGGCGGCGACGCTGGACGCTCACTCGGGCGGCACCGTCCTTCGCGATGCCCTCCAGTGGACGCTGACGCGCGACTTCCAGGTCCGCGCGCCCCTCGCCCGTCGGTACCTGGAGCTGTACCGCACCCACCAGGTCTCGGGCGGATTCGCCGCGTTCCTCGAGGACGTACGTCGCGCTGGAGAACAGGACCTCTTCCTGGGTGCACTCGTCCGCGAGAGCAAGGTGGTGGACCACCTGGACGAGGTCTCCCGGCTCGTCACGAAGCTCGAGGACCCGTGGTTCACGCTGCTCCTGGAGCACGAGCGCGCGCTGCAGGCCATCTCCCGAGGCGAGCTGCTCCAGGCCGAGCAGCTCCTGCTGGGCGCGGCGGCGCGTTGCCAGGAGCATCCGCTGGGATACCGCTGCATCCCCATCGAGTCCGACCTGGGTGACCTCTATCGCCAGCTCCATCGGTTGGCCGAAGCCCAGCGTCACCTGCTGGCCGCACGCGCGCTGTACCGCGCGGACCCGCGCTGGGGAGAGGCCCAGCTCCTGCTCCAGCTCGGACAGCTCGCGCGCTACCAGGGCGACGCCGCGCTCGCACGGGGCTATCTGGACGAGGCGCTGGCCCAGCGCCCCGATGACTGCACCATCCGTCACTTCGTCCGCGCCAACGATGCCCTGGCGCTGCTGGACGCATTCTCCGTGGAGAGCGCGCAGGCCCGAATGCGCGAGGCGCTCGCGTGCAAGACGCCCCTGCTGTTGTCGGGAGCGAAGACGCTGGCGGACCTGGCCCGGCTCCAGCCCGACCCGGCGCTCGATGCGCGCCTCGTGCAAGGCCTGGCGGAGCGACGTCAGAAGGGAAACCTCACGCCGGGCGAGTCGGCGCTGCTGACGCACATCGAGGGCCGCTACGTCGTCGAGCGCGACCGGCCGAAAGGCGAGGCCCTGCTCCGCCAATCCATCGCCGAGGCCGCGAAGCTGCCCACCACCAGCGTGGATGCACGCAAGGCCCGCGCGTACAGCTACACCTCCCTGCTCTTCTCCGCCGCCAAGGCGGGCGAGTACGAGCAGGCATGGCGCCTCTTCGGTGAAGAGGTGGGCGGACGGCTCCCCGAGCACTGTGTCCTGGCCGTCACCACGGACGTCGAGCGCACCTTCGTGCTGGCGCGGGGCCCGGAAGGTCAGCTCGTGGGCCACCACGACGCGAGCCGCAGGGAGCCCCTGCACGATGAACTCCAGGGACTCATCCCCGACGCGATGGCGGACCTGCTGCGCGCCTGTCCTTCCGTGGAGGTGGTGGCGCGCCCGCCGCTCCATGGTCGCGCGGGGCTGCTGCCGGAGGACCTCGCCTGGGCGTACCACTCGGTGCGTGCTCCACCCGTCGCGACCGGTACGCGGGCTCCTCGCCGCCTCGTCGTCGCCGATGTGCAGGCGCCCGAGGCGCTGGGCCTGCCGATGCTCGGCGGCTGGGCGGGCCTGCCCGGAGACGAGGCCACGATGTTGCTCGGACGTCAGGCCACGCCGTCACGCGTGCTGGAGTCGATGACGGACGCGACGCAAATCGAGGTCCACGCCCACGGGCTGATGAACCCGGACGTGTCCGAGGCCTCGTTGCTGGTGCTGTCCCCGGAGCCGAGCGGCCGCTACGCGCTCACCGCCGGCGAGGTGCGCGGGGCGAAGCTGCGCGGCCAGCCGCTGGTCATCCTCGGCGCGTGTCGGGCCGCGCATGGCGCCGCGTGGACGTACGAGCGCTTCAGCCTGCCGGTGGCCTTCCTGGACGCGGGCGCGAGCACGGTGCTCGCGGCGACCGTGGATGTACCGGATGCGGAAGCGGGACCTTTCTTCAATGCCGTGAGGGAGCGGATTCAACACGGCGAGCGCGCGGCCAACGCGCTGAGGGATGTGCGGATGGCCTGGATGAAGCGAGACCCACGCAGCTGGGTGCGCTCCGTCCTGGTCTTCGATTGACGGCGGGATGGGCCCGCCTGGATGGACTGGAGGGGGAACGACGATGAAGACC